>CAXUMU010000140.1:0-7792 GCA_964252145.1 uncultured Sphingomonadaceae bacterium
CGCACCGCACGCTTGCTGAGAGGCCCCACCCCCGGCCCCTCCCTTGAAGGCGAGGGGTGATTCAACCTGATCGTAATCCGCTCTAGCGATGCCGAGCGCGGGTGTCGCGCGGCCGGCGGGCTTTGCGTTCGGCGGCTTCTCGGTCACGCTTCCCATCCTCAAGCATCTATACTGCGTCTAGGAAGTCGGCCCGGTCGGCGCGCACTCCGGTGACTGCAGCAGTGCCTCCAGATCGAACATCTCCGCACGCGCTTCATCGCCGGCGCCTTGGCCGAGCTGCTGGAACAACTGGTCGATGCGGTGCCGAATGAAGTGGTTGCGCGATCGACCGAGCAGGCCGGAATCGGCGTCGCTCGGGCCGTAAAGCTGCACGATCCGGGACGCGGCTTCCTTCCCGTAGCTCCAGAACGCCAGCAAATCCTGCGCAGGATCGCCGATCGCCACGTCGCCGAAGTCGATGATCCCGGCGAGCCGTTCGGCCGCTTCGTCCAGCAGGATGTGATCGGCGACCAGATCGCCGTGGACGACGACCAGACGGTCGAGGCGCTCATGCCGGTAGCTCCGGTAAAACGCTTCGATCGGCCCGGCGAGGTGCGGCGCGCACGCGGCGATCGACGGCAAGCGTTCGGTCAGGCCGCGCTCGGCATATTCGGCGGCGGTCCATGCCATCGGCCAGGGGCCCGCCCGATCCACCGCGTCGCGCGGCAGGCTGTGGAGCGCGGACAGGAACATCGCGGCCTGGCCGAGCACGCGATCCTTGCCCACCGGCGAGAGCGCAGCAAACCGGGACTGGGTCAGTTCTATCCCTTCGATGAAGCGGTAGCCGGCAAAACGGCCCGCGGGATCGACATAGTCATAGGAAGGCGTCGGCACGACCGACCGGCGCTGCAAAAGCCCGAGCACGGCGATTTCGAGCTTGAGGTCGTGCATGCCGGCCCTGGGGAAGCGGAATGCGTAGGTGTCATCGATGATGAGCAGAACATGGTCGCCGCCGCCGCTTTCTACCCTGCTCCTGCCTACCGGCAGGCCGGGAAAGCTCTCGGCGACGCGGGCGAGAAGCTGGTTGCGGACGTTTCGCCCGGCAGCGGATACCTCCGCCTCGACTTCGGCAGGCGCCGTGCCCGAACCCAGCAGCATTCTGCACCATCCTTGCCGAAATGCCGCTGAAGGTCGGCGGATCTTTGCCGGTCGAGATGGCGTGCGGGCTACCCGCACGCCACCCGGACATTAGCGGCGGTAGGTCGGGTCGGCCGTCGTGCCGGCGTCTTCGTCGATCTCCACGTCGGTGCGGCGCACCGTGTCGTTGATCTCCTCGACGCGCTCGCCCGCGGTCTTGGAGACGACTACTTCCTCGACGACGCGCGCGGTCTTGCCGATCACCGCTTCCTCGCCCGTTGCGGTCACGTCGATCGTGCGCTCGCGGAACGCGTCGTCGGCGTCGGTCAGCGGCCGGTCGACCGCGCGGCGCTGAACGCTGATCTTCTCGTCGCGCAGGCGTACCTGCTCGTGGACGGGGATCTCGGTGACGTACGAACGAACCCGCGCGCCACCGCGATCGACCTCGCGCTTGCCGACGACAAGGCTTTCCTCGACGATCGGGATGCTCTGCTCGCCTGCGACGTCGGTGCCGCCGACCGTCCTGTCGGAACCGTAGGCGGAAGCGCCCACGCCCGCGCCCATCGCGGCTTCGGGAGCATAGTCCCAGCCGGACGAGCGCCACTGGCCGGCGCGCTCGTCGATGTCGACCGTGTCGGCCTCTTCGAGCACGCGCACGGCTTCGTCGACATGCTCTTCGCCGACATCGGCGGTCAGCAAGAAGCCGCCGCGGCGCACGCCCTCCTCATAGGTGTGGCGATCCTCGTCGGGCAGGAAGGCGTTCTTGATCGACGCCCACATGCCGACGTCCTGCGTGGTCGAGTGGCCGGTCGCGTGGAAGCCGGGGCTGGTCTTGTCGTGGATGGCGATGTGGCCGGCATCGACGTTCGAGGCCTCCAGCCGGTTCTTCGCGGCCTCGGCGTCCGCGCGCTTGTCGAACAGGGCAGTGATGGTACGGGTCATCGGTCTTCTCCTCGGGGGACGGTGAAGGACTTACTTGCTCGTGACGACGAGTTCGGTGCGGCGGTTCTCGAACTGGCCGCCGGCGGTCGCGTTGCTCGCAACCGGGTTGCTGTCGCCGCCGCTCGCGCTGCTGATTCGTTTGGCGTCGATGCCGGCCGCGGTCAGCGCCTTGGCGACCGCAGCCGCACGATCGGCGCCGAGCTTGGCGTTTGCTGCATCGGTGCCGCGCGCATCGGCATAGCCGACCAGGCGGACGACCGCCTTTGGATAGGCGGCGAGGATCTGCGACAGCGCGCTCAGCGTCGGCTGATCGTCCGCGCGGATGTCGGCCTTGTTGGTGTCGAAGTTCAGCTTGTCGAACGTGAACGTGCGCGGCGGCGCGGCGGGCGATGCCAGGAACGCCTGCAGGTCGTAATTCAGCGTCGCCGGCTCGAGATCGACGACCTTCCCGCCCGGCAGCGTCACATGCTGGATGCCGACCGGCGGGGTCGCCGGCCCGGCCGCCGGAGCGGGAGCGGCGGCCACCGTTTGGCGGCGGTCGCAGCGGCTGAGCGCCAGCAGCGCTGCCAGAATGCCGAGCGCGAGCAGGATCCAGGCCAACCAGTTGGTCTTCTTATCCTCGATATGCACCTCGCGCGGAGGGTCTCCGCGCATGTTGTTCGGATCAGCCATCGGTATCTCTCCCGGTTGTTGGTGACGCAGGCACCCGCTCAACCGTCGCGCGCATGGCGCGAACCGTCTCCGGGATCGCGACGCGCTCGGTCGTGCTGGTGCGGGTGATGCGAAGCTCTTCGATGACGAACAGGCGCTTCTCGACGACGAGCCGCTCCTCGACGATCGACACGATGAGCGTTTCCCCTTCCTCGCGCGGCGGCGGGGCTTGGCTGACGGCGCGGTCCACCGCTACGCGTTCGACGCGGAGGTCGCCGCGCTCGACCACCTCCTCGATCAGCACGGCACGCTCTTCGACGCTGGTGCTGACGCGCACCTGGTCGGTCACGACATCCGCTTTGGTGACGTGGACCTGTTCTTCGAATAAAGGAATTCGGCGTTCGCCGTCGTCGTCTGGATGCACCGGGCAAGGCTCCGCCGATTTGAGATCGGCGAGACCACCGGGCGTGGCTTCCTCGCAGTTGTGGCCTAAGCCTAACGCCGCCCGTGCGGCACTCAACGGGGTTACCGTATCGAGCGCGGGTTAAACGTCGTTGCCCGCAGACGGTTCCACAAACGCAGATTTTCGAGTGGCTTAACCTGGATCATCAACCTGCCGCATCGCGAGTTCCTGCGCCCGCAGGTGTCTCGACTTCGCCCGGCACGATGTCCGGCACTTGCAGGCGATGAACCGCGCTCGCCACGGAATCGTTGCACAGTTTCATCGCGTCGAGTTGCGCCGCGCTGATGTTGAGCGCCGCCCGCCGAGCGGCTTCGCTTTCCAGCAACGTCCGGAGATCGAAGACGGCAACATCGCACCCTTCTACGGCAATATCGCTCCGTTCTACGGCAACATTGCGCCATTCTATGGAAACATCGCTCCGTTCTATGGCAACATCGCGCCGTTCTACGGCAATATCGCCCCCTTCTGGGGAAACCTGAGCCCATTCTACGGCAACATCGCGCCGTTCTGGGGCAGCGGCGCGCCCGCGCTTGGCGCCTCCTCCGCCGGCTCGACGACTCCCGGCTGGAGCACGGTCGCGCCGTTCTGGCAATCGCTGGGCAGCAGCTGGACCAGCCTCGATTCCGCCTGGGCCGCCGCGGGCAGCTACGATGCCGATCCGACCAAGTACGCCGCCCTTTCCGGGCAGCTCAACGGCTTCGTCGATCAGTCGGCGGCGTTCTGGGGCGCGGCGGTCACCGCGAAGACCGGCAAGTCGTTCCGCGACGGCTATGCCGCCAGCGTGTTCGCGAAATACGGCATCGATCCGAACGATCCGTCGTCGCTGGCCAAGATGTCGCAGCCCGCGCGGGCGAGTTTCATGCTCGACTGGTATGACGGGCTGATGGAATATTCCGGCGTCGACCATGTCGATCACTGGATGAAGACGATCAACTGGACGCCGTCGATCACGCAGATCCAGGGCGAGGGCAAGCACAGCATCATCGGCCTGCTCGATTTCGCCGTGGGCGATCCGGCGATCCGCCAGAACATCGTCTCGTACAACGGCATCTCTAACTTCACCAACGGCCACGGCGCCGCGGTCGCCAGCCTGATGGTCGCCGCGCACGACGGCAAGGGCGTGATGGGCATCGCGCCGATGGCGTCGGTCGTCGCCTACAATCCGTTCGACGAGACCGGCACCGCCAATTGGCGTGACATCACGCGCGGCGTGGCGCTGCTTGCCGGCAGCGGCAGCGGCAACGCCAGCATCGTCAACATGTCGCTGGGCGTGCCGGGCATGACGCTGGACGGCGGCTGGAAAGCGGTCTTTTCCGATCCCAGCGTCGTCCCCACGCTGAAGAACACCGTGTTCGTCACCGCCGCCGGCAACGACGGCAAGGCGCAGACGCAGAACATCCCCTGGAATTTCGCCGCCGATCCCGCACTGATCGTGGTCGGTTCGGTGGATCCCACCGGCGCGATCTCGGCTTTTTCGAACACGCCCGGCACTGCCTGCCTGCTGAAGAGCGACGGCAAGTGCGATCCGAAGAACCTGCTCATGAACCGCTCCATCGTCGCGCCAGGCGAGCTGATCCTGGTGTCCGACGATCAGGGCGGCGTGACGCGCCAGTCCGGCACGTCGTTCGCCGCGCCGCTGGTCTCCGGCACGATCGCGCTGATCCACAATCGCTGGCCGTGGCTCGCCAACTATCCCAAGGAAACGGTGCAGATCATCCTGCAGTCCGCGCGGGACCTCGGCACGCCGGGCGTCGACAGCGTGTACGGCGTCGGCCTGCTCGACGTGACGGCCGCCAACTCGCCGCTTAATTTCGACAAGCTCAAATGGTACAATCTGGTCAACGGCGCGCTGCAATCCACCGATGCGGGAAAGATCACGGATCCGAAGAACCAGGCCAAGTGGGAAGCCAATGGCGTCTTCTTCTACGCGTTCGAAGACATCGGTGCGACAAAGCGGGATTTCGCCATTCCGCTGTCCAGCAAGCTGCTCGGCGGTTCCGTGGTGGGGCCCGACGGGGTCCTGGAGCAATTCCAAAGCTATATCACCAGCCGGATGACGGACTGGCTGCGCACCAAATATAGCGGCGGCGTAAGCGGCGGTTTCAGCAATTTCACCGATGCCGCGGCGGCGGTGCGCAACCCCTATGGCCTGAACCTCACCATGTCGATCGCGCCGCGCAATCCGTCGCGGCCGTTCCTGAAGGGCGACCTGCCGTTCCAGACGTCGTTCCGCGCCAGCACGCCCGAGAACAACGTCGCGCTGCGCTTCGGCTTCGGCGACGGCGCGCTGGCGCTGGGCACGCAGCCCGGCTTCGGCCTGTTCTCGGACTATGACGTCAATACCGGCGGCGCCAATCCGCTGCTGGGCATGGCGTCGGGCGGCGGCTATGCCGGAATGGAGCTCGCGCTCAATTCCAGGCTGACGGTTTCGACCGGCTTCAGCGGCAACGATTCGCGCCGCGATCTGGCCGACCTCTCCTTCCCCGACCGGGTGACGCGGGCGACCATCGACAAGTACAAGACCGGGGCGCAGCACATCACGCTGTCGTACCAGCTCGACGACCGGATCATGGTCACCGGCAGCCTGACCCACCTGACCGAGGCGGCAGGCCTGCTGGGCCTGCAGTCGCTCGATCCGAACGATTTCCGCGCCGGCGCGAACACCGACGGCGTCACGCTGGGCGGCCAGATCCGGCTCTCCCGCACGCTGCGCCTGTCGGGCTCGGCCACGGTCTGGCGGACCCGGCGCGGCGATGCATCGCGCCAGAACATCGCGGTCGGCAGCGGCGGGCTCATCACGTCGGCCTACGAAGTGGCGCTCAGCGCGGACCGGCTGTTCGGCCGCTCGGATCGGCTGCGCGTCACCCTGTCCCAGCCGATGCATCTGGAAAGCGGAAGCATCGACGTCACGACGGTACAGGTGATCAACCGCCAGACCGGCGAACTCGGCCCGGTCACGCAGAGCTTCGCGCTGGGAGCGCCTTCGCGCCAATATGTCGCGGAGGTGCTGTACGGCCGGCTGCTGCCCGATAATCTGGGCGAGATGAGCCTGTTCGGCCGCGCCAACCTGCGCCCCACCGTCGCCGGCGAGCAGGGCGCCAACTATATCGCGGGCGGACGCTACAGTCTCGATTTCTAGGCCGCCACGGTCCCTTAACGATCTCGCTTTATGCCGCAGGGGTCGAGGGAGAAGGGCCGTGCGGGCAAATCTGTGGGCCGCGTGCCTGGGCGGAGCGCTGCTGGCGATGCCGGTTCCGGCAGCCGCGGCGGCTGGTCCCGCCGCCGTCGCCACGGTTGCCGGCGGGGCGATCGGCGACCGACCGTTCCAGGCCCAGGTCAGCGCGGCGAAGGCGGCGATGCTGGCTGACCCGCAGCGCGCGCTGGGCGTTGCCGAAGCCATTCTGCGATCGCTCCCCGCCCGCCCCGCCGGCCGCGAGCAGCGGCTGGAGCAGGCGACCGGCCAATGGCTGGCGGGCGAGGCGCTGAACCGGCTGAACCAGCCCGAGCGGAGCGCCGCGATCATCGCGACCGCGCTGGGCGCGGTGGAGCGCGACGCGCCGGGCAGCAAGCTGCACGGCGATCTGCTGATGTCGCGCGCGCAGATCGCGGTCAGCACCGGCCAGGCGCAGTCCGCGCTCGCCAACTTCCAGAGCGCCTACCGCCTGTTCCAGTCGCTGGGCGAGAAGCGCAGCCAGGCGGTGGCGCTGCAGAATATCGGATCGGTCTACAGCGCGGCCGGCGATCAGCCGCGCGTGCTGCGCTATTACCAGCAGTCGGCCGAAACCTACGCGGACGACGCGGCGCTCGCGCTATCGGCGCACAACAATATCGGCATGGCGTTACGCCAGCTGGGGCGGTTCGATCGCGCCGCCGCCGAGTATCGCCAAGCGCTGGCGCTGGCGCGCTCGATGCGCAGCCCCGCGCTGGAAGCGCGCGTGCTCAGCAACCTCGCCTCGGCGCAGCTGCTGGCCGGATCGCTGGGAGCCGCGGGCGCGACCGCGAGCACGGGCCTTCGCGTCGCGGCCAATCCCGAGGCGCGCGAATGGCTACCGTTCCTGTGGGGCGTGAAGGCGCAGATCGCCGATCGGCGGGGCGATCCGCGCGCCGCCGCCGCGCTGCTGGACCGGACGTTCGCCGGGCAGGATCTGGCGCATACCGCCCCGATCTACCGCGATTTCCACGATACCGCGCAACGCGTCTACGCATCGCTCGGCGATCGGGATCGCGCGGTGGATCATTTGCGCGCGCTGAAACGGATCGACGACGAGACCCGCGAAGTGCGCGCATCCACTAACGCCGCGCTGATGGCGGCACAGTTCGACTTCTCCAACCAGGAGCTGAAGATCAGCCGGCTCAAGACCGGGCAGCTGGAGCGCGACGTGCTGCTCGCCCGCTCCAGCGCGAAGCTGCGCACGATCGTGCTGTCGGCGGCGATCCTGCTGCTGGGCTTGGTGCTTGCGGCCAATTTCTCGATCCGCCGCAGCCGCAACGAGGTGCGCCGCGCCAACGAGGAGCTCAGCGGGTCCAATCGGTCGCTCGAAAAGGCGCTGAAGGCCAAGTCGGAATTCCTCGCCACCACCAGCCACGAGATCCGCACCCCGCTCAACGGCATCCTCGGCA
>CAXUMU010000141.1:0-7790 GCA_964252145.1 uncultured Sphingomonadaceae bacterium
CTGTGAGGAGAGACTACATGACTGCACCCCCCCGCCCCGGCACCAAGCCGGCGCGCCCCTATTTCTCGTCCGGCCCCTGCGCCAAGCCGCCGGGCTGGGCCCCCGAAAAGCTTGCGATCGGATCGCTCGGCCGCTCGCACCGCGGCAAGCTCGGCAAGAGCCGCCTGCAATATGCGATCGACCTGACGCGCGAGGTGCTGCAGGTGCCCGCCACCCACCGCATCGGCATCGTCCCCGGCTCCGACACGGGCGCGGTCGAGATGGCGATGTGGTCGATGCTGGGCGCGCGGCCGACGACCTTGCTGGCGTGGGAGAGCTTCGGCGAAGGCTGGGTGACGGACGCGGTCAAGCAGCTCAAGCTCGACCCCGCCGTGATCAAGGCGCCGTACGGCGAGCTGCCCGACCTTTCCGCCGTCGACCAGGCGAGCGACGTGATCTTCACTTGGAACGGCACCACCTCGGGCGTGCGCGTGCCGAACGGCGACTGGATCGCCGACGACCGCGCCGGGCTCACCTTCGCCGACGCCACCTCCGCCTGCTTCGCGGCCGATCTGCCGTGGGACAAACTGGATGTGACCACCTACTCCTGGCAGAAGGTGCTGGGCGGCGAAGGCGGCCACGGCATGCTGATCCTGGGCCCGCGCGCGGTGGAGCGGCTGGAAAGCTATGTGCCGGATCGGCCGCTGCCCAAGATCTTCCGCATGACGAAGGGCGGCAAGCTGATCGAGGGCATCTTCAAGGGCGAGACGATCAACACGCCGTCGATGCTGGCGGTCGAGGATTATATCTGGGCGCTGGAGTGGGCCAAGGAGCTGGGCGGCCTGCACGCGCTGATCGCCCGCGCCGACGCCAACGCCGCCGCGCTCGACGCGTGGGTGTCGGCGACGCCGTGGGTCGAGCATCTGGCGGTCGTGCCGGAGACGCGCACCAACACCAGCGTATGCCTGAAGTTCGCCGCGTCGGCGGTGGGCAGCATGGATGACGCCGCGCAGCAGGCGCTGGTCAAGAAGATGGCCGCGCTGCTGGAGGCGCAGGACGCCGCCTATGACGTCGCCGGCTACCGCGACGCCCCCGCCGGCATCCGCATCTGGTGCGGCGCGACGGTGGAGACCGACGACATCGTCGCGCTCGGGCCGTGGCTCGACTGGGCCTTTCACGAGGCGCGCGGGGCGTAAGGCGCGCCAAAGCCCTCTCCCCTGCGGGGAGAGGGTTGGGAGAGGGGCCACCGGCCACCTCTCGAGCCTCGCTCCCGAATCAGATTTCCCTCTCCCCGACCCTCTCCCCGCAGGGGAGAGGGAGACAAGGAACGACCATGCCCAAGGTACTCATTTCCGACAAGATGGACCCCCGCGCCGCGCAGATCTTCCGCGAGCGCGGCGTCGAGGTGGACGAGATCACCGGCAAGACCAAGGACGAGCTGATCGCGATGATCGGCGACTATGACGGCCTGGCGATCCGCTCCTCCACCAAGGTGACCAAGGACGTCCTCGCCGCCGCGAAGCACCTGAAGGTCGTCGGCCGCGCCGGCATCGGCGTGGACAATGTCGACATCCCGGCCGCCTCCGCCGCCGGCGTGGTGGTGATGAACACGCCCTTCGGCAATTCGATCACCACCGCCGAGCACGCCATCGCGCTGATGTTCGCGCTCGCGCGCGACCTGCCCGAGGCCAATTCCTCCACGCAGGCCGGCAAGTGGGAGAAGAACCGCTTCATGGGGGTGGAGCTCACCTCCAAGACGCTGGGCCTGATCGGCGCGGGCAATATCGGCTCGATCGTAGCCGATCGGGCGCTGGGCCTCAGGATGAAGGTGGTCGCCTACGATCCGTTTCTCACCCCCGAGCGCGCGATCGAGCTGGGGATCGAGAAGGTCACGCTGGACGAGCTGCTGGCGCGCGCCGACTTCATCACGCTGCACACCCCGCTGACCGACAGCACGCGCAACATCCTGTCGGCCGAGAATCTCGCCAAGACCAAGAAGGGCGTGCGCATCATCAATTGCGCGCGCGGCGGGCTGATCGACGAGGCGGCGCTGAAGGCGGGGCTCGACAGCGGCCACATCGGCGGCGCCGCGCTCGACGTGTTCGTCACCGAGCCGGCGACCGCCAGCCCGCTGTTCGGCACGCCGAACTTCATCTCGACCCCGCACCTGGGCGCATCCACCACCGAGGCGCAGGTCAACGTGGCGATCCAGGTCGCCGAGCAGATGGCCGACTTCCTGATGTCGGGCGGCGTCACCAACGCGCTCAACATGCCCTCGCTGTCGGCCGAGGAAGCGCCGAAGCTGAAGCCCTATATGGCGCTCGCGGAGAAGCTCGGCTCGCTGGTCGGCCAGCTGGCGCACGGCGTGCTGACGCACATCTCGATCGAGGTGGAAGGCGCCGCCGCCGAGCTCAACCAGAAGCCCATCACCGGCGCGGTGCTGGCCGGCCTCATGCGGGTCTATTCGGACACGGTGAACATGGTCAACGCGCCGTTCCTGGCGCGCGAGCGCGGGCTGGACGTACGCGAGGTGCGGCACGACCGCGCGGGCGATTATCACACGCTGGTGCGGGTGTCGGTGCGCACCGAGGGCGGCGAGCGCTCGGTCGCGGGCACCTTGTTCTCCAACGAGAGCCCGCGGCTGGTGGAGATCTTCGGGGTGAAGATCGAGGCCGATCTGGCCGGCGACATGCTCTATATCGTCAACGAGGACGCGCCGGGCTTCATCGGCCGGCTGGGCACGACTTTGGGCCAGGCCAGTGTCAACATCGGCACCTTCCACCTCGGCCGCCGCGCGGCCGGCGGCGAGGCGGTGCTGCTGCTCTCGGTCGACACGCCGGTGGCTGAGCCGCTGCTCCGGTCGCTGCGCACGCTGCCGGGGGTCAAGACCGTCCGCGCACTGTCGTTCTGAGCAACCGACAGCCCTCTCCCCTGCGGGGAGAGGGTGGGGAGAGGGCAGTGCGGCACAAGACCGACAAGGTGCTGAAGTCCCGCGCCCGCGATCTGCGAACCAACCAGACGGCGACCGAGCAGAAGCTGTGGGCGCTGCTCCGCGCCCACCGCTTCGCCGACGTGAAGTTCACGCGACAGGTCGTCGTGAGTCCCTATATCGTCGATTTCGCCGCCCGGTCCCGCCGCCTCGCGATCGAGATTGACGGGGATACACATGGCCACCGATTGCAGTATGACGCCGCGCGCACCGAATTCCTCGAACGGCAAGGCTACCGGGTGATCCGCTTCACGAACGGCGAGGTGACGGGCAATATCGAGGGCGTCGCGGCAGCGATTGCCGAGGCGCTCGCGTCTACCCCTCTCCCCGGCCCTCTCCCCGATGGGGAGAGGGAGGCGTGACCATCCCCCCCGGCCTGCTTCCCGAAGGACTGCGCGATCGGCTGCCGCCGCAGGCCGAGGCCGCATCGCGGCTGATGCACCGCGTGATCGTCGCGATCGGGCGGCACGGCTACGAGCGCGTCAGCCCGCCGCTCGCCGAGTTCGAGGAGCAGCTCGTCGCGCAGCTGAAATCGGCGCGGTCGCAGGATCTGTTGCGCTTCGTCGATCCGGTGTCGCAGCGGACGCTGGCACTGAGGCCCGACATCACCGCGCAGGTCGGCCGGATCGCCGCGACGCGGATGGTCCACCGCCCGCGCCCGCTGCGGCTGGCTTACGGCGGCCCGGTGCTGAAGCTGCGCGCGACCCAATTGCGACCCGAGCGCGAACTGTCGCAGGCCGGCGCCGAGCTGATCGGCAGCGACAGCGTCGCCGCCGTCAGCGAGATACTGAACGTGGCGATCGACGCGCTGGAGGCGGCGGGGGTGACCGACATCGGCGTCGACCTGACGCTGCCCGATCTGGTCGAGACGCTGGCCGCCGACGCCATGCCGCTGCCGCCGGGCCGGATCGACGCGGTGCGCGACCTGCTGGACGCGAAGGATGCCGGCGGTCTCGCGGCGCAGGGCGCGGCCGCCTACCTGCCGTTCATCGCCGCGGCGGGCCCGCTGGATGCGGCGCTGGCGCGGCTGCGCGCGATCGATGGCGCGCACGCGCTGGATGACCGGCTGGCGGGCGTCTCCGCGCTCGCCGCCGCGATCGGCAACCGCGCGACGCTGACGCTGGATCCGACCGAGCGGCACGGCTTCGAATATCAGAGCTGGATCGGCTTCTCCTTTTTCGGCGCGGGCGTGCGCGGCGAGATCGGGCGCGGCGGCAGCTACGCCATCATGCGCCCGGACGGCGGCGATGAGGCGGCGGTGGGCTTCTCGCTCTATCTCGATCCGCTGGTCGATGCCGGGCTCGGGCTGGTCGCGACGCGGCGCGTGTTCGTGCCGCTGGGTGGCGATCCCTCGGCGGCGGCGGCGTTGCGGGCGGGCGGCTGGACGACGATCGCGGCCTTGTCCGACGGCGACGACGCCGAGGCGCTCAGCTGCACGCATGTGTTGGAACAGGGCAAGCCGACCAAGTTGAATATTATCCCGACATCATGACCGTCATCCCGGCGAAGGCCGGGATCCATGTCTCTCCCACCAGCGGCGACCTGGCGGGTAGAGCGATGGGCCCCGGCCTCCGCCGGGGCGACGTTGGAAAGGAATGCGCGAACCATGGCCAACGTCACCGTCATCGGCGCCCAGTGGGGCGATGAGGGCAAGGGCAAGATCGTCGACTGGCTCGCCAGCCGCGCCGATGTCGTCGTCCGCTTCCAGGGCGGGCACAATGCCGGGCACACGCTGGTGGTGGGCGACCAGACCTACAAGTTGAGCCTGCTCCCCTCGGGCATCGTGCGCGGCACGCTTTCCGTGATCGGCAACGGCGTGGTGCTGGATCCGTGGCACCTGCGCGACGAGCTGGCCAAGCTGGCGGCGCAGGGCGTGGCGATCACGCCCGACAAATTGCAGATCGCTGAGACCTGCCCGCTGATCCTGCCGTTCCACCGCGACCTGGACGGGCTGCGCGAGGATGCCAGCGAGTTCAAGATCGGCACCACCCGCCGCGGCATCGGCCCGGCCTATGAGGACAAGGTCGGACGGCGCGCGATTCGGGTGTGCGACCTGGCGCACCTCGACGAACTCGGGCCGCAGATCGACCGTCTCTGCGCGCACCACGATGCGCTGCGCGCCGGCTTCGGCTGGGGGCCGATCGACCGCGAGCGGCTGATCGCCGACCTGGCCGAGATCGCGCCGACCGTGCTGCCGTTCGCCAAGCCGGTATGGAAGGGATTGAACGAGGCGCGCAAGCTGGGCCAGCGCATCCTGTTCGAGGGCGCGCAGGGCATGCTGCTGGACGTCGACCACGGCACCTATCCGTTCGTCACCTCGTCGAACACCGTGGCGGGCACGGCGGCGGCGGGATCGGGGCTCGGACCTTCGGCGGCGGGGTTCGTGCTGGGGATCGTGAAGGCCTATACCACGCGCGTCGGCGCCGGCCCCTTCCCCACCGAACTGGCGGACGACACGGGCGAGCGGCTGGGCATGCGCGGCCGTGAGTTCGGCACGGTCACCGGGCGCAAGCGCCGGTGCGGCTGGTTCGATGCGGTGCTGGTGCGGCAGTCGGCAGCGGTATCGGGCGTGACCGGCATCGCGCTGACCAAGCTCGACGTGCTCGACGGGTTCGACGAACTGAACATCTGCGTCGGCTACCGCATCGGTGACAGGACGCTCGACTATCTGCCGCCGCACGCCAGCGACCAAGCGGCGGTCGTGCCGATCTACGAAACGATCCCGAGCTGGAGTCAGTCCACCGCCGGCGCACGGAGCTGGGCGGACCTGCCGGCGGAGGCGATCAAATATATCCGGCGCGTGGAGGAATTGATCCAGTGCCCGGTGGCGCTGGTATCGACCAGCCCGGAACGCGACGACACGATCCTCGTGCGCGACCCGTTCCAGGATTGATCGCCGCCTGACACGAGACCCCTCGTCATTGCGAGGAGCAAAGCGACGCGGCAATCCATTTCTACGGTTCGGGTGCGCGATGGATTGCTTCGCTGCGCTCGCAATGACGAAGGGTAGGGGTGACGCCTAGCGCGGCTTCTTGTGCTTCGTCTCGGAGGTAGGCGCGGTGGTGCGCTTGGCATCGTCCGCGGCGGTTGCCGGATCGCTGGTCGTGGCCGGCGTGCCGGCCGAGCTCGGCATCGCCGTATTGTCGGCGGGGGGAACATCGCTCGGTGCGGTCGCGCGGTCGCCCGTCTTGCCGACGGTGGGGTCGAGCGAGCCGTTGACGGCCGGGTTGGGACCGACCTGGGCCAGCGCGGCGGCTGGGAAGGCGACCGCGAGGGCGGCGGCGAATTTGATCGGGGACATGAAAGCTCTCCTGATTTGACGCACGCTCAACGCGCCGATCGGGATCGGGATGCGCCGTCCGGCCGCCGATTCAGCCGCACTGGCCGCGATGGAGCAGTTTCTGGTCGGCCAGCACCAGCGCCACCATCGCCTCCACCACCGGCGCGGCGCGGATGCCGACGCAAGGGTCGTGGCGACCCTTCGTGCGGATCTCGGTCGCCTGACCTTCCCGGTCGATCGTCTCGACCGGGGTGAGGATCGACGAGGTCGGCTTCAGCGCGACGCGCACCACGACGGGCTGGCCGGTCGCGATGCCGCCGGCGACGCCGCCCGCATGGTTGGAGAGGAAGATCGGGCGGCCGTCATTGCCCGGGCGCATCCGATCGGCATTGCCCTCGCCGGTCAGCCGGGCGGCGGCGAAACCGTCGCCGATCTCGACGCCCTTGACCGCGTTGATCGACATGCAGGCGGCAGCCAGTTCGCTGTCCAGCTTGGCGTAGAGCGGCGCGCCCCATCCCGCCGGCACGCCTTCGGCGACGCATTCCACGATCGCGCCGAGCGACGATCCCACCTTGCGCGCCGCGTCCATCGCCTCGACCCAGCGCGCGGCGGCGGCGGCGTCGGGGCAGAAGAACGGGTTGGCATCGATCTGCGCATCGTCGAAGGCCGCGCGGTCGACGGAATCGCCGCCCAACTCGACCAGATAGGCGCGGATGCGGACCTCGGGAATCACCAACCGGGCGATACCGCCCGCCGCCACGCGCGCCGCCGTCTCGCGCGCCGACGACCGCCCGCCACCGCGATAGTCGCGCAGGCCGTATTTGGCATCGTACGCATAGTCGGCATGGCCCGGCCGGTAGGCGGCGGCGACCTCGGAATAGTCCTTCGATCTTTGGTCGACATTGTCGATCATCAGGCTGATCGGCGTGCCGGTGGTGCGCCCCTCGAACGTGCCCGAGAGGATGCGGACGCGGTCCGGCTCCTGCCGCTGGGTGGTGAAGCGCGAGGTGCCGGGACGGCGCTTGTCGAGCCAGGGCTGGATATCGTCCTCGCTGAGCGACAGGCCCGGCGGGCAGCCGTCGACCACCGCGCCGAGCGCCGGCCCGTGGCTCTCGCCCCAGGTGGTGAAGCGGAACATCCGGCCGAAGCTGTTGACGCTCACTCGCCGTCGCCCGAGCTGTCTTCGGCCGCCTCAAGCTCTTGTTTGAACTCGGCACATTGTTGAAACCCCGTGTCGCAGAAAACCGTTCGATCGATCTGCATCATGCCGCCACGGTCGATCACCTGCTGGCAGACGGCGGCCGGGAAGGCGCGGTGTTTTGGCGTGACGAACGTCCAGATCGCCTGAATTGATTCCGCCGACCAGATTTCGTGCAGCGGGTCGCCACCTGATCGCTTGAAGCGCGGATCGGCGACAACCTTGCTGTGGAAATACGGAGCATCATCCCTGGTCGTGACTGGAAGGTTCAGGCGACCAGCATAGCTGTAATCGATACCTCAGGCATGCGGTGGTGGCGGTAGCTGTGGCGGCATGATGCAGAT
>CAXUMU010000142.1:0-7777 GCA_964252145.1 uncultured Sphingomonadaceae bacterium
GATCTACACGGTGCAGCTGCTGTGAGATTCGGACCGTCGCTGCTGATGCCCGTCCTGCCGCTGCTGCTGGGCGCCGCGCAGCCGCGGCTGGTGCCCGACGTGTCGCAGCGGCGGATCGACATCGTCTACAGCTTCACCGGGGCGGAGCTGCTGCTGTTCGGCGCGATCCTCTATCCCGGCGGCCGCGCGCCCGCCAGGCCGCCCGAGATCGCGGTGGTGGTGAAGGGGCCGACCGAGGGGATCGTGCTGCGCGAGAAGCGGAAGATCGCCGGCATGTGGGTGAACGCGGCGAGCGCGCGGTTCCGCTCCGTCCCCTCCTTCTACGCGGCGGTCTCGTCGCGCCCGCTCGACAAGTTGGTCAATCCGCGCACCGCGGCGATCTACGAGCTGGGGCTCGACAGCATCCAGCTCTCGCCCGCGTCCGGCGCGGTGCCCGACGACCAGCGCCGGTTCGACGCGGGGCTGATCGACCTCAAGCGCCGCCGCGGCCTCTATTTCCAGACCGCGCAGGGCGTCGAAGTGAGCGAGGGCGTGCTGTATCGCGCGCGCATCGCCATTCCCGCGCGCGTGCCGGTGGGAAGCTACACTGCCGAGACCTTCCTGATCCAGGACGGCCGCGTCGTCGCGGCGGCGGTGCGCAAGATCGAGATCGACAAATCCGGCTTCGAACGCTTCGTCGCGGCGGCGGCGCAGCAATGGTCGCTCGCTTATGGCTTGGTCGCGGTGGCGCTGTCGCTGCTGCTCGGCTGGATCGCGGGGGTGGCGTTCCGGCGGATCTGACCGACGATTCCTTAACGCCTCCCGCGCTAACCCATTGCGCACGCGAGGGAGCGGATCGGCATGAACGACTTGAGCAATGTGCGAGGCTTCGACGCAGCGGAGGTCGGCCCGGTGGATGCGATCCGGATCGGCCAGGTCATCGACATCGCAGGATCGAGCTCGCAGGTGCGGCTGGATGCGGCGATCGTGGGGAGCCTGGCCGACGATCCCGATCCCAGCATCGCGATGGGGGGGCAGGTGGGCAGCCAGATCAAGCTGCGCGTGGGCGACCGCTGGCTCGTCGCGAGCGTCCGCTCGCTGCGCATCGAGCAGGGCGACGACCATATCCTTGCCTATGTCGATTTCCTGGGCGAGGGCGGCGAGGATCCCGCGACCGGCGGCCTGTGCGATTTCCGCCGTGGCGTGACGCGCTACCCGATCCCCGGCTGCGCGATCTATCCCGTCTCGCGCGCCGACATGAAGCAGATGTACTCGGCGAACGACCGCCCGCATATCGAGCTGGGCACGGTCTATCCCACCACCGACATCCGCGGCGCTTTGTTCATCGATGCGATGCTGGGGCGCCACTTCGCGCTGGTCGGCTCCACCGGCACCGGCAAGTCGACGAGCGCCGCGCTGATCCTGCACCGCATCTGCGAGATGGCGCCCGAGGGCCATATCGTGATGATCGATCCGCACGGCGAATATTCCGCCGCGTTCAAGCACACCGGCGAGATCCTGAACGTCGACAATCTCGCCATGCCCTATTGGCTGATGAACCTGGAGGAGCATGTCGAGGTGTTCGTCACCTCCGACGGCGCCGACCGCCAGACCGACATCGACATCCTCGCCAAGGCGCTCCACACCGCGCGATCGAAGAGCCGGATTGCCGAGGGGCTGGGCAAGGTAACCGCCGACAGCCCGATCCCCTACCTGCTCTCCGACCTCACCAACATCCTGCAGCTCGAGATGGGCCGGATGGACAAGGCGGGCAACAGCGCCCCCTATCTCCGCCTCAAGAGCAAGATGGACGAGATCAAGGCCGACCCGCGCTACAGCTTCATGTTCTCGGGGATGCTGGTGGCCGACACGATGGCCGCCTTCCTCGCCAAGATCCTGCGCATGCCGGGGGGCGGCCGGCCGATCTCGATCATCGACGTGTCGGGCGTGCCGTCCGACATCACCGCCGTCGTCGTGGCGATGCTGGCGCGGATGGTGTTCGACTATGCGATCTGGTCGCGCGGCGAGGCGCAGCGCCCGATCCTGCTGGTCTGCGAGGAGGCGCACCGCTACATCCCGTCCGACCGCGTCACCACCGGCTCGGCGGTCCGCAGGATCCTGGAGCGCGTGGCCAAGGAGGGGCGCAAATACGGCGTGTCGCTGGGGCTGATCACGCAGCGCCCGTCCGACCTGGCCGAGGGCGTGCTGTCGCAATGCGGCACGATCCTGGCGATGCGGCTGAACAACGAGCGCGACCAGGCGCATGTCCGCTCGGCGATGCCGGAGGGCGCGCGCGGCTTCCTCGATTCGATCCCGGCGCTGCGCAACCGCGAGTGCATCGTCGTCGGCGAGGGCGTCTCGATCCCGATCCGCGTGACGCTGGACGATCTGGAGCCCGAGAAGCGCCCCGCCTCGAGCGACCCGCTCTTCTCCGACCTGTGGCGCGAGAGCGGCGACGAGGCGCAGATCCTGGAGCGCGTGATCAAGCGGTGGCGCAGCCAGGGGCGGTGACGTCGCCGGTCCGGCGGTCAGTGCGTCGGGTCGGCGGCCGACGGCGCTCCGTCCAGCTGGGTCAGCAGCGCGCTCGCCGCGGCGCGGCTCACCAGCCCGATGCCGCGCGTCAGCCCGGCGCAGACGCCGACGCCCTTGGTGATCTCTTCCTTCTCGACGCGGAACGGCTTCGCCGTCTCGCCGAGCCGGGCCGCGCTGCCGTCGATCGAAACCCGCGTGATGCAGCTCGACTTCATCTCGCCCGTGGCGATGCACCGGCTGACCGTCGCCGCCCGTTCGACCCGGACGGTCAGGTCGGCCCGCTGGTCCGGCACGGATAGCGGCGCGCCCTCGCGGTCCCAGGCGGCGAACATCCGCTTGAGGAGGATCGACATGGGGTTCTGCACCTTCCACGCCGAACAGGCGATCCCGACGCGCGTCACCGCGTGATCGGCCGCCGGAGCGATCTCCAGCGCGACATGCGATCGGCTGCGCGCGGGGAGCGGCGCCAACGGCACGCCCTGCTCGGCCGCCTGGCTCGCGGCGGTCGTTTCGTCGATCGTGTAGTCGACCAGCCGCTCGGCCGCGGCGGGCGCGGCGATGCCGCTGCCGGCGGCCACGGCCAGCAGGAGGAGACGCCGGTTCACTTGGCCGACTTCTTGGGCTTGCTCTTGGTTCCGCTCAGCTGTTCGGCGATGTGCTTGGCGAATTCGCCCGCCAGCTTCTCGCGCACGCCGGAACCGCGCAGGGCGAGACCGAGCATGCCGCTCCGGAAGTTCAGCACGTCGACATAGAATTGGCCGAGGCGCCGGTCGTCGGCGGCATCGAGCACGTCGACCGTGCCGGCAAGCTCGTCGCTGCTGCCGATCAGCATCGCCACGCCGGCATCCGCCGTCTTGATCGAGTCGATCGTCACCGCCAGCTTGACCGGGCGCCCCGCGGTCAGGCCCCAGTCGCGCGTCACGTCCTCGATCTCCAGCGGCATCATTGTCGCGAATGGCAGCGCCTCGTAGGTTTCCGGTGACGGCCTCGTACCGGCGGCAGCCGCGTCGATCGGGGGCAGGCCCGCCGATGCGCGCTTGGCTGCGGCTTTCTCCTCCAGCTTGGCGAGGATCGGCCTGGCGGTCTCGCCGATCGTGACAGTGGTGGAGACGACGTGGACCGCGCCCACGCCCGCCACGCCGGCGGCGAGCGGCTCGATCACCTTGACCGCCCGCGCGGCCATCGCCGGCGCCGCCACCAAGGCAAGCGGCAGCGCCGCCAGAATCAGTTTACGCATCTGTTGTCAGGCTCCCCCTCGGCTACGCCCGCCCCTCGGGGTGCCGCCATCGCGTTGATCTAGCGGGAAATCATGGCCGCTCGCAAGCGGCGAAAGCGCCGCCTCCGCCTACCCCTTCGGCTTGACCAGCGCCACTTCCGCCGCGGTCACCACGCGGTGCCCGGCGAACGGCTTCGCCGCCGCGCCTACCGCGACCGAGGTGAGCCGCGCCAGCGTGGCGCGGAACTTGGCGAGGTCGGCGCCGACCAGTTGCGCGGTGGTGGTGAAGCGGACCGACAGCGGGTTCACCGCCACGTTGCCGCGGTACACCTCGTAGTGCAGGTGCGGGCCGGTGGAGAGGCCGGTCGAGCCGACATAGCCGATCAGCTCGCCCTGCTGCACCCGCTCGCCGACATGCGCGACGATCCGGCTCATATGGCCGTAGCCGGTGCCGAGGCCGCCGCCGTGCTGCAGCTTCACGAAATTGCCGTGGCCGCCGTGCCAGCCCGAATAGGTGACCACGCCCGCCGCCGCCGCGACGATCGGCGATCCGTAGGCCGCGCCGAAATCGACGCCCTGGTGCATCCGGCTGAAGCCCAGGATCGGGTGGAAGCGCATGCCGAAATTGCTGGTCAGGTGCCCGGCGACCGGCTGGCGCATCGATCCGTGCTGCTCGCCCACGCCCGACGCCTCGAACCATTGCGGCTTGCCACCCTCGGTCCAGCGCAGCAGCCGGGTCTGCTTGGCCCCTTGCGTCAGGCCGGCATAGAGCAGCCCGCCATTCTCGACCTCGCCGGTCTCGGCGCGGCGGTGCGCCATGACGAGATCGAAGCGCGCGTCCGATCCGAGCGAGCCGATCGGCATCCGCGCGGCAATCGCCTTGATGTAATCCGCGATCGCCGCCGAGGGCACGCCGGCGGCGCGGGCGGAGGCGTACAGGCTGTCGCCGACGCGGCCCTGGATGCGCAGCGGGGTATCGTCCACCGCGATCGGGGTGCGCTTGAGCTGCAGCGCCGCGCCGACGCGCTCGACGGCAAGCTTCAGGTCGAACGTGGCGCGGAACGCCAGATGGTCGAGCGGGCGCGGCTGCGCGCGGCTGGCGCGTCGACCGAGCACGAGATCCATCCGCGTGCCGGCCGAGAGATCGTCCAGCGGAACGGCGCCGGAGACCATGTCGGCGACGCTCTGCGCCTGCGCCGGGGCGACGCCGGCGCGTTCCAGCACGCGGGCGAAGCCGTCGCCTTGGCCCAGCGTCGCGGTGAGTTCGATGCTGGGGCGCTCGGGCGTATCGGCCAGCGGCTCGACCCCGTCGGTCGGCCCCATCCGGCGGCCCGTGTCGGCGCCGAAGGCGAGCGGCGCGATGGTGAGCGCGCGCGCCTCCTGCCACTGGCTTTCGGGCAGCGCGGCCGGGGTCGCGCCGGTGAGCGGATGCGGCGCGGAACCGAGCGACGCCGCCCCGACGCACAGCGCCAGGCAGGTGGCGGCCCCGCGAAACCACTCGCGCGATCCGATCCGCGCGCCGAGGTCCACCACCAGATCGAGATCGGCGATCGCCGCTTCCAGCCGTCCGATGAATCCGGGCGCGGGCAGCGCCGCCGGCGGCGGCGCCATGCGGCTGTTCAGCGTGAGCGCGGCGGCACCGCCCCCGACCCCGAACATGGCATCGCTGCTTTGGTACAAGGCCTGATCGCCCCCCCGATCGCAATCGCCCCCGCGGGATCGCGATGGCCACAGGACTGTGAAGGGGGTGGGTTAAAGTCAACTTAATCGGCGGTTCGCGGCGGGCGGTTGCGGCGACCTGAGTCAGCGTTGCGGCGAACCGCTGGAAGTACGCGGAACCGCTCGATTCTCTTCGCAGGAGGAAGGTGCGCATCCGTTATCCGGACGCGTTACCCGCTTGCGTTCTGCGAGCGCTCGTCCAATCTTGCTTCCCGTGTCCCGCGTAGCAGAGACCAGGGTCGCCGCCGTCCTCGGCCCGACCAACACCGGCAAGACGCATCTCGCGATCGAGCGGATGTGCGGTCACTCCAGCGGCATGATCGGCTTCCCGCTGCGGCTGCTGGCGCGCGAAGTGTATGACCGGGTGGTCGCGATCAAGGGCAAGGACCGTGTCGCGCTGGTGACCGGCGAGGAGAAGATCCTGCCGTCGAACGCGCGCTGGTTCCTGACCACGGCGGAATCGATGCCGTTGGAACAGGATTTCGCCTTCGTCGCGCTGGACGAGGCGCAGCTGGGCAGCGATCCGGCGCGCGGCCACGTGTTCACCGATCGGCTGCTGCGCGCGCGCGGGCGCGAGGAGACGATGATCCTGGGATCGGAATCGCTCCGCCCGATGCTGCGCGCGCTGGTGCCCGAGGCGGAGATCGTCGGCCGCCCGCGCTTCTCGACGCTCAGCTATGCCGGCGCCGCCAAGCTCTCGCGGCTGCCGCCCCGATCGGCGATCGTCGCCTTCTCGGCCGAGGAGGTCTATGCAGTCGCCGAGATGCTGCGGCGGCTGCGCGGCGGCGCCGCGGTGGTGATGGGCGCGCTCTCGCCGCGCACGCGCAACGCGCAGGTGGCGATGTTCCAGGCGGGCGAGGTGGACTATCTCGTCGCGACCGACGCGATCGGCATGGGCCTCAACATGGACGTGGCGCACGTCGCCTTCGCATCGCTGCGCAAGTTCGACGGGCGGCGCCAGCGGCGGCTGACCGTGCCCGAGATGGCGCAGATCGCCGGGCGCGCCGGGCGGCACCAGCGCGACGGCACGTTCGGCACGCTCGCGATCGAGGGCGGCAACGCCGCGCTGACCGAGGAGGAGGTGGAGGCGATCGAGGAGCATCGCTTCGCGCCGCTGGAACGGCTGTACTGGCGCGAGGGCAAGCCGGACCTGTCCAGCGTCGATGCGCTGGTCGCCTCGCTGGAGCGCAAGCCGCAGGCGGCGGTGCTGATGCCCGCGCCCCAGGCGATCGACCTCGCCGTGCTGAAGCGGCTGGCGGAGGAGGACTGGGTCCGCGCGCGCACGCGCGGCCCGGCGATGGTGGCGCGGCTGTGGGCGGCGTGCGGCCTGCCCGATTTCCGCAAGACCGGGGCCGAGCCGCATGCGCGCCTCGTCGCGCGCATCTACCGGCACCTGAGCGAAGGGAGCGGCCACATCCCCGCCCCCTGGTTCGCCGAGGAGATCGCGCGGCTGGACAGCGTGCAGGGCGATGTCGAGACGATCGCGGACCGCATCGCCGCGGTGCGCACCTGGGCCTATATCGCGCACCGCGCCGACTGGCTGGAGCAGCCCGACAGATGGGCGACAAGGACGCGCGAGCTGGAGGAGAAGCTGTCCGACGCGCTCCACAAGAGCCTGACGCAGCGCTTCGTCGACCGGCGCACCGCGGTGCTGATGCGCGATCTGGGCGCGCGCGGGATCGACGCGCTGCCGGTGCGCGTGGCCGAGGACGGCGTGGTCAGCGTCGACGGCGAGCCGATCGGCCATCTCGAGGGCTTCCGCTTCAAGGTCGATCCCGCGGCCAAGGCCGGCGACATGAAGCGGCTGCTGGCGGCGGCCGAACGGCGGCTGGGCGACGAACTGGGACGGCGCGCGAAGGCGCTCGCCGCCGACGGCGATCCGGCGTTCAGCCTGGCGACCGATGCCGGCCGGCCGGTCGCGATCTTCTGGCGCGGCGACGTGGTCGCGCGGCTGTCGCGCGGACGATCGCTGCTGCAGCCGCGGCTGACCTTATATCGCGCGCTGGAAGCGCTGCTGCCGGCCGATCGCAGCGCGGTCGAGGCGCGGCTGGAGACGTGGCTGGCGCATTCGATCGAGCGCCACCTCGCGCCGCTCGCGCGGATCGCCGCCGCCGCGCGCGATGCCGCGACCGCGCCGTCGCTGCGCGCGCTGTACGCGCCGCTGGCCGATGCCGGCGGCACGATCGGCCGCCCGCCGCTGGAGGCGACCGTCGGCGCGCTGGACAAGGGCCTACGCCACGACGCGGCGAAGCTGGGGGTGAAGCTGGGCACGCTCGACCTGTTCGTGCCGGCGCTGCTGAAGCCCGAGCCGATGCGCTGGCGCGCCGCACT
>CAXUMU010000143.1:0-225 GCA_964252145.1 uncultured Sphingomonadaceae bacterium
GCGGATCGACGGCTTCGCCTGCGCCGCCGGCACCGGCGGCACGATCGCCGGGGTGGGGCTGGGCCTGAAGGAGCGTAGCGAGAAGGTGGTGATCGCGCTGGCCGATCCGCACGGCGCGGCGCTCCACAGCTATTACAGCACGGGCGAGCTGAAGGCGGAGGGATCGTCGGTCGCGGAAGGGATCGGCCAGGGCCGGATCACCGGCAATCTGGAAGGCGCGCCGAT
>CAXUMU010000143.1:235-2983 GCA_964252145.1 uncultured Sphingomonadaceae bacterium
CTGGGCGCAGAGGGACGGGCGGAGCGACGGCTTCACCTGCGCGGCGGGCACCGGGGGCACGATCGCGGGCGGGGGGCTGGGGCTGAAGGAGCGCCGCGAGGATGTCGTGATCGCGCTGGCCGATCCGCATGGCGCGGCGCTCTACAGCTACTACAAGACGGGCGAGCTGAAGGCGGAGGGCAGCTCGGTCGCGGAAGGGATCGGGCAGGGGCGGATCACCGGCAACCTGGAAGGCGCGCCGATCGACACGCAGTTCCACATCTCGGACGAGGAGGGGCTGGCGCACGTCCATGCCTTGCTGATGCGCGAGGGGCTGTGCCTGGGGCTTTCCTCCGGCATCAACGTGGCGGGCGCGGTCGCGCTGGCGCGCGAGTTGGGGCCGGGCAAGACGATCGTCACGATCCTGTGCGATTCCGGGCTGCGCTACCTCTCCACGCTGTTCAACCCCGATTGGCTCGCGGTGAAGGGGCTGGCGAGCCCCCCCTGGCTGGCGCGCTGAACCGGTTCGACAAGCGCGGCGCGCTGGTTTAACCATGGCCGCTTCGACGATCCGGTCGCTTCCGGGTGGCGGAGGGAAGGCATGCAGCGGGTTCGCATCGGCCTGACGGGTCTCGCCGGCGTGTTCCTTCTGGTGCTGGCCGCCGCCGCCTTCTTCGGGCTGGCCCGGCGCGAGCCCGACGTGCGCTCGCACGCCGCCACCCCGACGAGCGCCGCCACCGGCAATTTCGCGAACGAGGAAGCGCCCAAGGAGCCGCTGGCCGAACTGGGCGTGACGCCGGGCAACCTGCCCGACGCGCCGGTGATCAAGGCACCCGCCGCGCAGGTGCCGCCGCCGCTGGTTTCGCCCTCGCCGCCGGCGAACGTGCGCCGGTGAATCGCCGCCGCCCGAGTCGAGGCGGCGAGCCCATGCAATCGTGCGCGAACAGCTTGGTGGGCCGCGTCCGGGCCGCCCAACACCTGTTGCATGGCTGCATCGGTGCGCCGCGAGATTGCGGGCGCAACTCGCGCGCGATCCCCGCACACATAGTTATCCACAGACTTGGACCATGTACAAAGGAAGAACAGTGGCGGATTAGCGTGGCATCCCGGACCACGCTTTCCCCGGTTGTGCACATCCGATCCCGGTCCAGCCCATAACTGACCACGAAATACCATCTGTTCCCACGTTTCGACCCATGTTACGCACTCGCATCGAGGGATCTCCTCTGTGGCGGATGGCGGCGCGCGGGCGCCGTCCGAACGCGGGCAGGTCCGTCGTGAAGGGGCGACGGCGTGGCGAGTTTGGAACTGTTCCGGGGGAGTGCGCTGAACGCGATCGACGCGAAGGGTCGCGTGTCGCTGCCTGCCGAGATCCGCTCCACCATCCAGTCCCGCCACCGCCGCGCGGTCCACGAAACCGGCTACGATCCGTCGCTCACCGATCCGCGCGCCGGCAAGGTCGCGACCCTCGTCAAGGACAGCCGCCGCGGCTGCCTGATCGGCTATGACGACGTCTATTCGAACTATTATCTGGAGGAGATCAACCGCCGCCACGCCGACAAGGTAGGCGAGGAGCGCGAGCGCGCGATCCAGAAGGACCAGGGCTATTTCGGCGGGTCCGAGGATCTGGCGTGGGACGTCAACGGCCGGATCGTGATGAGCCCCAGGATGCGCGCGCGCGCCGGGATTGACGGCTACGTCTATTTCTTCTCGCGCGGCCTGACGTTCGAGCTGTGGAACCCGGCGAAATTCTACGAGGCGCACAAGGATAGCGACCCCGATCATGCCGAGGAGTGCCGGCTGGATTGCGAAGAGCGGGGAATCGCGCTGTGACCGCCGCCGTATCCGATCCGCGCCACGCGCCGGTGCTGCTGGACGAGGTGATCGCGGGGCTCGCGATCGAGCCGGGCCAGACGCATGTCGACGGCACGTTCGGTGCGGGCGGCTACACCCGCGCGATGCTGGCCGAAGGCGCGCGCGTGATCGCGTTCGACCGCGATCCCGATGCGATCGCGGAAGGGGCGGCGCTCGTCGAGGCGAGCGGCGGCCGGCTGATCCTGGTCGGCGAGCGTTTCTCGCGGCTGGCCGAGGCGCTGGCCGAGCGCGGCACCGATGCGGTGGACGGCGTGACGCTGGATATCGGCGTCTCGTCGATGCAGCTCGACCGGGCCGAGCGCGGCTTCTCGTTCCAGGCCGACGGGCCGCTCGACATGCGGATGGAGCAGGCCGGCACGGACGCGGCCGAATTCCTGAACGAAGCCGACGAGGCGGAGATCGCCGACGTGCTCGCCGCCTATGGCGAGGAACCGCGCGCGCGCCGCGTGGCCCGTGCGATCGTCGCCGCGCGCCCGATCGCGCGGACGGGGGAACTGGCCCAGATCGTGCGCCGCGCGCTGGGTCACATGCCGCACGACAAGAAGGATCCGGCGACCCGCACCTTCCAGGCGGTCCGCATCCACGTTAACCGCGAGATGGACGAGCTGGAGAACGGCCTCGCCGCCGCCGAGCGCGTGCTGCGCCCCGGCGGGCGGCTGGCGGTGGTGACGTTCCACAGCCTGGAAGACCGGCTGGTCAAGCGCTTCCTGCGCCAGCGTAGCGGCGGCGACCCCGCCGGATCGCGCCACCGTCCCAGCGCGACCGATGCGCCCGCGCCCAGCTTCGAGGGCGTGGCCAAGCCCGTCCGCCCCGGCGAGCCCGAGCTGACCCGCAATCCGCGCGCACGCTCCGCCACGCTGCGCGTCGCCCGGCGCACCTCCGCTTCCCCCTGGC
>CAXUMU010000143.1:2993-7711 GCA_964252145.1 uncultured Sphingomonadaceae bacterium
TTTCCGTTCGGTCTACTGGGTCGGCGGCGTCGCCATCGCCGCGCTCGGTTGCTACCTGGTGTCGCAGCGCGTCGCCTCCGAGCGGATCGCGCTGGCGCGGACCGAGCAGGCGATCATCGCCGGCAAGCGCGACATCCGTGCGCTGCAGACCGAGATCGGCACGCGCGCCGGCATGAACCAGCTGGAGAAGTGGAACGCCGACGTGCTGGCGCGCGGGGCGGAGAGCGCCAGCCAGTTCGTCGCGAGCGAGGTGCAGCTCGCGGCGCTGGTCCAGCCGGTGAAGCCCGCGATGGACAGCTCGCCCGTGATCGAAGCGTCGGCGACGGTGGCCGCGCCGCAGGCCCCCGCAGTGATCCAGGTCGCGGCGGCCGCGCCCAAGTCGCCTGCCGTGATCCGGACGGCCGCGGTCGCGCCGTCGGCAGCACCCCAGCCGACCCGCGTCGCCTATACGCCCGCGCCCCGCCGCGCCGCGATCAAGCTCGCCGCGGACGATGGCGACGATACGCCGCGCCTGCGCCAGGCGGTATATGTGAAGCCCGGCCGCGACCACCAGAACGTCGCATTGCTGGACGATCGGCTGCTGGGCGATCTCGACCGGATCGCCTCCAGCGAGCGCGCGGACGGCAAGCGCAACCGGTGAGCGCCGTCATCGCCACGCCGAACCGGGTGCGGCTGGCCGGGCAACGCCAGACCAGCATCGCGACCGCGCATTTCCGCCTGATGGTGGTGATGCTGCTGTTCATGGGCGTCACCCTGATCATCGCCGGGCGGCTCGCCTGGCTGTCGCTGTTCGAGCCGCGGCTGACGCATAGCTCGGCCCCCACGGGGCTGATCCCCGAGCGCGCCGACATCGTCGATCGCAACGGCATGCCGCTGGCGCGCACGTTCGATGCCTGGTCGATCGCGGTGCATCCCAACCAGCTGGTCGGCGATCCGGTCGAGGTCGCGCAGAAGCTCGCGCGGGTGATGCCCGAGAAGACCGAGGCGCAATATCTGGCGATCCTGAAGTCGGGCAAGAAGTTCGTCTATCTCCGGCAGCGCGCGCTGCCGGAGCTGGTCACGCAGGTGAATGCGATCGGCGAGCCGGCGATGGCGTTCGGCCGCGAGCCCGAGCGGCTTTATCCGCAGGGGACGCTGGCCGCGCACGTGCTGGGCTGGATCAAGGAGGACGGCTCGGCCGTATCGGGCATGGAGCGCACGCTGGATGCGCGGCTGAACGATCCGGCGACGCGCGACAAGCCGGTCGCGCTCTCGATCGACGCGCGCGTGCAAGGCGCGCTGGAGAACGAGCTGTCGGCGGCGATGGTGAAGCACAGCGCGGTCGGCGCGAGCGGCATCGTGATGGACGTCGATTCGGGCGAGCTGATGGCGCTGGCGTCGCTGCCCACGTTCAATCCCAACGCGCCCGGCAAGGGCGCGATCGCCGACCTGCAGAATAAGGCGACGCTGAACGTCTACGAGCTGGGCTCGACGTTCAAGATGTTCGCCGTCGCCAACGGCATCGAGAGCGGCGTCATCACGTCGATGGCACAGCGCTGGGACGCGCGATCGACGCTGCAGGTGGGCGGCTACAAGATCCATGACGATCATCCGCAAAGCCGGATGCTGACGGTGCCCGAGGTGCTGGTCTTCTCGTCCAACATCGGCACCGCGCGCATCGCCGATGCGCTGGGGCCGGGGCGGGTGCAGTCCTTCTTCCGCAAGCTGGGCTTCGACGAGGCCGCGCCGGTGGAGCTGGGCGCCAAGGGGCGGCCGCTTTGGCCGCGCTTCTGGGCGCGCACCACCGTCATGACGACGGGCTACGGCCACGGCATCGCGGTGACGCCGCTGCACCTGGCGATCGGCTATGCCGCGCTCGTCAACGGCGGGATCGTGCGCCCGGCCACGCTGCTGAAGCGCCCCGCCGGCACCGAGGCGCCCGGCCGCCGCGTGATCAGCGCCGCGACCAGCTACCGCATGCGCCAGCTGATGCGGATGGTGGTGCTGAAGGGCACCGGCCGCAAGGCGGACGTGCCGGGCTACCGGCTGGGCGGCAAGACCGGCACCGCCGATCTGGCGGTCGCCGGCGGCTACAACCGCAAGGCGCGCAATTCGGTCTTCGCCGCCGCCTTCCCGGTGGATCATCCGCGCTACGTGATCGTGATCATGCTGCAGGATCCGCAGGGCACCGCCGACACCTACGGCCATGCCGAAGCCGCCTGGACCGCCGGGCCGGTGGTCAACCACCTGCTGGCGCGCACTGCGCCGATGCTGGGCGTGATGCCCGATCTCAACAAGGACATCGACGTCGCCGAGCTGCTGCCGCTGGTCTACGATCCCAAGGGCGGCAATGCGGCTGAATGAGCTGATCGCCAGCGGCGGCGACGATCGCGTCACCGGCTTCGCGATCGACCACCGCAAGGTCGCGCCCGGCACCGTGTTCGGCGCGTTCCAGGGCGCGCGCTTCGATGGCGAGAGCTTCATCGCGGCGGCGGTGCAGGCGGGCGCGATCGCCGTGGTGGCGCGCCCCGAGGCGACGGTCACCGGCGCACGGCACGTGGCCGACGCCAATCCGCGCCACGCGTTCGCGCAGCTCGCCGCGCGCTTCTTCGCGCCGTTCCCCGAGACGGTGGTCGCGGTCACCGGCACCAACGGCAAGACCTCGACCGTGGAGCTGACCCGTCAGCTGTGGCGCATGGCCGGCCATCACGCCGCATCGATCGGCACGCTGGGCGTGACGACCGCGGACGAGCAGGTCTCCACCGGGCTGACCACGCCCGACATCGTCACCTTCCTGTCGAACGTCGCGGGGCTCCGGCGCGAGGGCGTCACGCATGTCGCGTTCGAGGCGTCCAGCCACGGCCTGTCGCAGTTCCGCACCGAGGGGCTGCCGGTGCGGGCCGCCGCCTTCACCAACCTCAGCCGCGACCATCTCGACTATCACGGCACGATGGAAGCCTATCTCGAGGCGAAGCTGCGCCTGTTCACCGAGGTGGTGGACGCCGACGGCGCGGCGGTGGTGTGGGCCGACGATGCCGCCTCGGGCCGCGTCGCCGAACTGGCCAGCGAGCGCGGGGTCAAGCTGCTGACGGTCGGCACGCGCGGCGAGACGCTGCGGCTGATCGGGCGCGAGCCGACCCAGCTGGGCCAGACGCTGACGATCGAAGCGGACGGGCGGACCCACAGCGTCAAGCTGCCGCTGATCGGCGCCTATCAGGCCGCCAACGCGCTGACCGCGGCGGGGCTGGTCATCGCGACCGGCGGCGGCATCGGCGAGACGCTCGGCCTCCTGGCGCGGGTGTCGCCGGTGCGCGGGCGGCTGGAACGCGCGGCGATCAACCGCGCCGGGGCGGCGGTGTATGTCGACTATGCCCACACGCCCGACGGCCTGCGCGCCGCGATCGAGGCGCTGCGCCCGCACACCAAGGACCGGGTGATCGTGCTGTTCGGCGCGGGCGGCGACCGCGACACCGGCAAACGCCCCGAAATGGGCGCGGTGGCGAGCGAGCTGGCCGACCACGTGATCGTCACCGACGACAATCCCCGCAGCGAGGATCCCGCCGCGATCCGCTGCGACGTGCTGGCGGGCGCGCCCGACGCGGTGGAGATCGGGGGCCGGCGCGAGGCGATCGCCGCGGCCATCACGATGGCCGAGGCGGGCGATATCGTGCTGCTGGCCGGCAAGGGCCACGAACAGGGCCAGATCGTCGGCGACAGGGTGCTGCCGTTCGACGATGTCGCGGTCGCGCGGGAATGCGCGGCGTGAGGGCGGGGGCGCTAATGGCACCCCTCCCCTTCAGGGGAGGGGCTATGACCCTCTGGACTTCCGCGGAGATCGCAGCCGCGACCGGCGGCACGCCGCACGGCGACTTCATCACGTCCGGCGTCGCGTTCGATTCGCGTGAGGTGCGCACGGGCGACCTGTTCGTCGCGCTGAAGGGCGAGGCGACCGACGGGCATCGCTTCGTCGCGGGCGCCTTCGCGCAAGGGGCGGCGGGGGCGATCGTGGCGCAGCCGGTGGATCATCCGCATGTGCTGGTGGCCGACACGACCGAGGCGCTCGACGCGCTTGGCCGGGCATCGCGCGCACGGAGCGGGGCGAAGATTGCCGGGGTCACCGGATCGGTCGGCAAGACCGGCACGAAGGAGGCGCTGTTCGCCGCACTGGATCGCGCCGCACCCGGCTCGGCGCACCGCTCGGTCAAGAGCTACAACAACCACACCGGCGTGCCGCTCAGCCTGGCCCGCATGCCGGCGGACGCCGAATATGGCGTGTTCGAGATGGGCATGAACCATGCCGGCGAACTCGCGAAGCTGACCCAGCTGGTGCGTCCGCACGTCGCGATCGTCACCGCCATCGCCCCGGCGCACACCGCCTTCTTCTCGGGCGAGGAGGCCATCGCCGACGCCAAGGGCGAGATCTTCCAGGGGCTTGAGCCGGGCGGCACCGCCATCATTCCGTTCGACAGCCCGCACCGCGACCGCCTGATCGCCGCGGCCCGCCCGCACGCAGCACGGATCTGGACGTTCGGCAGCGGTGCGGGCGCCGACGTCCGCGCGCGCGAGGCGATGCGGCGGCCGGGCGGCGGCACGCTCGTCACCGCCACGCTGCCGGACGCCGAATTGACCTTCACGATCGCGACGCCGGGCGCGCACTGGGTATCGAACGCGCTGGCCGTGCTCGCCGCGGTCGAGGCGCTGGGCGGCGACCTTGCCGCCGCGGGCCTGGCGCTTGCCGA
>CAXUMU010000144.1:0-1764 GCA_964252145.1 uncultured Sphingomonadaceae bacterium
TCGTGTCGGCGAACCACCAGGCGATGCCGCTCTGGATCAGGTCCACCGTCACCGGCTTGGCGCGCGCGTTGCTGAGCGTGTAGCGCATCGTCGTGCGCCATCTGGTCGGGCTCAGCCGATCGCGCGAGACGACCGTCGGCTGCACCTTCACGTCGAACGCATCGCCCGTCTTCAGCGCCAGCGTGGATCCCTGCGGCGTATGGCCGATCGCGTTCTCGCCCACGAACTGCGCCTGGCCGCGCTGGTCCTTCATGTAGACGCGCACCGTCCCGGCGGGGAGCGCGTCGCCCAGGCCCCCCTTGGCCGAGTTGGAGAAGCGCAGCACGCTGGCGGCGCTCTGCGGCTGGTCGGCGCTGCCCAGCCAGCCGTTGCGATATTCGTAGGCGTTGCTGGCCGACGCGCCCTTCACGTCGAGGAAGCTGACCTGCTTGGTCTGCTTGTCGGCGATCGTGGTGCGCTCGGCGAGCGGATAGACGTAGAAGTCGCCCAGCTGCTCGCGCGAGGAACTCTCGGTGCCCGCGCTCTGCATCGGCGCGCGGCGGGGGCGGCCGTAATTGGGCTGGTTGCCGTCGTCGTCGGAGGTGACCTCGCCGGCCACGAGCAACGTCCTGGCCTGGTTGAAGGTGGTGCCAGTGGAGTTGGTCAGCGTCACCCAGCCCTGCACGTCGATCGTGCCGGCACCCGCATCGAACAGTGCGACATAGTCCGCGCTCCAGCCGAGCCCGGCGGTAAGGTAGGACAGCGCCGCCGTCCGCTCGCCCGCGCGCTCCGCCGCCAGCGTCACCGACAGCGTCGGCCGCGTGCGCAGCGTCGGCGGCACCTGATCGAAGATCGCGCGCACCGGCAGCCCGTCGTCGCGCAGCACCTCGATCTTCCCGTTCACCTCGATCACCACCCCGCCGTTGACCGCGAGCACCTTGGCCCGTTCGCGCGTCTCGGCGCCGGTGCCGGGATTGGTGCGCAGCAGCGTGATCGTCTCGCCCACCGCCTTTTCCATCAGGCTGGAGGGGCTGAGCAGGTCGTAATCGAAATTCTGCTCCACCACAGCGGTGGCGGGGGCGGCGAGGCCGACCGTCTCGGGCCGGATCTTCGCGCTCACGTCGGGGAATTGCTGGACGCTGCGGCCCTGCGGCAGCGTGATCCGCCGCACGTCCTGCACCAAGCCCAGATCGTTGGTGTAGATCGTGACCGACAGGTCGCCCTGCGCGCTGGGCGCGGCCGGGTCGCTCGGCTGCGCATGCACCACCGCTGGCGCGGCCAGCAGCCACGCCATCATCCAGCTCCGCATGCCCTCGCTCCCCGTTGCGGCTTGTTCGCCGGCAGCATGGCAGGCCGCGCGGCGCGATCCAACCCGAAACCGCCGTTTGACGCGGACCGGCCGATCGGGCGATGTCGGCAGACGGGGGAGCGACTCGATGAGCCTGATCGACACGCGCCAGCATCAGATGTTTCCGGTGCTGACGCCGGCCCAGATCGACACCGCGCGCCGCTTTGCCAGCGGGCGGGAGCGGACGTTCGCGGCCGGCGATCCGCTCTACCGGATCGGCGAGGAGAATGCGCCGGCCTGGCTGGTGCTGGCCGGCAGCGTCGACGTCGTCCGCCGCGACGGGCTGGAGCATGAGGCGCGGATCACCACGCACGGCCCCGGCCGGGTGGCGAGGGTGTAGACCTCCATCCCGCGGAGCCGGAGCATCATCGTCGCCAGCAGGCCGATCTGCCCCGCGCCCAGGACGTAGGCGACCTTCGGCTTCCAGACCTGCAACC
>CAXUMU010000144.1:1774-7706 GCA_964252145.1 uncultured Sphingomonadaceae bacterium
GCCCCGGCCAGCTGACCGGCGAGGTGAGCCAGCTGGCCGGCCGGCCGTCGCTCGCCGGCGGCAAGGCCGGGGCGGAGGGCTGCACCGCGCTGCCATTCGACGCGGCGCATCTGCGCGCGCTGATGGTCGGCTCGGCCGATGTCGGCGAGGTGATCATGCGCGCGCTTATCCTGCGCCGGGTCGGGCTGATCGAGGAGGGCGGCGCCGGATCGGTCCTGGTGGGGGTGCCCGACAGCCCCGATCTGGTGCGGCTGCAGGGTTTCCTCACCCGCAGCGGCTATCCCAATCTGGTGCTGGATGCCGCCGGCGACGGCGAAGGCCATGCGATGGTCGAGCGGCTGGGCGTGCTGCCGCACGAGCTGCCGCTGATGGTCTGCCCCGACGGAACGATCCTGAAGCGCCCCAGCGACGCCGAGGCCGCCGCCTGCCTGGGCATGCTGCCGGCGCTGGATCCGGACACGCTGTACGACGTCGCGATCGTCGGGGCGGGGCCGGCGGGGCTGGCGGCGGCGGTGTATGCCGCGTCCGAGGGGCTGTCGGTGATCGTGCTGGACGAGCGCGCGTTCGGCGGGCAGGCCGGCGCCTCGGCCCGGATCGAGAATTATCTGGGCTTCCCCACCGGCATTTCGGGCCAGGCGCTGGCCGGCCGCGCGTTCAGCCAGGCGCTGAAGTTCGGCGCCGAGATCGCGATCCCGCTGACCGCCGACCGGCTCGACTGCAGCCTGCCCGACAGCCAGCCGGGCGATCCGCTGACGCTGCTGCTCCGCGACGATCAGCGGATCCGCGCGCGCACGATCATCGTCGCGTCCGGCGCGCGCTACCGCCGGCCTGGAATCGACAATCTCGCGCAGTTCGAGGGCGCCGGCGTCTCCTACTGGGCCTCGCCGATCGAGGCGAAGCTGTGCGAGGGCGAGGAGGTCGCGCTGGTCGGCGGGGGCAATTCGGCGGGTCAGGCGGTGGCCTATCTCGCGCCGCGGGTGAAGCGGCTGCACCTCGTCGTCCGCCGCGACCTGGGCGAGACGATGTCGCGCTACCTGATCGACCGGATCGCCGCGCTGCCGAACGTGGAGCTGCACATCGGCAGCGAGGTGGTCGGGCTGGAGGGCGGCGAGACCGGCGGGCTGGAGGCGGCGGTCTTCCGCGGCAAGGATGGCGCCACCAAGCGCTGCGCCCTGCGCCATCTGTTCCTGTTCATCGGCGCCGACCCGAACACCGGCTGGCTGCAGGGCTGCGTGGATACCGACGACAAGCAGTTCATCCTGACCGGCCTGGACTTCAAGGGGGACGCGCAGGTCTGCGGCCGCACCGCGCTGCCGCTCGAGACGAGCCGGCCCGGCGTGTTCGCGATCGGCGCCGTGCGCCCGGGGTCGACCAAGCGCGTGGCGGCGGCAGTGGGGGAGGGCGCGGCGGTGGTCGCGCAGATCCACGGCGCGCTGGCGCACCGTGCGGCGCGCGATCAGTCCCCGGCCGGCGCTGTCGCCGCGTAGCGCCGTGCGATCCAGGCGCAGGCCATCAGCTGGAGCTGGTGGAAGATCATGATCGGCAGCAGGATCAGCCCCAAATCGGGCCCGGCGAACAGCACGCGCGCCATCGGCACGCCCTGGATCAGCGACTTCTTGGTGCCGCAGAACAGGATCGCGACCTCGTCCTCCCGGCCGAAGCCGAGCGCGCGCGCCAGCGTGCGCGTGAACAGCAGCGCGATTGCCAGCACCGCCGCGCAGATGCCGAACAGGATCGCCAGCGTGGGCAGCGGCAGCCGGTCCCAGATCCCCTCGATCACCGCACCCGAAAAGGCGCTGTAGACCGCGATCAGGATGGTCGAGCGGTCGGTCAGCGCGATCGCCGCCTTGTGCCGGGCGACCCACCTCCCGATCCACGGACGCAGCAGGTGGCCGATCAGGAACGGCACCAGGATCTGGAGCACGATCCGCCCCACGCCCGATACCGGCACGTGCCCGCCATGCGCGCCGGCCAGCAGGCCGACCAAGAACGGCGTGAGCAGCACGCCCAGCAGCTGCGATGCGGAGGCCGCGGCGATCGCCGCCGGCACGTTGCCTCGGGCGATCGAGGTGAAGGCGATCGACGATTGCACGGTGGACGGCAGGCACGCCAGGTAGATCACGCCCAGCCACAGCGGCGGCGGCATCAGCGCAGGGCAGGCGCCGGCCAGGCCGAGGCCCAGCAGCGGGAACATCACGAACGTCGATCCCAGGATCGCGAGATGGATCCGCCAGCTCTTCAGCCCGCCGATCACCGCCTCGCGCGACAGTTTCGCGCCGTGGAAGAAGAAGAGTAGCACGATCGTCGCGGTCGACAGCCAGTCGACCAGCACTGCCGCCTGCCCCCGGGCGGGCAGCAACGTGGCCAGCGCGAGCGTCGCGAGCAGCGCCAGGATGAACGGATCGGGGAGCAGGCGGCGCATCGCGGCCGCGTTATCGCGGCGCAGCGGGGTTCGGCAACCCGCGGCCGGCGCGTATCGGAAGGCCCGGCAGCCATGTCCTTGTTCCCGGCTGATTTTGGCGCCGATCGGGATCGGCGCGACCGCTGCGAGGCCGCCATCGATCCTCCGTGCTATCTATACCGATAGGTATAAAAAACTCGCGAGACCCCCTTGCCGATCGTGACCAGTCGCTTATTTGCTGCGCTGCACAGGGGGACCTGCATTGAAACGCCTCATCGCAGTCGCGGCTCTTTTGGTGACATCCTGCGGCGGCCGCGATCAGCCGCCGCCGCCTCCGCCGCCCACGGTATCGGTCGCGCTGCCGCTGCAGCGCGACGTGGTCGACTGGGACGATTATATCGGGCGGTTCGAGGCGCCGCAGGACGTGGAGGTCCGCGCGCGCGCCACCGGCGTGATCACGCGCATCCTGTTCCGCGACGGCCAGAACGTGCGCGCCGGCCAGCAATTGTTCGAGATCGATCCGCGCCCCTATCGCGCCGCGTTGCTGCAGGCCCAGGCGCAGCTGGCGCGCGCGCAGGCCGCGCTGGCCAATGCGCGCGGCGTCACCGCGCGCAGCCAGGCGCTGATCGCGGCGCAGGCGGTCAGCAAGGAAGAGCTGGAAGGCAATGTCGCGACCGAGCGCAGCGCGCAGGCCGACGCCGCCGCCGGCCGCGCCGCGGTGGACGTCGCCAAGCTCAACCTGTCGTTCACCACCGTGCGCGCGCCCGTCGGCGGCCGCGTTTCGGATCGCAAGGTGAGCCTCGGCGACACCGTGATCGACGGCCAGACCGTGCTGACCCGGATCGTCTCGCTCGACCCGATCTGGTTCAGCTTCGAGGGCGCCGAGAGCTTTTATCTCAAGAACCTGCGGCAGGATCAGCGCGGCGAGCGCGGCTCGTCGCGCTACACCGCCAATCCGGTCGACATCCAGCTGGCCGACGAGACCGGCTATCGCTGGCACGGGCGGATGAACTTCCTCGACAACAACGTCGATCCCAATTCGGGCACGATCCGCGCCCGCGCGGTCGTCGCCAATCCCAGCGGCTTCCTCACCCCCGGCATGTTCGGCCGCGCGCGCCTGCTGGGATCCGGCACCTACCGCGCGCTGCTGGTGCCGGACGAGGCGATCGTCACCGATCAGGCGCGCAAGGTGGTCTACGTCGTCGGGCGGGACAACAAGATGCTCACGCGCCCGGTCGAGGTCGGTCCCTCGGTCGAGGGGCTGCGCGTGGTGCGTGCAGGCCTGGCGCCGACCGAGCTGGTGATCCTCGACGGCCTGTCGCGGCTGCGTCCGGGATCGCCGCTGACCCCCTGGCGCCCCGTGCTCACGCCGCGCGCCGCCGACGATGCGCCCAAGGCCACGCCGCAGATCGTGCCGCCCTCGTCGGAGGCGACGGCCGCCGGCGCGGCGCGTTAGGCCATGCGGCTGCCTCATTTCTTCATCGACCGGCCGATCTTCGCGGCCGTGCTGTCGATCCTGATCGTGATCGTCGGCGCGATCGCCTATCCCAATCTGCCGGTCGCGCAATATCCGGAGATCGCGCCGCCGACGGTGGTGATCTCGGCCAGCTATCCCGGCGCCACCTCCGAGACGCTCGCCCAGACCGTTGCCGCCCCGCTGGAGGAGGCGGTGAACGGCGTCGAGAACATGATCTACATGTCGTCGTCGTCCACCAGCGACGGCAGCGTGGCGATCACGGTGAGCTTCAAGCAGGGCACCGACGTCGATCAGGCGCAGGTGCTGGTGCAGAACCGCGTCGCCACCGCCGAGCCGCGGCTGCCCGAGGAAGTCCGCCGCATCGGCGTGACCGTGCGCAAGAATTCGCCCGACATCCTGATGTTCGCGTTCTTCTCGTCGCCCGACAATTCGCTCAGCCAGCAATATATCAGCAACTATCTGACGCTGCAGGTGATCGACCGGCTGACCCGCGTGCCGGGCGTGGGCGGCACCACCGTGGTCGGCGGGCGCGACTACAACATGCGGATCTGGATCGATCCGGGCCTGGCCGCCGCGCGCAGCATGACGGTGGACGAGATCGTGGCCGCGGTGCAGGCGCAGAACGTGCAGGTCGCCGCCGGATCGGTCGGCCAGCCGCCGTTCGCGCGCGGCGGCGCACCGTTCCAGCTGGGCATCCAGACGCAGGGGCGGCTGACCAGCGTCGAGGAATTCGGCCGGATCGTCGTGAAGCGCGACCCGGACGGGCGGATGACGCGGCTGCGCGACGTCGCCCGGATCGAGCTGGGCGCGCAGAGCTACAGCACCAACGGCTATATCAGCGGGCGGCCCGGCATCGGCATCGGCCTGCAGCAACTGCCCGGATCGAACGCGCTGGTCACCGCCAGGGCGGTCAAGGCCGAGATCGCCGAGGCGGCCAAGAGCTTCCCGCCGGGCATGACCTATTCGATCGAGTACAACCCGACCGAATATATCGCCGAATCGATCAAGGCGGTGGAGCATACGCTGATCGAGGCGATCGTGCTGGTCGCGCTGGTGGTGCTGATCTTCCTGCAGAGCTGGCGGGCGGCGCTGGTTCCGATCATCGCGATCCCGATTTCCTTACTGGGCACCTTCGGCGTGCTGCTCGCCTTCGGCTACTCGCTGAACAGCCTGTCGCTGTTCGGCATGGTGCTCGCGATCGGCATCGTCGTCGACGACGCGATCGTCGTGATCGAGAATGTCGAGCGGCTGATGAACGAGGAGGGGCTCTCCGCCGCGGACGCCGCGCACAAGACGATGGACGAGGTGTCGGGCGCGCTGATCGCGATCGCGCTGGTGCTGGTGGGCGTGTTCGTGCCGACGATGTTCATCCCCGGCATCTCCGGGCTGTTCTACCAGCAGTTCGCGCTCACCATCTCGGCCGCGACGCTGATCTCGGTGTTCGTGTCGCTCACGCTGTCGCCGGCGTTGGCCGCGCTGATCCTGCGGCCGCATCACGAGACGGAGCCGCGCGCGGGCTGGCGCGGCCTGCCGTCGCGCTTCGCCGCCGGCTTCAACCGGGGGTTCGAGCGGCTGTCCAACCGCTATGGCCGCGCGACCGCGAAGATCATCCGCACGCTCGCTATCGTCGGCATCGCCTATGTGTGCCTGATCGGGCTGGCCGGCTGGCGCTTCACGGCGACGCCGACCGGCTTCATCCCGGCGCAGGATCAGGATTATGTGATCGGCGTCGTCCAGCTGCCGCCGGGCGCGTCGCTGCAGCGCACCGACGAGGTGGTGCGCCGGGCCGGCGCGCTCGCCCTGCGCAATCCGAACGTCCGCAGCACGATCGGACTGGCCGGCTTCGACGGCGCTACCTTCACCTCCGCCTCCAATGCCGGCGCGCTGTTCGTCATCCTGAAGGGACGTCCCGGCCGCAAGGAGGGTATCGACGCGATCACCGGCCAGCTGAGCAAGGCGTTCGGCGCGATCACGGCAGGCAATATCCTGGTCGTGGCGCCGCCGCCGGTGCGCGGCATCGGCCAGGGCGGCGGCTTCAAGATGCTGATCGAGGA
>CAXUMU010000145.1:0-7654 GCA_964252145.1 uncultured Sphingomonadaceae bacterium
GATACGCCGCTGGCGCAGCGCCGCGCGATCGCCGCCGACGCGGTCGCGCGCTGGACAGCCGCGTCCGGATCCGCGCCATCGCTGCGCATTGCGCTTCCGGCCGGTTCCGGCGGCAACCTGCTGTTCGGCGCGATCCGGCAGGATTGGGCCGGGATCGGCGTGCGCGCCGAGCGGGTGGCGGAGAATGCGCCGGCCGACCTGCGGCTGATCGACGCGGTCGCGCCGTCGGACATCTCCAGCTGGTATCTGCGCCGCTTCGCCTGCGAGAGCAGCCGGATCTGCAGCGGGCAAGCCGATGTCGCGCTGATCGCCGCGCGCGAGACGGGAACGCTGGCCGAGCGCACCGCTCGCTTGGCCGAGGCGGATGCGCGGCTGGCCGAGATCACCGCCTTCATCCCGCTGGCGATGCCGCTGCGCTGGTCGCTGGTCGCGCCGCGGCTGGACGGGTTCCAGACCAACCTGCGCGGCGTCCACCCGCTCAACCACCTCCGCGGCGAATGATCCCCGCGTGGTTGACCGCACCGCGCCCCCTCAATAGGAGCCGCACGATCCAAAGGGGGCTCGTAGCTCAGTCGGTAGAGCAACGGACTTTTAATCTGTAGGTCCCGGGTTCGAATCCCGGCGAGCCCACCACCGCCCGGTATCGCTTGCACCCGTCCGTAAAGGAAATCGAGGATGGCAGAGGCTTCGAGCGGCAGACCCACCGGCCTCAGCCGGATCGCGCCGGTGCGCTTCATCCTGTTCGTCGCGATCACCATCGTCGCGACCGTCGCCGCCGCGCCGAAGGCGGGCTGGCAGCATGCGGTGCTGATCGGTTTCGATATCGGCGCGGTCCTGTTCCTGATCTCGCTCGTGCCGCTGTTCCGCAGCTGCGAGACCGACGACATGCGCCGCCACGCCGCGGCCAACGACGCCAATCGCATCTTCCTGCTGGTGGTCACCACCGCGGTGTCGATCGTGATCCTGGTGGCGATCGCGCTGGAGCTTGGCGGCGAGGGCAAGCCCAAGCCGATCGTGATCGCGCTGGTGGTGGCGACGCTGGCGCTGTCCTGGCTTTTCAGCAACACGGTCTACGCGCTCCACTACGCGCACATCTATTATATCCGGGACGATGACGGCGAAGGCGACCACAAGGGCGTCGCCATACCCAATGCCGACGAGCCCGATTATTGGGACTTCATCTACTTCGCCTATACGCTGGGCATGACCTTCCAGACGTCCGACGTGGAGATCTGCTCGCGCCATATCCGGCGGGTGGCGACGGTGCACTGCCTGCTCGCGTTCGTGTTCAACATCGGCGTGATCGCGTTCACGATCAACGTGCTGGGATCGGGCGGCGGCGGATGAAGGATGTGTGCGACACGCCCGATGCGGTGAAGGACGCCTCCGCGCTGGAGCAGGCCGACGTGGCCGTGACGCAGGCCGCGGCGCCGTACCGCGAGACGACGGTCGTCCGTCTGCTGGGCTCGCTGAGCGAACTGGCCGACCAGCCGCAGCTCTTCTCGATCTGCGCCGGCACCGCGCTGCTGGGCCTCGCCACCGGCAACCGCCGGCTCGCCAGGAGCGGCGCGCGGATGTTCGCCGCCGAGTTCATCGCGACCGCGCTGAAGACCGCGGTCAAGCGCTCGGTCGATCGGACCCGGCCGAAACTGCTCGTCGACGAGGGACGTTACGAGATGCGCCCCGGCAACAGCCGCGGCAGCCCGATCAATTCCTTCCCGTCGGGCCATACCGCGGGCGCGGTGAGCGTGGCGCGCGCGTTCGCCCGCGATTATCCCGAGCATGGCGCAGCCGCCTACGGCGCGGCGGCGGCCGTCGCGGCGATCCAGATCCCGCGGTGCAAGCATTATCCCACCGATCTCGCCGCCGGCGCCGCGATCGGCCTGTTCTCCGAGGCGGTGGCGACGCTGCTGATCGGCAATCCCGACTGACCGTCACGATCGTGCGGGGAGATCCTCGGCCCAGCGCGGCGGCCGCGGCGGCGCCCGGTCGGAAGCGCGCCGGCTGCGCTCGATCAGTGCGCGCCACTCCGCCGTGACCGGTATCTCGTCCGACGGAAGCGGCGGCGCGGTATCCGGGCGCCACGGCATGTCGTAGGGCTGGCGCGGCTTCCAGACGACCTTGTTCGGCGCGCGCACGGCCCGCCAGCGCCGGCCGGGCCGGCGCGTCAGATCGGCGCCGCAGCGCTCGCAGAAGCTGAAGAAATGTCCGTCGTTCCACACTTCGCAGATGCTGGCATGATGTCGTTCAAGCTGGCAGAGCAGGTGCATGGACAATCCTCCGGTACGGACGGATTGCTGCAGGGCACTATCGCGCCGGTCAATTGCATAATGGCGCGTTTACCAGACGCTTACGAGCGGCGTCCCGGACTAGGACATTTCGCCTCGGTTCGTAAAGATTACAGTCGTTTCACGCGTTCGTGATAGGTTCGCGCGTCCAGCAGCCCGTCCAGCTCGGCGGTGTCCACGATCGCCAGGCGGAAGAACCAACCGTCCTCCTCCGGCGCGGCGTTGACCAGCGACGGTTCGGCCTCGAGGCGCTCATTCGCTTCGACCACCAGCCCGGTCAGCGGCGAGACGATATCGGATGCGGCCTTGATCGATTCGATCGTAGCGGCCTCCTTGCCCTTTTCCAGCGAGGTGCCGACCGGCGGCACCTCGACGAACACGACGTCGCCCATCTGCGCCTGTGCATAATCGGTGATGCCGATCGTCGCGATGTCGCCATCGACGCGGATCCACTCATGCTCGCGCGTGTAAAAGAGTTGCATCGCCTGCCTTCCTGCCGGGCTCACCGGCGCGGCCCGATCGATCAGCGCGTCGCGTTATAGGCCAGCTGATCCTGGCTGAGCTGGAAACCCACCAGCAGTTCGAAGCTCGCTTTCTGCACCGCGGCGCGCACCGCCGGATCGGCCAGCGGGTCGATCGATGCGTCCGCATCCGTCGGCTTGCGCTTGCGCGTGATGCGCTTCTGCACCTCGTCCGGCACGGTCGCCGCCGCGCGCGAGACGAGCGCCGTCGCGCTGCCGGCGCTGCTCGCCCGGAGCGCGCCGGCATCGAAATGGACGTTGACCCGGCTGACCTGCTTGGAGACGATCGCCGTCCCGCCGCGCACGACGGTCGCGAAATAGGGGAGCACCACGTCGCGCGCGGAGCCGGCATTGGTCCGCCTGGCCAGCACGTCGAAATTCGCCGTCGCCTGGATATTGGTCCCGCTGTCGCCGCAGGTCGTGCGCACGTTCGTGATCGTCGCGATCACGTCGATCGCGCCGGCCTCGCGGCTGGCCGGCGGATCGAACAGGGTCACGTCGCCGGTATAGGCCGGCACCGCCACCGCCGGGCAGGCGGACCGCGTGATCCGCACCCCGCCGGTCTCGTCAAAGTCGCCATTGCTCTTGCAGGCGGCGAGCGCCAGCAGCGACAGGCAGATGGCGGCGGGTTGGAAACGCGACAAAGCATGATCCTCGAAAAACGGGCGGCGGCGGGCGGGCCGGGCCGCGCGGATCATAGGAACCGCCTTCCGCGCAGGCAAGCAATCGCGTAGAGCGCGGGGGCAATGATCGACGATAGCGCAACCCCTGCCCTGCCCCCGCTGCGGCTGATGATCGCGGCGCCGCGCGGCTTCTGCGCCGGCGTGGACCGGGCGATCCGGATCGTCGAGCTGGCGATCGGCAAGTTCGGCGCGCCTGTCTACGTGCGGCACGAGATTGTCCACAACCGGTTCGTCGTCGACAGCCTGAAGGCCAAGGGCGCGGTGTTCGTGGAGGAGCTGGACCAGGTGCCCGACGGCGTGCCGGTCGTCTTCTCCGCGCACGGCGTGCCCAAGGCGGTGCCGCACAAAGCGGCCGAGCGCGGGCTGGAGTTCCTCGACGCGACCTGCCCGCTCGTCTCCAAGGTGCACCGCCAGGCCGAGAAGCTGGTCGAGGCGGGGCGGCACATCCTGTTCGTGGGCCACGCCGGCCACCCCGAGGTGATCGGCACGTTCGGGCAGGTGCCGCCCGGCAGCATGACGCTCGTCGAGACGCTGGACGATGTCGCGACGATCGTGCCGGCCGATCCGGACAACCTCGCCTACCTCACCCAGACGACGCTGTCGGTGGACGACACCGCCGAGATCGTCGCCGCACTGGAACGCCGCTTCCCGACGATCCAGGGTCCGCGCGGTGAGGACATCTGCTACGCCACGTCGAACCGGCAGGCGGCGGTCAAGCTGATCGCTACATCATGCGATGCGATGCTGGTGATCGGCGCGCCCAATTCGTCTAATTCGGTGCGGCTGGTGGAGGTGGCGGAACGCTGCGGCGTGCGCGCCCACCTGATCGGCCGCGCCGCCGAGCTGGACTTCGGCTGGCTGGACGGCGTGCGGACGCTGGGCATCACCGCCGGCGCCTCGGCGCCGGAGTTGCTCGTGACCGAGCTGACCGATCTGCTCGCCACGCGCTTCGCGCTGGAATTCTGCGAGGTGGCGGCAACGTCGGAGAACATGCAGTTCAAGCTGCCGCGCAGCCTCGAACCCGCCTGAGCAGGCGTCCATGGCGGTCTACACGCAGGTCTCTGCCGAGGAGATGGAGGTGCTGCTCGCGCGCTACGATGTGGGCACGCTGGTCTCCGCCAAGGGCATCGCCGAGGGGGTCGAGAACAGCAATTATCTGGTCGACACGACAGGCGGCCGCTTCATCCTGACGCTGTACGAGAAGCGCGTCGATGCGGCCGATCTGCCGTTCTTCCTGGCGCTGCTGGACCATCTCGCGGACCGCGACATCGCCGCGCCGCCGGCGATCAAGGATCGCGGCGGCCGCGCGATCCAGACGGTCGGCGGGCGGCCGGCCTGCCTGATCCGCTTCCTCCCCGGCGTGTCGCTGTCGCATCCGACGCCGGCGCAGGCCCGGGCGGCCGCACGCGCGCTGGGGGGCATGCACGTCGCGCTGCGCGATTTCACGCTCGCCCGCCCCAATTCGATGGGCGCCGAGACCTGGCGGCCGCTGTTCGAGCGGTGCGGCCGCAGCCTGGACGAGATCGCACCGGGCTTCCACGATGCGCTCGGCTTCGCGATCGATCGCGTCCTGGGCGCATGGCACGCTGAGAAGTTCGAGCAGTCCACGATCCACGCGGACCTCTTCCCCGACAACGTGCTGATGCAGGGGAACGCGGTCACCGGCCTGATCGACTTCTATTTCGCCTGCACCGACGTCAGGGTCTACGATCTGGCGGTGATGCACAGCGCCTGGTCGTTCGATGCGGCGGGCAGCAGCTACGATCCGGCGATCGGCGATGCGTTGATCGAAGGGTATGACGAACTGTTCCCGCTCGCGGCGATCGAGCGCGACGCGTTCGACACTTTCGCCAGCGGCGCCTGCATCCGCTTCGCCTTGTCGCGCGCGTGGGACTGGCTGAACACGCCGCCCGGCGCGCTGGTCACGCGCAAGGATCCGCTCGCTTACTGGCGGCGGCTGACCCACTATGCGCCCGATCTGGCGCGCTTCCTGAAGTGACCGACGAACTCCCGCTGGTCGAGATCGCCACCGACGGCGCGTGCAAGGGCAATCCTGGCCCGGGCGGCTGGGGCGCGCTGATCCGCTCGGGCACGCGCGAGCGCGAGCTGGCGGGCGGCGAGCCGGCGACGACCAACAACCGCATGGAGCTGACCGCCGCGATCCGCGCGCTGGAGGCGCTGAAGCGGCCGTGCCGCGTCACGCTCTCCACCGACAGCCGCTACGTGATGGATGGGCTGACCAAGTGGATCCATGGCTGGCGCAGGAACGGCTGGAAGACCGCCGACCGGAAGCCGGTCAAGAATGCCGAGCTGTGGCAGGACCTGCTAAATGCGGCGGCGCCCCATCGGATCGAGTGGAAATGGGTGAAGGGCCACGCCGGCCACCCCGACAACGAACGCGCCGACAAGCTGGCCAGCGACGCGGCGATGAAAGTGATGCAAGGCGGTTAAATCCTCCCCGGCTGTCGCCGGGGAGGGGGACCGTGCGCAGCACGGTGGAGGGGTTCTTGGACAACGCGGCTTGCTGTAGAGTGCGATGACATTTCGTTGAACCATCTCCCGACCCGTTTGTGTCGAGCGTAGTCGAGACACGATCGAAGCGGGTGCAGGTGTCTCGACTTCGCTCGACACAAACGGGGTAGGTCAGTCTGAAGTCATCCTGCTTTAGCTGCCCCTCCACCAGCCTGCGGCCGGTCCCCCTCCCCGAGCGAAAGCTCGGGGAGGATCTCAGAATCGCCCCGGGCCGAACCTTTCCGCATCCACTCCGCTCAGCCAGTCCGGCAGGCTCCGCCCCAGCAGCAGCGCCGCCGCCAGCGCGGCCCCGGCGGGGGCGGTCTGGATGCCGAAGCCGCCCTGCCCCGCGCACCAGAAGAAGTCGGGCGCGCGCCGGTCGAAGCCGTATACCGGCACCCGGTCGGGCGCGAAGCTGCGCAGCCCCGCCCAGGCCCGCTCGCGCTTGATCACGCGCCACTCGACCACCTGCTCCAGCCGGTCGATCGCGACCGCCACGTCCAGCTCCTCGGGCGCCACGTCCTGCGGCGGCACCGGCGTCTCGTCGTGCGGGCTGAGCCACAGCCGTCCGCCCGCCTCGGCCTTGAAGTAGAAGCTGCCGGCCGCGTCGATCACGAGCGGCAGCGCAGGCGGGGGCGCCGGATCGACGATCAGCTGCACGATCGTGCGGCGATAGGCCGTGATCGGGATTGTGGCAGCCCCGGCCATCCGGGCGATCGGCCCGGCCCAGGCGCCGGCGGCGTTGACGATGATGTCGGCGGCTACCGGGCCGGCGCGCGTCTCGATCCGCCAGCCGCCGGCGTCGCGGCGGATGCCCAGCACGCCGGCATCGCAGAGCAACGTCGCCCCCGCCCCTTTCGCCTCGCGCAGCGCGGCGGCATGGAGACCCGCCACGTCGATGTCGCGACAGGACGGTTCGGCGAGGCCAGCGTCCCAGCCGGAACGCAGGCCGGGGATCGCCCCGACCAGATCCGCGCGCTCCACCGGGCGCAGTTCGACGCCGCTTCCGGCGAACTCCTCCGCCAGCGCGGCCAGCTCGGCGCGACCCGCGGCGTCCGCGATGTGCAGCCCGCCGCGCGGATGGAGGAAGCCGCCCGCGGCCAGGATCGGCCGCGACATCGTCGTGAGCGGCTGCACCACCGGACCGCCATAGGTCTCGCTCCAGAAGGCGGCGGAGCGGCCGGTGGCGTGATAGCCCGGCTGCGCCTCGCCCTCGATCAGCACGACGCGCGCGGCATCGCCGATCGCCGCCGCCAGCGTCGCGCCGGCCATCCCGGCGCCGACGATCGCGATGTCGTAGCGGTTCACCGGGCGGGTGCCCTGGCATCGAGGAAACGGTCGATCGCGGTCATCACCGGTACGCGCGTCGCATCGGTCTCGCGCAGCAGTTCGTGCGCGGCGTCGGCGTAGATCATCAGTTCCGCGTCGGGCAGGCGCGCCGCGGCCGCACGGATGGCGCTCGCACGCACCAGCTTGTCCTGTTCGGCCGCCAGCAGCAGCAGCGGCGTACGCACCCGCTCCAGCACGTCGGCCAGGCCGAGTCGCGCGATCGAGGCGTAGGCCGCGGCGAGCCAGCCCCAGCTGGGCGGGCCGAGCCCCAGTTCCGGCTGGCGATCCTTCCACCAGCCCGAATCGGCGTGGCGCTCCAGGC
>CAXUMU010000146.1:0-7640 GCA_964252145.1 uncultured Sphingomonadaceae bacterium
CGAGCGACGCCTCGAAGAAGCTGTAGGTGCCGCGCCCGTCCTGCTTGGCGCGGTACAGCGCGAGGTCGGCATTCTTCAGCAGGATGTCGGCATCGTTGCCGTCGCCGGGTCCGATCGCGATGCCGATGCTGGTGCTGCACACGATCTGATGGCCGTCGACGCGCAGCGGCAGCTTCATCCGGTCGAGGATCGCCTGGGCCAGATCGCGCGGCCGCTCGGCATCGTGGACGGGCAGGATGATCGCGAACTCGTCGCCGCCCAGCCGCGCGATCATGCCGTCCGATGCCAGCTCGACGAGCGTCTCGCCCACGCAGCGCAGCAGCGCGTCGCCCACCGGATGCCCCAGCGTGTCGTTGACGCCCTTGAACCCGTCGAGATCCAGGCACAGCACCGCGACCTGATGGTTCAGCCGCGGCGCGCGGGCAAGCGCAGCCTCCAGCTGCTCGCGGAACAGCACGCGGTTCGGCAGCCCGGTCAGCGCGTCGTGGAAGGCGAGGTGGGCGATGCGGTGCTCGCGCTCGACGATGCCCGCGGACATGCGGTTGAAGCTTTCCGCCAGCCGGCCGATCTCGTCCGATCCCACCACCTCGACGTGCGAGTGGTCGCCCTGCGCGATCGCGCGCGCGGCGGCGTCCAGCGCGGTGATCGGGCGGGCTATCGCGTCGGCCAGCCGAATGCTGCCGTGGAGCACCAGCAGCAGCCCCAGCACGCCGGCGAGTGCGATGCCGATCTGGAGCCCGCGGTAGGATGCCAGCGCCGCATCCAGCGAATAGCTCAGCAGCAGCGCCGCCTGCGGCCGCGCGTCCGGTCCGGCGAGCGGTTTCACCAGCGCGAACGCCCGGCCCTGGCCGAAATTGATCATCGCCGGCTTGACCGGCGGCGCCAGCGCATCGGCGACCGCGCTTTGCAGCGCCGGGGTGGGGCCGATGCTGCCGTCGGCCGCGCGCCACCGGCCGTGCGCGTCGAGCCGCAGCATCGTGGCGGTCAGCGGAATGGCGGAGAGCCGCTCCAGCGCGTGCATCTCCTGCGCGCCGAGCGGGATGGCGAAGGCGATCCAGCCGATCTCGGTGGGCGCCAGGATCGGCGAGACGACGATGCGGTGGACGCCGGCCGGCCCCGCGATCACCGCGTCGTGGCGCCCGGCCGCGAGCAGGTAGGGCAGGGTGGAGATTTCCTTGCGCAGCGCCTCCGGGCCATCGCCCAGCACGGTGCCGTCGGTCTCGACCAGGAACGCGTTGGGCGTGCCGGCGCGGCGCTGGAGGTTGACGATCGCGGACAGGATCGTCGGATCGTCGCCGCTGGCGACGGCGGCGCGAAAGCCGAAGTCCCGCGCCAGCACGCCGGCCGAATCGGTGAGCGAGCGCGCGCGCAGCGTCCAGATCCGGTCGTACACGCTGCCGCTGGTCGCCATCGCCGCGCGCACGCTCTGCCGGGCGTGGCCCAGGATCACGATCTGCGCGACCAGCGCCACGGACAGCAGGGCCGCGGCGAACAGGATCGTGTAGCGCACCGCCAGACGCGTCCGCAGCCGGCCGAACCGCCAAGCCGGCAGCCCGAGACGGCGGATCGCGGCCGGGCGGCGCATCAGCGCAGCGTCAGCGTCGTCGCGAAGCCGCCCGGGCCGATCGTGATAGCCTGCTGCGTGATGTTGCCGGGCGCGCGGACGTTCGGGTGCCACAGCCTGAGCGATGCGCCGCCGGGCGGCACGTTGGCGATGACGAGGCGGCCGCCCGCATCGGTCTGCGCCGCGAACGGCGTGTCCACCACCCAGATGAATCCGCTCATCTGATCGTGGATGTTGCAGCCGATCGCGACGACGCCGGGCTTGTCGAACACCACGCTGCGCGTGTCGTCGCGGCCGTACAGCTTCAGCTCGAACTTCTTCGGCTTGGAGAAGGAATAGACGTGGTGGCGCACCTTGTCCTTGTTGGGGAAGGTGACGGAGGCGCCCACCGGCACGATCAGCACGTGCGGCTGGAACGCGATATCCTGCTGCGCCATCACCGTCGGCCACGGGAAACGGATCGGTCCGGCGGGCGCGCGCGGGCTGTCGACCATCACCACCGCACCGGGCACCGGCCGCCCGTCCGCGCCGCGCACGTCGATCGTGACGTTGGCGGCATGCGCCGATACGGGCGCGACCAGCGCGGCCAGGAAAGGAAGTGCGACCCGTATCATGCCCCGGGCCTTAATGCCATCGCGGTTTCCGAGGCGTAAACGGCGGCTTCATCCGGTTCTAACCATCGCTGAGTAAAGCCGAAATGGACGATGGAGAGGCACATGCCGATATCCTTGCGCGGCACATGGCGGGCGGCGCTGCTCGCCCTCGCTGCGGCAACGCCGGCGGCGGCCGAGGAATCGCGGATTGGCGGCAAGCTGCTGCTGACCGGCGGCGTGTCGAGCATCGAGGGCTCCGCCGGCGGCGGCCTGGCGACGTGGGCGCTGATCGCCGGCGACGAGACCGAGGCCGGCTACGGCGCGAAGGCGCATCTGAGCTACGCCGCGCTGCCCGATTTCGACCTCACCACCTATGGCGCGGCGGCGGGCATCCGTGACCGGCTGGAGCTCTCCTATGCGCACCAGCGCTTCGACACGCGGGCGGCGGGCGCGGCGCTGGGTCTGGGCCGGGGCTTCACCTTCGGGCAGGATATCTTCGGCGCCAAGCTGCGCGTGCTGGGCAGCGCGGTCTACGATCAGGATAGCGTGCTGCCGCAGGTCTCGATCGGCATCCAGCACAAGCGCGCCGACCGCGGCGCGGTGATCCGTGCGGTGGGCGGGGCGCACGCGAATGGCACCGATTTCTACGTCGCCGCGACCAAGGTGATGCTGCGGCAGAGCCTGGTGGCGAACGCGACGGTGCGCTTCACCAAGGCCAACCAGACGGGCCTGCTCGGCTTCGGCGGCGACCGGCACGACCGCTACCGCCCGCAGTTCGAGGGATCGCTCGGCCGGCTGGTCACGCGCCACCTGCTGGTGGGCGCCGAGTATCGCACCAAGCCCGACAATCTGGGTTTCACGCGCGAGAACGACGCCTACGATCTGTTCGTCGCGTGGATGCCGGTCCGCCACGTCGCGCTGACGGCGGCCTATGTCGATCTCGGCATGATCGCGACGTTCGACCGGCAGCGCGGCGCGTTCCTGTCGGTCCAGTCGAGCTTTTGACGGAGCGTTTGCATGCTGTTTCTCGCCTACCTGTTTGCCGCCGCGGCGTCGGTCCCGCCGGGCGAGGAGCCGGTCGAGCCCTATGTGCAGAGCGACGCCAATGCCGGCGCCACGCCGTTCGCGGGCGACGCGATGTGGCGCGCGTTCCACGGCAGGGAAGGGGTGGAGCGGATCATCACCGGCTTGGCCCGCCGCAACCAGAACGATCCGCGCATCGCCGATATCTTCCGCAACCAGGATCTCGTCCGCCTGCACCGCCTGCTGGTGGAGCAGTTCTGCTACATCCTGGGCGGCGGCTGCACCTATAGCGGCCGGACGATGGTGGCGGCGCACAAGAATATGGGGCTGCAAACCGCCGACTTCAGCGCACTCGTAGAGAATCTGCAGGCGGCGATGCGCGACGAGCATGTCCCCTTCGCCGCGCAGAACCGCTTCCTGGCCAAGCTCGCGCCGATGCGGCGGACGACGGTGCACCAGTAGACGCGTGCCCCGGCGCAGGCCGGGGTCCAGTTACACGCGGTCCGATCCTGGGCCCGGGCCTGCACCGGGGTACGGCTGCTACAGCGTGTAACGGAGCGACACGCGCACCTGCCGCGGCTCGACCGGGTGCAGGTGATAGTCGTCCACCCCACCCGCCGGCTCGCCGGGCAGGCGCGACGTGTAGAAATAGGTGATGTCGTTGTCGCGCGCGTCCAGCAGGTTGAGCAGGTCGACGCCCAGCTTCGCCCGACCGAACCGCCAGTAGCCACCCAGATTGACGAGCGTCGTCGGCCGGGAACGCGCGCTGTCGTCCTCGATCAGCGGTGCCGCGCCGAAGTGGCGCAGGCGCAGCGACCCGGACAGGCCGTGGCCCAGCTCCAGCTCGGCGCCGGCGGAGAGCACATCGTCCACCGAATTGGGGATCCGCGTCTGCCCGGGCGCGACATCGTGGAAGCGGGCGCGGGTGAGCGCCGCCGATCCGTCCAGCGTCAGCCAGTCCGTAGGGCGCCAGAACAAAGTCGCCTCGGTGCCGTAGCGGCGCGTCGCATCGTTCGGCTCGGTCGATCCGCCGTCGCCCGAAAATACCAGCTCCGATCCCAGCGTGAGATAATAGCCCACGATCGAGGCGGTGAAGCGCGGATATTCCACCCGCGCACCCAGCTCCGCGCCGCGCGCCTTCACCAGCACCGGCACCCGGTCGACCGGATCGCCGGTCTTCGGATCGAACCGGATCGTTGCGCCGCGCACGTCGTTCGAATGGAAGCTCTCGCCGTAATTGGCGTAGAGTTCGAGATGATCGGTCGCGCGCCACGCCAGCGCCGCCTTGGGGCCGAGGATGCCGTCCGATCCCTGGCCCGAGTTCAGCGGGTCGGTCTCGGCGTAGACGTTGTAGCCGTAGAGATCGCCGCGCAGTCCCAGCACCAGCCGCAGCCGGTCGGTCAGCGACGCCGTTCCCTCGGCATAGAGCGCGCCGGAATATTCATCGACGCGGTCCTGCCGGGTGGTGCCGATGCGCGCAGCCCGCGCCGTGTGATACAGCCCGATCTTGCCGATGTGATCGTAGCGTGCGTCGCCGCCCAGCGCGAACGTCACCGGCATGCCGGCGACGCGCGAATCGATCGTGCGACGCACCGATCCGCCGAACACGCCGCGCTGGTCACGCTGCTGGAACTCGTCGCCATCGACCGGATCGTCGAGAAAATAGGTGAAGTTCGAGGTGAGCCGGAAGCGGTAATAGAGCGCGAACAGGTTGACCTCGGTGCTCCCGAACCGGCCATTGCCGGTCAGCCCGATCCGCGTGGTCGCGCCGCCCAGATAGGGATCGATATTGCCGAAGCGGCCGATCAGCCCGCTGTCGATCGCGCGTTCGGGCACCTGGTCGGTCGCGTTCCAGGTCGCGCGATAGCCGGTCAGGCCGAGATTCCAGTCGCCGCCCGAATATTTGACGAGCGCGTTCACCTTCCTGAGCTTCTCGTCCAGCGTCCACGGTCCGTTGGAAAGCGTGCCGTCCAGCGCGAGCAGCAGGTCGCCGCCGCCCACCGCGCCGCTGCCGGCGGCGAGCGCGCGGTAATAGCCGAAGCTGCCCGCCGTCAGCTCGGCGAGCGGGGCGGCGAGCCGGCTGGCGGTGGTGAACTTCACCGTGCCGGCGGCGGAGAAATCGCCGACGTCCGCGAAGTACGGCCCTTTGCGATAGTCGATCCGCTGGACCAGCTCGGGAATGAGGAAATTGAGGTCGAGATAGCCCTGGCCGTGGCCATGCGTGCGCATGTTGATCGGCACGCCGTCGACGAAGCCGGCGAAATCGGTGCCGTGATCCAGGTTGAAGCCGCGCAGGAAATATTGGTTGGCTTTGCCCGTGCCCGAATGCTGGGTGGCGATCACGCCCGGCACATTCTCCACCAGCTCGCCCACGCGGCCGAGCGGCTTGTCCTCGAAATCCTTGTAGCCGACCACGCCCTGCGATCCGGACACGGCGGTGCCGATCTGCGCGATCGCCCGGCCGTAGACGACGATCTCGCCATCGCCCGGCCGATCGGGCAGCGCGCTCTCGCCGGCCGGGCCGACCTGCGCCAGCGCCGGACTGGCGGTAGCGACCAGCAAGGTCGCGAATGTCTGACGAATCACGCGTTCGATCCCCTATTTGACGCGTGCAAGAATGTGAGTGATCTATCGCATCGTCTACTCGCGTTGAGGTTACGAAAAGTGCAGCCGGCGATCCCTCGGAAGAAGCCTCAGCAGGAGCGGTCCAGGCGGCTCGTGGCTGCGATCATGGACGCGACGGCTCGCATTCTCGCGCGCGACGGCTATGCCGGGCTGAACACCAATGCCGTCGCCGAGCTGGCCGGCGTGAGCATCGGCTCGCTCTACCAATATTTTCCGAACAAGGAGGCGCTCGTCACCGCGGTGGTCGAGCGGCACGGCCAGCGCGTCCACGACACGATCGTCACCGCTGTCGGCCCGGAGAAGCCTGCGACGCTGGCGGAGGCGGTACGGCGGATCGTCGCCGGCGTGGTCGCGGCGCACCGCATCGATTCGGCGCTCCATGCCGTGCTGGAGGCGGAGATGCCGAAGCTCGGCATCTTCGACGGCCATGCCGGCACCGTACGCGCGATCGCCGACCGGCTGGCCGCGCTGCCGGCACCGGTCCGCGCGGGGATGCGCGTGCGCGATCCCGTCCACGCCGCCGCGGTGGTGGGGGAGATGGTCCACGCGCTCGTCCACGCCGCGCTGATCCCGCCGCTCACGACCACCCTCACCTCCGACGAAATCGAGGAGGAGACGGTGCGCGCAGTGCTCGCATACCTGACCTCCGGCGGGGCGGGGGCGGCTTCGCACGCGGGCGGCCATTCCCACAGACACAGCTAGAGTGCGATGACATTTCGTTGAACCATCCCCCGACCCGTTTGTGTCGAGCGTAGTCGAGACACGATCGAAGCGGGTGCAGGTGTCTCGACTTCGCTCGACACAAACGGGGTAGGTCAGTCTGAAGTCATCCCGGGCTAGCTCGCTGGGACGCCGGCTCCGCCCGATCCTTCGTCATTGCGAGCGGAGCGAAGCAATCCGGCTCGCAACGTCTATGCTTGGCGCCGGGTTACGGAAATGGATCGCCGCGTCGCTGCGCTCCTCGCGACGACGGGTCTACGGCAGGTCATCCGCACTCCCAGCGCTACGCCTCGCCGGACGGCCTGGATTGCAGCTGAACGTAGTTTTCGATCCCCATCAGCTTGATCATGTCGAACTGGCGCTCCAAGAAATCGACATGCTCCTCCTCATTGTCGAGGATGTGGGTGAAAAGATCGCGGGTGACGTAGTCGCGCACCGCCTCGCAGTGCGCGATGCCGTCGCGTAGCGCGGGGATCGCCTCATGTTCCAGCGCCAGGTCGGCGCGCAGCACCTCCTCCACCGTCTCGCCGATCTTCAGGCGGCCGAGCAGCTGGAAATTGGGCAGGCCGTCGAGGAACAGGATGCGCTCGGCCAGCTGGTCGGCATGCTTCATCTCGTCGATCGATTCGCCATATTCGAACTTGGCGAGCTTCGCGACGCCCCAATGATCGAGCATGCGGTAATGCAGGAAATATTGGTTGATCGCGGTCAGCTCGTTCTTGAGCGCGACGTTGAGCAGTTCGATGACGCGCGCGTCGCCCTTCATGCCGGCCTCCGATGCAAGGTGGGACGACCCTAAGGCAGGGCCGTGCCGGAATGAACCCAAAAAGCGCGTTCAGGCGGCGGCCTGTTCCTCGGCGATGATCTCGCGCGCGAAGGTCAGGCACTGGCCGCAGCGCGGGCGGCGGCCGAGCGATTCATAGGCGCTGCGAGGGCATTGCGCGCCCGACCGCACGGCCTGGCGGACGTCGCTTTCCCGGATCGCGTTGCAGATACAGACGACCATGCGTGCCCTCTCCCTGACGAATCGGACATTAGCGTTAATGAGACTAACTCGCAATAGCCTTTACATCGGACGGTGGCGAGCGGCGCGTCGGAGTAGGACGGAACCGGGC
>CAXUMU010000147.1:0-7635 GCA_964252145.1 uncultured Sphingomonadaceae bacterium
TCCAGGTGATGATCGAGGGCCCCGGCCACGTGCCGATGCACAAGATCAAGGAGAATATGGACAAGCAGCTCGCCGTCTGCGGCGAGGCGCCCTTCTACACGCTCGGGCCGCTCACCACCGATATCGCGCCCGGCTACGATCACATCACCAGCGGCATCGGCGCGGCGATGATCGGCTGGTACGGCACGGCGATGCTCTGCTACGTGACGCCCAAGGAGCATCTGGGCCTGCCCGACCGCGACGACGTGAAGGTGGGCGTCGTTACCTACAAGCTGGCCGCCCATGCCGCCGATCTGGCCAAGGGCCACCCGGCCGCCAAGCTGCGCGACGATGCGGTGAGCCGCGCCCGCTTCGACTTCCGCTGGCGCGACCAGTTCAACCTCAGCCTCGATCCCGACACCGCCGAGCAATATCATGACGAGACGCTGCCGGCCGAGGGCGCGAAGGTGGCGCACTTCTGCTCGATGTGCGGCCCCAAATTCTGCAGCATGAAGATCACCCAGGAAGTGCGCGAATTCGCCGCCAAGCAGAATGCGAGCGCCGACACCTTCCTCGCCGCCAATCCTCCCCGAGCTCCGCTCGGGGAGGGGGACCATCCGCAGGATGGTGGAGGGGCAGCCCCGCTCGACGCCGAAGCCGGCATGGCCGAGATGAGCGAGAAGTTCCGCGCTAAGGGCGGCGAGATCTATCTGCCGGCGGAATAGCTCGGGCAATCCTTCGCCAGCGGGCAGCGCGCGCACTCCGGCACGTCCCAGCGGCAGACCGTCTGGCCGAGCCGCTTGGTCAGGATGTGGAGGCGCAGGAAATCGTCGCCGGACCAGGCCGGCAGCGCCGCGGTGAGCGCCTCGCTCGCCGCGCGGAAATCGGCCGAGGCAGATACGAAGCGCAGGCGGTGGAGCACGCGCAGCACATGCGTGTCGACGATGAACACCGGCCGCGCGAGCGTGCTGGCGTTGAGCGTCGAAGCAGCGACCTTGCGTCCCACGCCCGGCAGCCGCTCCAGCCATGCGAGCGCATCGCGCAGCGGCAGCGCGCCGAGAAACTCCAGCCGGCGATCCGGCCGCTCGTGGCCGATCATCCGCATCGCCGCGACGAGATAGGCGGCCTTGTCGTCCGGGTACGTGACTGCCGCGATGATCCGCCGCACGTCGCCGACCGGCGCCGTCGCGAGCATGCCCCAATCCGGATAGCGCGCGGCCAGCGCATCATAAGCCGCGGTGGAGACCGCATCGCGCGTGCGCGCGCTGATGATCGACTTGACGAGCTGCCCCGCCGGCGTACGCCGCGCGACCGGCAGCGGATCGCCCCGCCACTGCAGCAGCCGCGCGTGCCAGCCGAGCAGGTCGGCGGCGGCAAAGTCGAACAGTGCCTGCACGTGTGCGGTCTAGAACACAAAAGGAACACAGGCAAGCCGGCGGTTGACTCGCGCCGGCCGCTGCCGCCTCCTGCCGGTTTGCCAGGGAGGGCGGCACATGGCCGAGTTCACCGTCAACGCGAACCGCGTCGATCCGTACGAGAATTTCAGTTCCGCCTGAAATGGGACGGCCGCTATATCGCCGGCATCTCGAAGGTGAGCGCGCGGAGGCGCTCCACCGAGGTCGTCGTCCACCGCACCGGCGGCGACCCCTCCGCCGCGCACAAGTCCCCCGGCGCATCGAAGTACGAGCCGATCACGATCGAGCGCGGCGTCACCCACGATATGGAATTCGAACGCTGGGCCAACAAGGTGCAGAACCTGGGCGCCGGCGCGGGGGCCGAGGAATCGCTCAAGGATTTCCGCAAGGACATCATCCTGGAGCTGCACAACGAGGCCGGCCAGATCGTCATGGCCTACAAGATCTACCGCTGCTGGCCCTCCTCCTTCCAGGCCCTCCCCGACCTGGACGCGAACGCCAATGCGGTGGCGATCCAGACGATCGTGCTGGAGAACGAAGGCTGGGAACGGGACTATGCGGTGGTCGAGCCCAACGAGCCGGCGTCTGATGTGCCTGGGTGAAGAGGGACGGTGAGTAGGGCGACAACGGACACGGATTGACTCTCTCAAAAATAAGGGATTCTCACCGAGTCGCTTAAAGTCTAAGAGCATCTTCCAAAGAGGTGCTTATGCAAAATACGTCTCACGCCGTCATGTCGCAACGCGTTGAGCCGGGTGATAGCCGCGACGACTTTCCGACCCCTCCGTGGGCAACGCGTGCCCTTATCAAGCATGTGATCAAGCGCGATATGCTAGGCCAGCTTACGTGCTTGGAACCCGCATGTGGCGCAGGGCACATGGCGCGGGTACTCAAAGAGCATTTTCGTGAAGTCCGCTGCGGCGATGCGTTCGATTATGGTTATGCGCCGGTCCGCGACTACCTTGCGTATCCATATGAAACAAACGCAGTGGATTGGGTGGTCACAAACCCTCCTTTTCGGCTTGCAGAGGAGTTTGCATTGCGCTCTCTTGACGTGGCCCGGCAGGGTGTGGCGATGCTAGTGCGAACAGTGTTTCTAGAGAGTGTCGGGAGGTACAAGCGTCTCTTCCAGCACAATCCGCCCTCGAAGTTCGCACAGTTTGTCGAACGCGTTCCGATGGTCAGGGGCAGACTTGACGAAAAAGCTTCCACAGCGACTGGGTACGCTTGGCTTGTATGGGAACACGGATGCAATGAGCAAACACAGGTAGTGTGGATCCCGCCCTGCCGGCGTACATTGGAACGAGCTAATGATTACGGTGAGCGAAATCAGCACATCTTGATCTGACCGATTTGCGCATGGGGTGGGGAGTCAAAGCATGGGGATTCCTGAAGTTCGTGATCGGATGCGAGAGCTAGCCGAGGAATACGGCATAGATGAGTTGTATGATCTGGCGGACCAGACTTACCGCAAATCTGCTAAGAGGCGAGCCTACACAAGGAGTCCTAAGCTAACGCCCGAGATGGCTGCAGAAATCAGGCAGTACGCAGCCGATCATCCCGATGCTCACCAACAAGATATAGCTGAACATTTTGGTGTTAACCACGGCCGAGTATCGCAAGCGGTTAATAACCTTGTGTAAGTAACTCAAGCTACTTCGTTCGGTTGCTTAAGGCAGCTATTTAGTGATGGCGTTCGATTTCACCTCGGCCACAGCCCATGCCGCCACCTCCGGCTCCGCCTCGATCACCATCAGATAGGCGCGTACCGCCGGCGGGGCATGTGGCGGCCGATCTCATGTTGGCGGATGTTGGCGAGCGGGATGCGGTAGGTGGTGGCGAACGCCTCCTGGCTCAGCCCCAGCTTGTTGCGCAGGCGGCGGATGCGACGGCCCATCAGCCCGCGTTCCAGCCCCGCGACGCTCACGTCGCGGTCCTCGGGATCGTCGGATCAGCCGGGATCGCGATCATAGTCTCCTTGTTCACGCGCATTGCTTCGCCTCACCGATATCAGCCGCACCACTTCGCCACGCCATACGTGGATCGCGGTCCACAGCTTGCTGTCTACCACGCCGATTGCCTTCGACCGTTCCTCTTCATCGCCGATCCGCACTGTCGGCACGATCGCGACATCCGCCTCGCGCGGCAGTCGCTCAAGCTGGAGCTCGCCGCGGCGGAACCGCCCCGGCATCGCGCTGCGCGCCGCCGGCCGGCCCGCGGCACGCAGGGCGATGCGCCCTCCGACGTGGCGTAAACTCCGTCAATTTCGGTCAACCGAATGAGCGTCGAACGCGCCCAACGCCGCTTGGGCTGAGCCTGTCGAAGCCCCAACTCAGCCGGCACTTCGACAAGCTCAGTGCAAACGGCAGTTGGAAGGCTGGAAGGAACAACGGGGTCTCGAACCGCGGCTCAGATGATCCCGTGGCCGATCACCAGCCGGATGATGCCGACCACGATCACCACCACGTTCAGGTTGCGCCCGCCGCGGTGGCTGGAGAGCGCGCCGAAGCCCAAGCCCACCAGCGCGACCGGGATGACCAGCCAGTACATCCAGCCGAACAGCGGCAGGAAGGCGAGCAGCGCCCACAGCAGCGCGAAGATGCCGATAAGGATCGAGATCAGGTTCATGTCCCATCATATCGCCCCGCGCGGCGCCTTGCCAAGCCGGTGCCGAATGGGACTCGACTCTTCGCGGGCTCAGAACATATCAGGAACGAAAGCCCGACTCGCGAGGCCCGCCATGCCGTTCCCGCTGCTCCACCGCCTGTTCTTCGCGCTCCGCCCGCCCCGTCCGCAGGCGGGCCGGCTCGCCCAGCTCGGCTATGCGCTGCCGGCCGCCGGCACGCGCGTGCCGATCGACCGGCTGCACCTGACGGTGAGCCTGACCGACGATTACGACCTGTTTCCGGCGGCGCTGGCGCGGGCGATGGTTGAGGCCGGCGGCGCGGTGCGGGCGGAGGCGTTCCCGGTGCTGCTGGATCAGTTGAGCGGCAGCCGCCGCTCGATCGTCGCACGCCCGCGCCGCATGCCTGACGCGCTCCGGCGCTTCGGGCATGCGCTGGACGGCGCGCTGGCCGAGCGCGGCGTCGCGCGGCGGCGGGGCGCGCGGTTCAGTCCGCACGTCACCCTGCTGTACCGCGCGGGCTATCCGTTCGCCGCGCCGGTCGATCCGATCGGCTGGCAGGCGGAGGAGTTCGTGCTGATCCACAGCATCGTCGGCGCGACCCGCCATATCGAGCTGGGCCGCTGGCCGCTGCACCCGCCCGCCGCGACGCTGCATTGAGCGCGGCGGTCAGACCGTGATCTCGCCCTCGTCCTCGCCATCCCAATAATGGAGCCGGCTGGCATGGACCTTGATCATCACCAGCCCCGCGGTGTGGATGCCGTCGTCGAACCAGGCGTCGAGATCGCTCGTCCAGTGCGCGGCGAATCGTGCCTTGTCGCGGATCAGCTCGGCATGGCCTTCCACCGCCACGAAGAACGGGCGGCGGCCCAGCAGCCCGGACGAGCCAAGGAAGCTCAGCCCCACCTGCGGATCGGCGGCGATGTCGTTGACCATGCGCGACTGATCCCACGTGAAATAATAGGAATCGCCGTCATAATCGACGTCGCGGTTGTTGCTCATCGGCCGGGCGCCGATCGCGCCGCCCTGCGTGTGGGTGGAAAGCATCGCGAAATCGATGTCGCGCATCTTCCCGGCCAGGTCGGCCAGCGTCTTGGTCATGCATCGTCTCCGGCTATGATAGGCTCGGTCGGAACCCTTTCGCCCGCCGTCCCGTTCCTTCGGCGTAGGTCGTGCCCAGGGGAGGAGCGCCCGGATGCTCGAACATGTGCCGCACTGGCTGGGGCATGCGATGCGCGGGCTTCGCGCCGGCGCCGACAAGCTGGTGATCGCCGCGCCCGAGCTGGGCGGCGGCTTCGCCACGCTGGACCTGATGAGCCCCGCCTTCGCGAACGGCGCGCGCCTGCCCGAGCGCTTCACCGCGGACGGGGCGGGGGTGTCGCCGCCTTTGGTATGGCGCGATCCGCCGCCGGGCACCACCGCGCTGGCGTTGATCGTGGAGGATCCCGACGCGCCGGCGCGCACCCCGCTGGTCCATGCGATCGTCTGGGGGATGCCGGCGGATGCCGGGCGGCTGGCGGAAGGCGCGATCGTGGCCGACGGGGGCGGCACGGCGGATGGAGGCGATGTCGGCCGCAACAGCTTCCTGCGCGAGGGCTGGCTGCCGCCCGATCCGCCCACCGGTCACGGCCCGCATTATTACGCGTTCCAGCTGTTCGCGCTGGCCGATCCCGCGGATCCCGGGCCGACGCCGCGGCGCGGCGCGATCGTCGCGGCGATGGCGGGCAAGGTGCTGGCGGCCGGCCTGCTGGTGGGCACCTACGCGCGGGGCGAGCCCGCGCCGGTGGGTGGCGGCCGGCCGGTCGCGGTCTAGGCGGCGATGGCGCTGGCGGCCGGTCCGGGGACGGTGAAGGCGGGCAGCATTTCGAAACCGGGCCGGGCCAGCAGATAGCCCTGGATGTAGCGCACCCCGATCGTCTTGAGCGCCGCCAGTTCGCCTGTCGTCTCGATTCCCTCGGCGATCACGGTGATGCCAAGTTCCGCCGCCATCCGGACGACGCCGGCCACGATCAGCCGGCGCGGCAGGCTCGCATCGAGCCCGCGCACCAGCTCCATGTCCAGCTTGATGATGTCGGGCTGGAAGCGCGCGAGCAGGCCGAGCCCGGCATGCCCCGCGCCGAAGTCGTCGATGGCCGTGCCGAAACCCATCTGCTGGTAGCTGTGGACGATGTTGGCGACATGATCCGGATCGGCCATCCGCTCATTCTCGGTGAATTCGAAGATCAGCCGGTCGGTCGGGAAGCTGTTGGCCGCGGCGGTGCGCAGCGTCAGCTGGATGCACGCCTTGGGCGAATAGACCGCGTTCGGCAGGAAGTTGATCGACAGCCGCGCCGCACCATCCAGCAGCCCGGCGCGCGTGGCGGTCTCGATCGCCTTGACCCGGCACTGCTGGTCGAACGCATAGCGATTCTCGGGCGTGACCTGGTCCAGCACGCTGGCCGCCGATTTGCCCTGCGGTCCGCGCACCAGCGCCTCATAGGCGAAGGGCAGCCCGGCGGTGATGTCCACGATCGGCTGGAACGCCATCGAGAAGCTGAAGTCCAGCGCCGCGCCATCCCGACAGCCGGTGCAGGGTGGATTTGTCATCATTCCGGGCCTCATCAACACGCTAACATTTGTTGCCATAGGTCCGAAATTGCCAACAAAGCACTAAGTCAGGTGCCCACGGTGCGGGCGCGGACGTGGGAGGGGCGCCCGCGCGCACGGGCGCTTTGCGCTTCCGCGGCCGCGGCCCTATCTAGCGGGACGATGCCGCCCACCGCCGATTCCACGAACGCGCCGATGCCCGAGAACGGCTACGCGCTGCTGCGCCGCTTCCTGCCCTATCTGTGGCCGGCGGACCGGCCGGCGCTGCGCCTGCGCGTCGTCGCCTCGCTGCTGCTGGTGGTGCTGTCCAAGGCGGTGACGCTGGCGCTGCCGTTCGCCTATAAGGGTGCGATCGACCGGATGGCGCCGGGACAAGAGCAGGGCGCGCTGCTGGCGATGGCGCTGATCGGCGCCTATGTCGCGGCGCGCTTCGGCGGCACCTTGTTCGACAATCTGCGCAACGCGATCTTCGAGCGGGTGGGGCAGGATGCCGCGCGCCGGCTGACCGTGCAGGTGTTCTCGCACCTCCACCGTCTGTCGCTGCGCTATCATCTCGAGCGGCGCACCGGGGCGCTGACCCGCGTGATCGAGCGCGGCTCGAAGAGCATCGATACGATGCTCTACTTTCTGCTGTTCAACATCGCGCCGACCATCTTCGAGCTGACCGCGGTCTGCGTGATCTTCCTCGTCAAGTTCGGCTGGCCGCTGGTCCTGGCGACTTTGGTGATGGTCGCGCTCTACATCCTGTTCACGCAACGCATGACCGAGTGGCGGATCGAGCTGCGCCGCCAATGGACCAGGAACGACAGCGAGGCGACGCAGAAGGCGGTCGATTCGCTGCTGAACTACGAGACGGTCAAATATTTCAGCGCGGAAGGCGTGGAGGAACGCCGCTACGGCGAGACGGTCAAGCGGCTGGTCGATACGACCACCAAGGTCGAGACCTCGCTCGCCTGGATGAACATCGGCCAGGCGTTCATCACCAACCTGATGATGGCCGGCGCGATGATCTACAGCGTGTGGGGCTGGAGC
>CAXUMU010000148.1:0-7589 GCA_964252145.1 uncultured Sphingomonadaceae bacterium
GTTCAAAGATGCGCACCGCCTTGCGATAGCCTTCCGGCATGGCGGAGCCGAAATTGTGCTTGATGCGGCTTTGGGTGTCGTTGCCCTTTTCCTGGCCGATGAAGGCGATGGGACGGCCGCGGAAACGCGCCAGCCCCGCCACCACCATCGAATCGAGCCCGCCCGAAAGCAGCACGATCGCGGACGGCTGGGGCCGATGCTGCGGCGCGGTGGTCATGCGGGGCGGCTAGACCAATATGGGCCGGCAAGGAAGCCCGCCCAAAAGAAGGGCCGCCTGTAACGGCGGCCCAGTTGGGCTTTGCAGCCGCTAGGGAGAAAGCGTGCCCAAACCGGCACCGTTCCTCCCTAGGCCGCGGCAGGTATACCTGAGCTTAACGGCCGGGCGGCGGCGGCGCGGCGGGAGCGGCCGGCACTGCTGCGGGCTGGGCGGGTGCGCAATCGGCGATCCGCCGGCCCTCCGCCGTGATCGAGAAGGGGGCGTTGTCGGCGATGCCCTGGCTGTCGAGGTGGAGCTTGACGGCCGTCTCGGGACGCAGCGACGTGCGGCCCCAGCCGGCGCCGGGGCAGCTATATTGCACGGTCGCGACCTTGGCGTCGTTCGCGACGATCAGCGCGCCGCACGGGGTGGCGCCGTGGCGCAGCTGGAGCAGCTGGCGCGTATCGCCCAGGCAAATCTCGCGCGGCACGGTGTGCCCGCTGTCGGAGACGAGCAGTTGCCACAGGCCCGGCTGCAGCGCGCGCGCGGCGACGAGCGCGTCTGGCGCCAATGCCGGCAGCGGCGGCGCCGGCTTCGGTGGTGGCGCATGCCGCGCCCCGGCAAACAACGCCAGCGCCGCGGCGCCGAAGATCATCCGGTAAACAGGCATGCGTTTCGTCTCCAGAATCGCCCGCTTCATAGCAGGCGCGGATCAGTCAAGCGATGCCGGCTCGATCGGAAAACTGCGCGCGCAAAAGGCGCAGTCGACGCGGATGAAGCCGTCCGGCTCGGCCATGTCGGCGCGCTCCTCGGCGGGGAAACGGCCCAGCACGTCGCGGATATGGTCCAGGCTGCAGCGGCACCCGCGCGAGATCGGCGCGACCGGCAGCACGCGCACCTCCGCCTCCTCGTTGAACAGGCGCCACGCGATCCGGTCCAGCGGCAGCGCCGGATCGGTCAGTTCCTCGGGCGTGATCGTGGTGGCGAGCGTGTGGACATGCTCCCACTCGGGATGATCCAGCCGGGTGTGGATGCGGTCGCGCCCCTCCTCGCCCTCGGGCAGGTGCTGGATCAGCAGCCCGCCGGCGACATGGCCCTCCGCCCCGCGCGACGTGACCGCGAGGCGGACGAGGCTGGGGATCTGCTCGGACTGGCTGAAATAGCTCTCCGCCGCCTCGGCCAGCGACGCGCCGTCCAGCGGCACGATCCCCTGATAGCGCTCGCCGGTCAGCGACTGGTCGAACGTGATCGCCAGATGGCCCTTGCCGAACAAGGCGAACAACGAGGGGTCGGCCGGCGCCTCGGCCAGCCGGTCGGGATCGTGGCGGACGTAGCCGCGCATCTCGCCGCCCTTATAGTCGCATACCAGCAGGTCGATCACGCCGCCCTGCGACTGCGCCTGCAGCGTCAGCTGGCCGCCGACCTCCTTCAGCGTGGTGCCCAGCAGCGCGGTCAGCGTCAGCGCCTCGGCCAGCAGCCGCTCGATCACCGGCGGATAATCGTGGTTGCTCAGGATCGCATCGAGCACCGGCCCCAGCCGCACCAGCCGCCCGCGCGCGTGGCGCGGCGGGATGGTGAAGCCGAGGGTGGTGTCGACATGGCCGATCACCGCGCGATAGTCCTCGTTTCGGAAGTCCGACATTCCATTCCTCGTCATGCCAGCGAAGGCTGGCATCTCGTCGAGCATGTCGTGACTGTACGACCGAGATTCCAGCTTTCGCTGGAATGACGAAAGTTCAGAGCATCCCGAAGCACCACAGCAGGATCGACTTCTGCGCGTGCAGCCGGTTCTCCGCCTCGTCCCAGATCAGCGACTGCGGGCCGTCGATCACCGCGTCCACCACTTCCTCACCGCGGTGCGCGGGCAGGCAGTGGAGGAAGTGCGCGTCGGGTTCCGCCGCGGCCATCACCGCCTCGGTCACCTGATAGGGCGCGAGCGCGGCGAGCTTCTCCTCGGCATGGTCCTGCCCCATCGAGATCCAGCTGTCGGTAACGACGACGTCGGCGCCCATCACCGCGCGCATGGCATCGCGCATGATCTGCACCGTCATGCCGCGCTTCAGCGCCGCCTCCAGCACGTCCATCGCCGGATCGTAGCCCGCCGGGCAGCCGACGCGGACCTCGAAGTGCATCAGGCTGCCCGCCTCGATGATCGAGTGCAGCATGTTGTTGCCGTCGCCCAGCCATGCCCAGCGCGTGCCGGCCAGCGCGGCGCGGTGATCCAGCACGGTCAGCATGTCGGCCATCACCTGGCAGGGGTGCGACCGATCGGTCAGGCCGTTGATCACTGGCACGGTGGCGTATTGCGCCAGTTCGACCACCTTCGCGTGATCGTCGGTGCGGATCATGATCGCATCGACGTAGCGCGAGAGCACACGCGCGGTATCCGCGATGCTCTCGCCCCGGCCCAACTGCATCGAGCCTGAGTCCATCACGATCGTGGTGCCGCCCAGCTGGCGCATCGCCATGTCGAACGAGACGCGCGTGCGGGTCGAGTTCTTCTCGAAGATCATTGCCAGCGTCCGCCCGGCGAGCGGCGCGTCGGCATCCGCCCTGCCCCTGGGCCAGTCGGCGCGCGCGGCCTTGCGCTCCAGCGCATCGCCCAGCATCGCCGCGATCGCCTCCCCGCCGGCATCGGCGAGGTCGATGAAATGGCGCGTCATGCCGCCTGCGGAACCCGGTAGTCCCGCGCGCCTGCCGACAATTTCTCGATCGCTTCGGCGATGTGGCTTTCGTCGATCACCAGCGGCGGCAGGATGCGCACGACATTGTCGCCGGCCGCCACCGTCAGCAGCCCGTGATGATCGCGCAGGTGCGCCACGAACCCGCGGCTGTCCGACTTGAGCTTGATCCCCAGCATCAGGCCGAGCCCGCGCACGCCCTCGAACAGATGATCGTGGTTGGGGATCAGCTGCTCCAGGCTCTGGCGCAGCCGCTCGCCCATCCGGCGGACGTTTTCGAGGAACACGTCGTTGACCACGACGTCCATCACCGCCTCGCCCGCCGCCATCGCCAGCGGGTTGCCGCCGTAGGTGGAGCCGTGCGTGCCGAACACCATGCCCTTGGCGGCGTTCTCGGTCGCCAAGCACGCGCCGAGCGGGAAGCCGCCGCCGATGCCCTTGGCCACCGCCATGATGTCGGGCACGATGCCGTACTGCTCGTGCGCGAAGAAGGTGCCGCTGCGGGCGAAACCACACTGCACCTCGTCCAGCACCAGCAGCATGCCGTGTTCGTCGCACAGCCGGCGCAGGCCCTGCAGGAACTCCTGCGTCGCGGGCATCACGCCGCCCTCGCCCTGCACCGGCTCGACCAGGAAGCCGGCGGTATTGTCGTCGATCGCGGCCTCGGCGGCGGCGAGATCGTTGAACGCTACCACCTCGAACCCCGGCAGCAGCGGCTCGAACCCGTCACGCATCTTGGGCTGGTCGGTCGCGGAGATCGTGCCGAGCGTGCGGCCGTGGAACGCGTTGCGGAAGGTGATCAGCTTGTGCCGCTCGGGGTTGCCGTTGGCGAAGTGATAGCGCCGCGCGGTCTTGATCGCGCACTCCACCGCCTCGGCGCCGGAATTGGTGAAGAACACCGTGTCGGCGAAGGTCGTGTCGACCAGCCGCTGCGCCAGATGCTCGCCCTGCGGGCTGCCGTAGAGATTGGAGACGTGCATCAGCGTCGCCGCCTGGTCGGCGATCGCCTTGACCAGCACGGGATGGCCGTGGCCGAGGATGTTGACCGCGATGCCGCTGGCGAAATCGAGATAGCGCTCGCCGCGCTCGCCGATCAGGTAGCAGCCCTCGCCGCGCACCGGCCGCACATCGCACCGCGGATAAACCGGCATGAGCGGGGTGATCGGCATCGCAAGCTTCCTCTTGGTCCAGAAACGCAAAAAGGCGGCCCCGACGGCCGCCCATTTTCAGACACGAGCTATAGGGCCAAACGCGCGCCCGCGTCAATCACGCCTTCAGCCGCCAGCCCTTCGCCAGCAGCGCATAGCAGACCACGCCCAGCACCACGTTCACCGCCAGCATCGCCAGCGCGCCGAACGCGATCGGCGAATCGGCCACGCCGACGAAGCCGTAGCGAAAGCCCGAGATCACGTAGAAGAACGGGTTGGCGTGGCTGATCGCGTGGAACACGCCGTGCAGGTTGTCGACCGAATAAAAGGTGCCCGACAGCAGCGACAGCGGCTGGATCACGAAATTCTGCACCGCGGCGGCATGATCGAACTTCTCCGCCCAGATCGAGGTGAGGATGCCCAGGAACGACAGCAAGGCCGATCCCATCAGCCCGAACCAGACCACCGCCCACGGATGCCGCGGGATCACGTGCACGCCCGGCCACAGCAGCATCGCCACCCACACCGCCGCACCCACCAGCGCGGCGCGCGTGATCGCGGCGGCGACCATCGAGGCGAGCAGCTCGGCGGTGGACAAGGGCGGCATCAGATAATCGACGATCGTCCCCTGGATCTTGCCGACCAGCAGCGAGAAGCTCGCATTGGCGAACGCATTCTGCATCATGCCCATGATGATCAGGCCCGGCGCGATGAAATCGGCGAACGGCAGGCCCATCACGGTGCGCCCGCTGCGGCCGAGGGCGACGGTGAAGATCACCAGGAAGAGGAGCGTGGTGATCGCCGGGGCCCAGATCGTCTGCAGCTGCACCTTGAAGAAACGCCGCACCTCCTTCACATAGAGCGTGCGCAATCCCCCCCAATTGACGAACGGGAGCACCGGCACGCCGGGGGCGGGAAGCGTTCCGTTTGAAGGCTGTTCGGTCATGGGCATAGCGCCTATCGGCTGGCGGCCGCGCCCGCAAGGCACCGAGGAAGCAAGCATGTCCTGGACCGACGAACGTATCGATCAGCTGAAGCGCCTATGGGAAGCCGGCAATACCGCCAGCCAGATCGCCGAGGAACTGGGCGGCGTCAGCCGCAACGCGGTGATCGGCAAGGCGCACCGGCTGGGGCTGCAGTCGCGTCCGTCGCCGGTCCGTTCGAACGAGGCCGCCGCCCCCGCCGCCGCGCCGGCCGAGGAAGCGCTCGAGGCCGTGCCGCCGCCGGTCGAGCTGGCCGAGGAGGAGGATGCGCAGCCCGAGGTCGTGGCCGTCGCGGCCCCGCCGCCGCCGCCGCAGCCGATGGTCCGCTCGATCGGCCCCGGCGGCTTCCAGCGCCAGGGGCCGGGCGACCAGCAGCCGCCGATCACGCCCGCGCCGCCGCGCCGGCTTGTCCCCGCGCGGCCCAACGCCGAGATGGCCGGCAAGACCAGCCTACTCGAGCTGAATGACAAGATCTGCAAATGGCCGCTGGGTCATCCTGGCGAGCCCGACTTCCATTTCTGCGGGGCACCGATCAATCCCGGCTTTCCCTACTGCCTCAGCCATTGCTCGGTCGCGTACCAGGCGCAGCTCCCCCGCCGCGATCGCCGCCCGCCGCCGCCGCTGCCGTTCGGCGGACCCCGCGTACGGTAATTCCTCTCCCGCTTGGGAGAGGGATAGGGTGTGGCGCCCGCCGCTCACATTGATTAACCGCTCTGTCATGGCCGACGATCTCTTTGCCCGCCCCCCCGCCGTAGCCGGTGCCTACGACGCCTCCTCGATCGAGGTGCTGGAGGGGCTGGAGCCGGTGCGCCGCCGCCCCGGCATGTATATCGGCGGCACCGACGAGAAGGCGCTGCATCACCTGTTTGCCGAGGTGATCGACAATTCGATGGACGAGGCGCTGGCCGGTCACGCGACATTCATCGAGGTTGAACTGGCTGCTGACGGCTTCCTCACCGTGAGCGACAACGGCCGTGGCATCCCGGTCGATCCGCATCCGAAATTCCCGAAAAAGTCGGCGCTCGAAGTCATCATGTGCACGCTGCATGCCGGCGGCAAATTCGACTCCAAGGTGTACGAAACCAGCGGCGGGCTGCACGGCGTCGGCATCAGCGTGGTCAATGCGCTGTCGTCCGACACGGTGGTCGAGGTGGCGCGGGGCCGCGAGCTCTACCGCCAGACGTTCGAGCGGGGCCTGCCCACATCGGCGCTCCAGCAGGTCGGCGCCGCCCCCAACCGCCGCGGCACCAGCGTGGCCTTCACCCCCGACGACCAGATCTTCGGCGATACGTTGCGGTTCAAGCCGGCGCGGCTGTACCGGCTCGCCCGGTCCAAGGCGTATCTCTATGCGGGCGTCGAAATCCGCTGGAAGTGCGACGCCGCGCTGATCGGCGACGATACCCCCGCCGAGGCAGTATTCCAGTTCCCCGGCGGCCTGGCCGATCACCTGCGCGAGCAGATCGGGACGCGCGAATGCGCGACCGCCAGCTTCTTCTCGGGCGCGCAGGAGTTCCCGAACGGCCAGGGGCGCGTCGAATGGGCGGTCGCCTGGCCGCTCTGGTCGGACGGGTCGTACAGCTATTATTGCAACACCATCCCCACCCCCGACGGGGGTACGCACGAGGCGGGGCTGCGCGCCGCTCTGGTGCGCGGCGTGCGCAGCTTCGGCGGGCTGGTCGGTCAGAAGAAGGCGGACGCCATCCAGGCCGAGGACGTGATGACCGGCTGCGAGCTGATGCTCTCGGTGTTCATCCGCGACCCCCAGTTCCAGAGCCAGACCAAGGACCGGCTGACCAGCGCGGAGGCGACCCGGCTGGTCGAGAATGCGGTGAAGGATCATTTCGATCACTTCCTGACCGACGACATGAACCGCGGCCGCGCGCTGCTGGGCTATATCCTCGACAAGGCGGACGAGCGGCTGCGCCGCAAGGCCGAGCGCGAGGTGAAGCGCAAGACCGCCACCTCGGCGCGCAAGCTCCGCCTGCCGGGCAAGCTGACCGACTGCGCCAACGACGATCCCACCGGCACCGAGCTGTTCATCGTCGAGGGCGACAGCGCCGGCGGCTCCGCCAAGCAGGCGCGCGACCGCAAGACGCAGGCGATCCTGCCGATCCGCGGCAAGATCCTGAACGTCGCCTCGGCGAACAGCGCCAAGATCTCCGGCAACCAGGAGATCGCCGACCTGACGCTGGCGCTGGGCTGCGGCGTGCGCGACCGCTGCGATGCTTCCGCGCTCCGCTACGAGCGCGTGGTGATCATGACCGACGCCGACGTCGACGGCGCGCACATCGCGACGCTGCTGATGACCTTCTTCTTCCAGGAGATGCCCGATCTGGTGAAGCGCGGACACCTCTATCTCGCGCAGCCGCCGCTCTACCGGCTGACCGCCGGCGCCAAGAGCCTCTACGCGCGCGACGACGCGCACCGCGCCGAGCTGGAGCGCAAGGAGTTCAAGGGCAAGAAGGTCGAGGTCGCGCGGTTCAAGGGCTTGGGCGAGATGAATCCGCAGCAGCTACGCGAAACGACGATGGACCCCAGGACACGATCGATGCTGCGGATCACGCTGCCGCAGGAATATGAG
>CAXUMU010000149.1:0-7516 GCA_964252145.1 uncultured Sphingomonadaceae bacterium
TCGGCTGCCGGGATCGGCGCCGGCCCGCGCGCGCGCAGCCACGCCCAGCCGGCCGCTCCGGCGAGCGCCAGGATGCCGACCGGCGCCTCGCCGTGGCCGAGCAGCCGGATACCGCACAAGCCCGCCACCACCGCCGCGACATCGCCGAAGCGGAGCGCACGCAGCTGGCCGCTGCGCCACGCCCACCAGCCGATGCCGGCGGCGACGAGCAGCAGCAGGATCATGCCGAAACGGCGGTGCGCACCGCCGCCCAGTCGGGCAGCTGCAGCCCGGAGACCATCTCGCGCAGCTCCTGCCGCGCGGCGATGTGGCCGATCCCCGCCTCGCCGATCTGGGCGAGATCGAGCAAAGTCAGCCCCTTGGGAAACAGCTCGCGGTAGACGACGCGCTCCGACAGGCCGGGGATCACGCGGAAGCCGACCCGCTTGGCGAGTTCGCCCAGCGCCGAGGCGACGCGCTTCATGTTGCGCGCCTCGATATGCTGGAGGCGGTTCCGCAGCACGACCCAGTCGACCGTGCCGCCGTCGGTCTTCGCGCGGATCTTGCGCGTCTCCCACACCAGTTCGGCATAGAAACTGGGGCGGCGGACCTTGAACGTCTCGGCATCCACCTGCCCGATCAGGTCGAGATCGATGAAGCTGTCGTTGATCGGGGTGACGAGCGTGTCGGCGCGCGCCATCGCCGCGCGGGCGTGCGGATCGTCGCGGCCGGGGGTATCGACGACCACGATCTCGGCATCGGCGGCGAGCGCATCGAGCCGTTCGTCGATCGTCGCGCCCTTGGCCGGATCGAACGTCTCGAACTGCGGCAGCGCCAGCGCGGTGGCGGTCCGCCGGATCGTGGCGGCGCGGTTCTCCAGGTAGCGGCCCAGCGTCCGCTGGCGCGTGTCGAGATCGATCGCCGCGACGCGCCGGCCGGCGGCGGCGAGCGCCACCGCGACATGGACGGCGGTCGTCGACTTGCCGGAGCCGCCCTTTTCGTTGGCGAAGACGATGAAGTGGGCGGGCTGGACGGCCATGGTCGTGATGCTCTTGCCCCTCTTGATTCCGTGCCCTGCGCGCCGCAAGGAACGCCCCCCGCGCTTATCGGAGGCCCCCAGCCGGTGCAAATTGTTCGTGTTCCGGAAGCGTTGCGCAGCGCGGTCGCGGGGCTCCGCGCGGGCGGCGGGTCGGTCGCTTTGGTGCCCACCATGGGCGCTTTGCATGCCGGCCACCGCGCCCTGATCGAGCAGGCACGGCAGCATGCGGCGAGCGTCGTCGTCTCGATCTTCGTCAATCCCACGCAGTTCGGGCCCAACGAGGATCTCGCCGCCTATCCCCGCGACGAGGCGGCCGACGTCGCCGTGCTGGAGGAAATGGGCTGCGACCTGCTGTGGGCGCCGTCGGTCGCGACGATGTATCCCGCCGGCTTCGCCACGACGGTCGCGGTCGCGGGCATCACCGACGGGCTGGACGGCGCGGCGCGGCCGGGCCATTTCGCCGGCGTCGCCACCGTCGTGACCAAGCTGTTCAACCAGGTGCGGCCCGATCTCGCGCTGTTCGGCGAGAAGGACTTCCAGCAGCTGGCCGCGGTGCGGCGGCTGGTGCGCGATCTGGATCTGCCGATCGACATCGTCGGCGTGCCGACGGTGCGCGAGGCGGACGGCCTGGCCCTCTCGTCGCGCAACGCCTACCTGACGGCCGAAGAGCGCCGCGCGGCGGTGGCGCTGCCGGATGCGCTGCGCGCGGCGGCGGCGGCGATCGCGGCGGGCGAGCCGGTCCGCGTGGTGCTGGAACAGGCACGGGCGCGCCTTGGCGCCGCCGGCTTCGGCCCGATCGATTATGTCGCGCTGTGCGATGCGGTGACGCTCGTGCCGGTGGACGTGCTCACCGCTCCGGCACGCTTACTGGCGGCCGCGCGGCTCGGTCGGACGCGGCTGATCGACAATTTCAGCGTGGGACGATGATTAATTGACGAAGTCGCGCCCGCGTTAACCATTTGTTGGGAAGGAACCGGTGACATTCCCCGCGACGGATTTTCGTCGCATGGGGGCAATGTCATGGCGCACAGTCAAAAGAGCGCGGACTATCTGATCGAGACCCGCATCGCCTGCGCGCAGCGCGGCGACATCAACGCCTTTTTCGATCTCGGCATGGCATATTCGTCGGGCGGCGGCGGGATCGACGTCGATCTGGTGCAGGCGCACAAATGGTTCAACCTGGCGGCGCTGAACGGCAACGTCCGCGGCCAGGAATGCCGCGCCGAGATCGCCGAGGAGATGAGCGCGCGCGAGATCGCCGAGGCGCAGCGCCAGGCGCGGGCGTGGCTCTCGTCGACGGGCCGCACCGCGCACTGAACGATAGGACGCGTTGGTGCTCCCGCGCAGGCGGGAGCCTAGTCCGACGGCCGCATCTGGGCTCCCGCCTGCGCGGGAGCACTGAACTTACCCCCGCTTGAACGGGGTCATTTCGGCCAGCATCTCGATGTCGTGCGCCACCGCATGGCGTTCGCGCTCGAGATAGTCGGCCACGGCATTGCGGAACCCCGGATCGGGGATGAAGTGCGCCGACCAGGTCGCGACCGGCGCATAGCCGCGCGCCAATTTGTGCCCGCCCTGAGCGCCCGCCTCGACGCGCTGCAGCCCGCGCGCGATCGCGGCGTCGATCGCCTGATAATAGCATAGTTCGAAATGGAGGAACGGCCGGTCCTCCGATGCGCCCCAGTAGCGGCCGTACAGCGTGTCGCTGCCGATCAGGTTGAGCGCGCCGGCGATCGGCTTCGTGCCGCGATGGGCCAGGATCAGCAGCACGCGCTCGCCCATCCGCTCGCCCAGCATCGAGAAGAATTTGCGCGTCAGGTACGGCCGGCCCCATTTGCGCGACCCGGTATCCTGGTAGAAGCGCCAGAACGCGTCCCAATGCGCCTCGGTCAGGGCGGCGCCGGTCAGGTGGACGACCTCCAGCCCCTCCACCGCGGCGGCGCGTTCCTTGCGGATGCCCTTGCGCTTGCGCGACGCGAGCGCCTCCAGGAAGTCGTCGAAGCTCCGGTAGCCGTCGTTGGCCCAGTGGAACTGGCGGTCGGTGCGCAGCAGCCAGCCGGCCGCCTCGAACAATGGCAGGTCGGCATCCGACACGAAGGTGGCGTGGGCGGAGGACAGGCCGTGCTGGCGCACGAGCGCCTCGGCCGCGGCGATCAGCGCCGGCTTGAGCGACGGATCGCGCGCCAGCAGCCGCGGCCCCGGCACCGGCGTGAACGGCACCGCGATCTGCAGCTTGGGATAATAATCGCCGCCCGCACGCGCCCAGGCATCGGCCCAGGCATGGTCGAACACATATTCGCCCTGGCTGTGCGTCTTGGCGTAGGCCGGCATGACGGCGGCGAGCCGTCCGTCCGCGCCGTCGATCGCGATCGGCACCGGCTGCCAGCCGCGACCTGCGGTGGCGCTGCCCGATTCCTCCAGCGCGGCGAGGAAGGCATGGGCGACGAACGGATTGTCGCCGCCGGCGCAGGCATCCCAGTCGGCCGCGGCGAAGCTGGCGACGCCGTCGCCGATCCGCGCCTGTACCGGCGTCTCGCGCCGCGTCACGCGGTCGCCTCGTAGATCATGTTGTCGGCCTGGTCGGCCGCGGCGGACCGACCGGCCTCGTCCCGGACGGTCCACGTCAGCACCGGCAGCCCTCGGCCGCGCGCGGCGGCGGCGAAGCGCGAAGGCAGGTCGCGCACGTCGTAAGCGAGGAAATCCGGCTTGGCCCGCCACAGCGCGAGATGCCGTTCCAGTCGCCCGCGCAGGCCGCGGCGATCCTCCTCGGTCACGACCAACCCGCGCACGATCCGCGGCGCGTGCTGCGCGAACCAGCGGCCGACATCGGGATTGAACGACATCACCGCCGCCGGCCCGCGATACCCCTCCAGCGCGCGGCGGACCGCGAGGCACAGCGGAATGACGCGCCGGTCCGGCGACTTCAGCTCGATCAGGATCGCGGCCCGCCCGGCCACCAGCGCCAGCACCTCGCTCAGCCGCGGCAGGCGCTCCGGCGTATCGGCCAGCGCGATGCCCGCCAGCACCGCGGCGGTGCGCCCGGCGAGCGGGCCGCTCTCGCGCGTCAGCCGGCCTAGCTCGGCATCGTGGAACACGAACGCCTCGCCGTCGCGGCTGGTCTGCACGTCGCATTCGATGCCGTGCCCCGCGGCGATCGCCGCGGCGAAGGCGGCCCGGCTGTTCTCGGGCACGGCGGACCCATGCAGGCCGCGGTGCGCGAAGGGGGCTCCGGTCAGGAAGGCGACCCGCTTGGGCGCGGGCGCCGGCGCAAGCAGCCCGTCAAGCCGGGCGAACGGCGACGATCGCATCGACTTCAACCAACGCCCCCAGCGGCAGCACCGGCACGCCGACCGCGCTGCGCGCATGGCGCCCGGCTTCGCCGAACACCGCGACCATCAGCTCCGACGCGCCGTTGGCGACCTTCGGCTGATCGGTGAAGTGCGAATCGGACGCGACGAACACGCCCAGCTTCACGACCCGCTCCACCCGCTCCAGATCGCCTCCCAGCGCCGCGCGGATCTGCGCGAGCAGCATGATGCCACACCGCTCGGCCGCCTCGCGGCCATGCTCGACGTCGAAATCGACGCCCAGCCGGCCGGCGATCAGCGATCCGTCGGCGCGGAACGGCAGCTGGCCCGAAATATGGAGCAGGCCGGCATGCTCGACCGTCGGCACATAAGCGGCGACGGGCGGGGCGGCGGCCGGCAGCTTGATGTCGAGTTCGGCAAGGCGTTCGGCGATCGTCATGCGCGATCCTTCGCGTCCGCATCCGCGAGCGTCAAGGCCGGCCCTTGCGCGAAGCGGTCTAGGATCCAGCGTTTGGCCTCGCGCCAGTCGTCGATGCGGGCGTGCGCGGCGGGGGCGGGGCGCACCTGCAGCAGCGGCTCGACGATCACGTGCAGCCGCCACACCTCGGGCGCATGCTCGGCGACCGAATGGTGGTGGACCGCCAGATCGTCGCAGAACACCGCGACGGTGGGCCGATATTCGGCGATCAGGCGCGTGACCGGCGGCCCCTTCCCGCCCTGGTTGCACACCACCCGGTGGCGGATGCCAAGCGCCTCCAGCTGCGCGACGCGGCCGGCATGGCAATGATCGCCCAGATTGGTGAGGATCACGATATCGGCGACCTCGGCGATCTCGGCCAGCGCCTCGCGCGCGTGCGGCGCCAGCGTCTGGCGGTGCATCTCGGTCGCGAAGAACGAATCGAGCAGCGGCCACATCTCTTGCGGGCCGAGCGGCTCGCCACCGGTGCGGCGGCGCATCGCGTTCAGGAACTCGCCGCTGCGGAAATCGAAGTCGATCGCGTGCGCCTCGTCCAGCCAGCTGCCGAAGTGCGACACCATGTGCAGCAGCACCTCGTCGCAGTCGGAAATGAGCAGCGGCCGGCTCATCCGTCGAGCGCCGCGTGCGAGGCGACGAGCGCGGCGGGCGCGACGCCCAGCGCATCGGCGCAGGCGATCAGGTCCGGCTCATGCGCTTCGAGGAAGGCGATCACCGCGCCCAGCACCGTCGGATCGTCGGCCCGCGCGCGCAGGTCGGCGGGGGTCAGGCCGGTGACCGCGAGCAGCCGCTCGGCGCGGGTGCCGTCGCTCAGCGTCCAGGCGAGCGCCGACAGGCCGATCGCCACCGCATCGGTGCGGTTTGTGTCGCGGGGGCGCTTCCCGTAATGCTCGGCGATCGGGTTCATGGGGCGATGACGTGGCGAAGAAAGTGCTGGTTGTCGAGGATAACGAACTCAACCTGAAACTGTTCTGCGACCTGCTGCGCGCGCACGATTACGAGCCCGAGGCGGTGCGCGACGGGCGCGAGGCGGTAGCGCGCGCATTGGCGCTCGCGCCCGACCTGATCATCATGGACATCCAGCTGCCCCACGTCAGCGGGCTGGAGCTGATCCAGCAGCTGAAGGCGGACGATTCGCTGAAGGCGATCCCGATCATGGCGGTGACGGCCTATGCCGCGAAAGGCGACGAGGAACGCATCCGGGCCGCGGGCGCGGAGGGCTATGTGTCCAAGCCGATCTCGCTGATGCGCTTCATCGAGGCGGTGGAGGCCTTGGTTTAGCCGATTCCTCGTCACCCCAGCGAAGGCTGGGGTCCAGACGACGTTCAACTTGGCGGTCGTAATGAACCGGGCTGTATCGACTCGTCTGCGTCGAGCCGCATCCGCGCCTCGACGATGCTATCACGCGGGAAAAGGCCATGAAGGCGTGGAAGCGATCGTGGAAACGCGGCTGATCGAGCGAGATAATCCTGAGTTTTTCGATCTGTTCGAGACGATCAATGCGTGACAGCTGTCCTCTGGACCCCGGCCTTCGCTGGGGTGACAGAGCTTCGCCGGCCTACTTGATCTTCGCTTCCTTGAAATCCACGTGCTTGCGCACGACCGGATCGTACTTGCGGAAGCTCAGCTTCTCGGTCTGCGTGCGCGGATTCTTCTTCGTGACGTAGAAGAAGCCGGTGTCGGCCGTGCTGACGAGCTTGATCTTGACCGTGGTCGGCTTTGCCATGACCCGTAACCCTCTGGAAACCGTGCGCGCCCGCGGGGCGCCAAAAAATAAAGCGGCGTCGCCGCCGCTTGCTGGGCGGCTTCCCTGCGCTGGAGACGCCGGAAAGTCAAGCTTCGCCGCGGCGCGCCCGCGGCCGCCAAATCGTCATTAATGATCTGCTAACGACCGCGGGCGCAGGATGCGGATCAGGGAGGTAGGCGATCATGGCCAGCGCACGCAGCAATGTTCGGGACAGCGAGGAGGTCCGCGGCGAGATCTGCGCGCGGATCGACCAGCTCGATCGCGACTTCCGCCTGCTCTCGATCGGGGAACTCGGCCGCCGCGCCGACGCCATCCGCAAGCTCGCCTTCGCCAACGGCTTCAACCCGGTCGGGCGCCTGGCGGCGGGGCTGGGCGAGGCACTCGCCCGCGGCGGCCGCGGCGCGACGGTGCGGCCGTTTCTGGACGGAATGCGCGACGCGGCGTGCGGCGAACAGCAGGACCATGCCTCCGCCAACCTGTATCTCGCCGCGGTGGGCGTGCGGCTCGCCGGCTGAGCCGGCATGGACGCGCTGCTGCCGGCTTTCCTGGCCGCCGCGCTGGCGGAGATCGGCGACAAGACCCAGTTGCTCGCGCTGCTGCTGGCCGTGCGATTTCGCCGTGCCGGCGCGGTGCTGGGCGGGATCGCCGTCGCGGCGCTCGCCAACGCCCTGATCGCGGCCGAGGCGGGTGCGCTCGTCGCCGGGCACGTCCCGTTCCGCGCGATCACGCTGATGCTGGCGGTGGCGCTAGTGTCGGCCGGCGCGGGTGCGCTGTTCCGCCAGAAGCAGCCGAACGTCGGCATCTACGAGCGGTTGGGCCCGTTCGGAGCGAGCGCCGTCGCCTTCTTCATCCTGGAGTTCGGCGACAAGACCCAGTTCCTCACCTTCGCCATCGCCGCCCGCGCGCAGGCGCCGCTGCTGACGGCCGCGGGCGCCGCGGCCGGCGTGACGGCCGCAAGCGCGCTGGCC
>CAXUMU010000150.1:0-7505 GCA_964252145.1 uncultured Sphingomonadaceae bacterium
AGGTGTAGCGCTCGACCTCGTACATCGACTGGCCGACGCCCACCTCGGCGGCGAGGTGGATGACGCTGTCGACGCCCTTCAGCGCGCGCGCCACCGCCGCCTTGTCGCGCACGTCGCCGCGGATCAGTTCGGCGTCAGGGTTGAGCATCTCGGAGCCGTCGGTTGCGCCGTGAACCTGCTCGATCAGGCTGTCGAGAACCCGCACGCGGTTACCGCGGCGGAGCAACTCGTCGGCGACGAAGCGGCCGATGAAACCTGCTCCCCCCGTAATCAGCACATGCTCCATCACATCTCCAACATCGAAATTGATCGAGATCAACCCAACCGATTGATCCAGGTTATTCACGCTCGCCGTCATATTCATGGCGATCGGATTAGTAACGCCTCCAAACTGATTTATAGCCCATGATTCGCAGCTTGTTCTTCTTCTTCATCAATGCTGCACGCGGGCTTGCCAAGCGGAAATTTCAGCGGCGGCGCTGGAACAATACTGCGATAGCAGGGTTGCCGGCTTCTATGTTGAAGCTATTAGTCCGTCGCTCCGGGTGAGGCGAACCGTATATCTCGCCCGCCATGCAAGCCATGCGGAGGTCGGGCGGATCTTGAGCGGACGATCCGAGATCGTATTGAGCGAACCCGGCCGGGCGGAGGCGCATGGTCTTGCCCGCAAGCTGGCGCATCGGCCGCTTGCCGCGATCCATAGCAGCCCGCGCCGGCGGGCGGTCGACACCGCCGCGATCGTCGCGAAGGAGCGGTCCCTGCCGATCCGCGAGGCCGCCGCGCTCGACGAGATCGACTTCGGCAGCTGGTCGGGCCGTTCGTTCGCCGAACTGGACGCCGATCCGTCATGGCGCCGCTGGAACAGCGTCCGGGCGACGGCGCGGACGCCGGCCGGCGAGACGATGATGCATGCGACCGCGCGGGCGCTGGATCATATCTCGGCGATCGATGAGAACGGACCCGTGCTCTGCGTCAGCCACTGCGACATCATCCGCGGAGTGGTCGCCCGCGTGCTCGGTCTGCGCTTCGATCGCATGCTGGCGTTCGATTGCGATCCGGCGTCGCTCACCACGATCGAGGCGAACGCCGGATGCTGGCGCGTCGTCACGCTTAACGAGCGGCCGCAATGACCGGATCGACGCTGCGCGACCGGGTCGAGGCGCTCGCGCCCTGGTTCCACAATATCCACCTGGGCGGCGGGCTGTGGACGGCACCCGACCATTTTCTGGGCGACTATCCGAACTTCAAGTTCGCCCGCTTCGCCGATGCCGTGCCGGCCGACCTTGCCGGCAAGTCGGTACTCGACATCGGCTGCAACGCCGGCTTCTATTCGATCGAGATGAAGCGGCGCGGGGCAGGCCGCGTCGTCGGCATCGACAGCGACGAGCGCTATCTCGCCCAGGCGCGTCTCGCCGCCGAGGCGCTCGGCTTCGGCGGCATCGAGTTCCGCAACCTCTCGGTGTACGACGTCGCCGCCCTTGGCGAGCGTTTCAACCTCGTGATCTTCATGGGCGTGCTGTACCACCTGCGGCATCCGCTGCTGGCGCTCGACCTGATCCGCGAGCATGTCGCGGGCGACCTGCTGCTGTTCCAGACGATGCAGCGCGGATCGGACGAGGTGGCGCCGGTGCCGGACAATCACCCGTTCCACGTGCCCGGCACGTTCGATCCGTCGCCGATCTTCGATGCGCCCGGCTATCCCAGGATGCACTTCATCGAACGCGAATATGCCGACGACTGGACGAACTGGTGGGCGCCGAACGCCGCCTGCTCGGCCGCCATGCTGCGCGCCGCCGGTTTCAGCATCGAAGCGCATCCCGAGGCCGAGGTGTTCCTCGCCCGCGTCGCGCCCGTACCCTATGCCGATTTCGCCGGCGGCCCGATGGCCGTCTACCCGCCACGCGGATCGCAGCCGGGAGCCGCCGCATGATCGAAGCCGCGATGATCTGGAACGAGCCGAACAACAAGTCGCACTGGGATCCGGCGCTCGATCCCGACTGGTCGCTGTTCGCGCAGCACGTGATCCGGGCCGGCGGCGCGATCCGCGACGTCAACCCGGCGGTCACGCGCGTGCTGGGCGGCATGTCTCCGATCGATCCGCACTGGCTCCGGCGGATGGAGGGGCATGGCGCGCTGGGTGCGGTCGATGCGGTGGCGGTGCACGGCTTCCCGCTCGACTGGAACCTGTGGCCGCTCGCCGCGTGGCCGGCCAAGATCGCCGAGATCGAAGCGGTCACCGCCAAACCGGTGTGGGTGACGGAAGTCGGCGTCTCGTCGTTCGGCGCGGAGGAGGTGCAGGTGTTCGGGCTGGAGCGCACCGCCGCGCTGCTCGGCGCGCGCGTGCCGCGCATCTTCTGGTACTCGCTGTTCGACCTCCCGGTGAGCTGGGGGGCCGAGACGCGCCACCGCGAGGCGGAGGGCTCATCCTACTACCGCCACTTCTATCTCGGGCTGCTCCGCGAGGACGGCAGCCCCAAGCCCGCTCTGGAGACCTACGCGCAGCACGCGGCGGAGGTCGGCCTGATGCAGTGGTTCCACTTCCACGATCCGCGGCTGGACGAGGCGGTGGCGTGGATGAAGCGGCTGGGAACGAAGCGGATCCGCACCGGCCTGTCGTGGGCGGACAGCTTCCGCGAGGGCGCGCTCGACTGGTTCGACCGGCAGATGGAGGCGCTTGCGGATTTCGAGGTGACGGTGACCTTCTGCTTCACGCCGCAGCATCTCGGGATCGAGCCGCACCATACGAGTCCGGCACGCGATCCGCAGGCATTCGCCGATTTCTGCGCATTGATGATCGACCGCTACGCGCCGGCGGATTCGCCGCCGCGCGTCGCGGCGGATCCTCCGCTTGCGCCGGGTGCGTTCGATGCGGCGGCGGCGCCCTCGCCGCTGCATTTCGATCGCGACGAGCGGCTCGCGTCCGAACGGAGCCTCGCCTGATGCTCCTGTCTCCCCGCCGCCAGATCAACGTCGCCATCGTCGGCATCGGCAATTGCGCGAGTTCGCTCGTGCAGGGCATCCAGCATTATGGCGCGGGCGCCAACGATCTGACCGGGCTGACCCACTGGGAGATCGGCGGCTACCGTCCGTCCGACATGCGCGTGGTGGCGGCGTGGGACATAGACGCGCGCAAGGTCGGCAGGGACGTGGCGGAGGCGATCTTCGCCAAGCCGAACTGCACCGCGATCTTCGCACCGCATGTCGAGACGACGGGGGCGATCGTGCGGATGGGGACGCTGCTGGACGGCGTCGCCGAGCACATGGAAGACTATCCCGACGAGGACCGCACCTTCCTGCCAGCCCGGGAGCCCGAGGCGAGCCGCGCCGAGGTGGTGCGGGCGCTGCGCGACGCGGACGTCGACGTGCTGATGAACTACCTCCCCGTCGGCAGCCAGCGGGCCACCGAATTCTACGCCGGGTGCGCGCTGGAAGCCGGCGTCGCGTTCGTCAACAACATCCCCGTCTTCATCGCGAGCGATTCCGGCTGGGCCGAGCGGTTCCGCCGGGCGGGCGTGCCGATCATCGGCGACGACATCAAGGCGCAGCTGGGCGCGACGATCGTCCACCGCGTATTGACCGACCTGTTCGCCAAGCGCGGGGTGAAGCTGGACCGCACCTACCAGCTCAACACCGGCGGCAACACCGACTTCCTCAACATGTCGAACCGCACCCGGCTCAAATCCAAGAAGATCAGCAAGACCGAGGCGGTGCAGGCCGTGGCCGAGACGCGGCTGGCGGACGAGAACATCCATGTCGGCCCGTCCGATTATGTCGCGTGGCAGAACGATAACAAGGTCTGCTTCCTCAGGATGGAAGGGCAGCTGTTCGGCGGCGTGCCGATGAACCTGGAGCTGCGCCTTTCGGTCGAGGACAGCCCCAATTCGGCGGGCGTGGCGATCGACATGGTGCGCTGCGCCAAGCTCGCGAAGGACCGCGGGATCGGGGGAGCGATCGAGCCCGCCTCCGCCTATTTCTGCAAGCATCCGCCCCGGCAGATGACCGACGACCAGGCGCACGCCGCGCTGGCGGCGTTCCTCGCCGCGGATGCGGGCTAGGCGGGGTGGTCGGAATCGATCGCGTCCAGCACCTGCTCCGGCTGGACGTCTTTCGCGATCTCCACCACGTCCGGATCGTCGGCGGCGATCCCCAGCTTCTCCGCGATCCGCATTACGAGGCCGGCCAGCTTGGTCAGTTCGTGCTCGGCCAGCAGGTTGACGTGGAGGTCGAGATCGGCACGCCGGTCCGCGGCGGCGACCATGCGGTTCTGACTGATCAGGATGAAGGTGGAGAGGAAGATCGCTTCCACCGACGCTTCCATCGCCAGCACGACGAAGCTCGGATCGAACCGCGGGATCGCCGGCACCAGGCCCAGATTGACCACGATCCAGCCGGCATAGACGATGAAATGGATGGCGACGAACGCCATCGAGCCGGCGAAGGCGGTGATCGCGGCGGCGAGACGGTGGCTCGGCGTCGCGGCCCGCTCTTCGCGCAGGCGGCGCGCGCGCAGCCGTTCGATGTTCACGCGCAGGGCCTGGGCCATGGCGTTCCGGTCCGGTTCCGTGCTCATGATAGACGTTCCTCCCGGGTTGCGGCACGATCGAACGCGCGGAGGGCGGTTTGAGTACCACGACCATGCGAGCCGCCGTATTGGCCGCGCCGGGCACGATCCGGATCGAGGCGGTGCCGCTGCCGGAGCCCGGCGTCGGCGAGTTGCGGGTGCGGCTGGAGGGTTGCGGCGTCTGCGCCTCGAACCTCGAGCCGTGGGAAGGGCTGCCGTGGATCGTCTACCCAAGCGAGCCGGGCGGGCTCGGCCATGAAGGCTGGGGCGTGATCGATGCGGTGGGCGCGGGGGTGGAGGACCTTGTTCCGGGCGACCGCGTCGCGATGCTCTCCGGCCGCAGCTTCGCGCGCTACGATCTCGCGCGGGCCGATGCGGTGGTGAAGCTGCCGCCCGAGCTCGCCGGCAAGCCCTTTCCCGGAGAGCCGCTGGGCTGCGCGGTGAACATCTTCCGCCGCAGCGACATCCGCGCCGGACAGACCGTCGCCATCGTCGGGATCGGCTTTCTCGGCGCGCTGCTCACCCGCCTGGCGGCAGACGCCGGCGCGCGCGTGATCGCGGTCTCGCGGCGGCAGTCCTCGCTCGATCTCGCTCGCGCTTACGGCGCGGCCGAGACGATCGTGATGGACGATCATTGGCGCATCATCGAGGACGTGAAGCGGCTGACCGGCGACGCCCTGTGCGAGCGCGTGATCGAGGCGGTGGGCAAGCAATGGCCGCTGGATCTGGCATCCGAACTGGCCGGCTTCGGCGGGCGGCTGGTGATCGCGGGCTATCACCAGGACGGGCCGCGCCAGGTCAACATGCAGAACTGGAACTGGAAGGGCATCGACGTGATCAACGCGCACGAGCGCGATCCGGCCGTCTGCCTCGCCGGCCTGCGCGAGGCGGTGGACGCGGTCGCCTCCGGCCGGATCGATCCCGCGCCGCTCTATACGCATGTCTATCCGCTCGATCGGCTGGGCGAGGCGCTGGACGCGACCCGCGACAAGCCGGGCGGCTTCGTCAAGGCGCTGATCCGCTATGACGACTAGGCCCCGGCTGGGCTTCCTCGGCGTCGGCTGGATCGGGCGGAGCCGGATGGAGGCGATCCTCGCCACCGGCGCGGTGGACGCGGCCGCGATCGTGGAGCCGTCGGACGAGATGGCGGCGGCAGCGCTGACGCTCGCGCCGGGCGCGGTGCGGTACGCGACCTACGAGGAGATGCTGGCGCAGAACCTCGACGGGATCGTCATCGCCACGCCCAGCGCGCTCCATGCCGATCAGTCGATCGCCGCGCTGGAGAGCGGCGCGGCGCTATTCTGCCAGAAGCCGCTCGGGCGCAATGCCGCGGAGGCGGCGCGCGTGGTGGATGCGGCGGCACGCGCCGATCGGCTGCTGTCGGTGGATTTCTCCTATCGCTCGACCGCCGGGATGGCGGCGATCGCCCGGCTCGTGCGGGAGGGCGCGCTCGGCCGGGTGCAGGCGGTCGAGCTCGTCTTCCACAATGCCTACGGCCCCGACAAGCCGTGGTTCTACGACAGGGCGCTATCGGGCGGCGGCTGCGTGATGGATCTCGGCGTGCATCTCGTCGACCTCGCGCTGTGGACGCTCGGCTTCCCACGGGTCGATGCGGTGAGCGCCGCGCTCTTCGCGGGAGGCGCGCCGCTGGGGTCGGGATCGACGGCGGTAGAGGATCTTGCCTTCGCCACTCTGACGCTGGAAACGGGCACGGTGGTGCGGCTCGCCTGCTCGTGGCGGCTCCATGCCGGGCGCGATGCGGTGATCGAGGCGAGCTTCCACGGCACCGCCGGAGGCGCCGCCTTGCGCAACGTCGCCGGCTCGTTCTTCGATTTCACGGCGGAGCGGTTCACGGGTACGTCGTGCACGCCGCTGACGGGACCGCCGGACGCATGGGGCGGGCGGGCGGCCGCGGACTGGGCGATCCGTCTCGCCGCCGGCGCACGCTTCGCTGAGGAGGCGCGCCGGCTGGTGGAGATCGCGGACGCGATCGACCGGATCTACCGGTCGGCCGAGGTGGCATCCGCGACCCGCGACTTACCGATCGGTCCGACTATGGCTGCGCCGCGGTCGCGCCGAACGGGCGGTTGAGCCGGACGATCGCCCAGTTGAGCCAGCTCGCGAAGCTGACCCACGCCAGATAGGGCAGGATCAGCAGGCTGGCCGTGCGCGAGATCGGCGCCAGCCCGATCACCAGCGCAACCAGCGACGCCCACAGGAACACCACCTCGATCAGCGACCAGTCCGGCCGGCGGATCTTGAAGAACAAGGGGCTCCAGAGCAGGTGGAACAAAGCGTTCACGCCGAACAGGATCACCACCTTGGTCCGCTCCGCCGGGTCGGCCGCCGCCTGCCATGCCAGCCCGGCGGAATAAGCGGCAAGCCCCAGGATGATCGTCCAGGCCGGGCCGAACAGCCAGTCCGGCGGCTGCAGCGACGGCTTCTTCAGGTTGCGATACCAGGGGCCGATCGTCGTCAGCAGTCCCCCCGCGACGGCCAGCGCCACGGCGCCGGCGCCGGCGATCAGATAAGGTGCGATCATGCGCGGTGCAGCGTCCGTCTTGTGGTGTGTCCAGCGCATGTTACACCAGCCGCCATGCGCCTGTCCTTCCCATTCTCCGCGATCGTCGGCCAGGACGAGATGAAGCGCGCGCTGCTGATCGCCGCGGTGGACGGGCGGATCGGCGGCGTGATGGTGTTCGGCGACCGCGGCACTGGCAAGTCGACCGCGGTGCGCGCGCTGGCCGCCCTGCTGCCGCCGATCGCGGTGGCGGCGGGGTGCCGCTATCATTGCGAGCCGGGCGCGCTCGCCTGCCCCGCGCCCGAGCTGCACGAGAAGGGCAAGGCGAGCGTGCCGGTGCCGTTCGTCGACCTGCCGCTGGGTGCGACCGAGCGCGAGGGGCTGAGCGTACGCCACGCCGCCAGGTTCGTGCTGGTGGGCAGC
>CAXUMU010000151.1:0-7498 GCA_964252145.1 uncultured Sphingomonadaceae bacterium
CCCTCGGGAATGTAGACGAACGTCCCGTCGGAGAAGACCGCGCTGTTCAGCGCGGCGAAGTAGTTGTCGGTCTGCGGCACGACGCGGCCCAGCCACTTGCGCACCAGCTCCGGATACTCGCGGATCGCCTCGCTGATCGAGCGGAAGATGACGCCCGCGCGCTCCAGCTCGGCGCGGAAGGTGGTCGCGACCGACACGCTGTCGAACACCGCGTCCACCGCCACCTTGCGCGCGCCCTCCACCCCGGCGAGCACCTTCTGCTCCTCCACCGGGATGCCAAGCTTCTCATAGACGCGCAGGATCTCGGGATCGATCTCGTCGAGCGAGTTCACCGTCGGCTTGGCCTTCGGCGCGGCGTAATAATAGGCATCCTGATAGTCGATCGGCGCGATGTCCAGCTTGGCCCAGTCGGGCGATTCCATCGTCAGCCACAGGCGATACGCCTTCAGCCGCCAGTCGAGCATCCACTGCGGCTCGCTCTTCTTGGCCGAGATGAAGCGGACGATGTCCTCGCTCAACCCCTTTGGCGCGAACTCCTGCTCGATGTCGGAGGAGAAGCCCCATTTATAGGCGGCATTGTCCTCTACTGCCGAGAGCGCCTCCTGATTGCGCACATCGCTCATGCCGCTACTCCCGCGAGGGTGGATAGGCTCACCCCGTCCAATGCGCCCCTGACCGCCACGTTCACCGCCGGCCAGTGCGGGCGGACGCGGCACGATCCCTCCAGCGCGCAATCGTGGCGGCTGTCGTCCAGGCAGGTGGTGAGGCCGATCGGCCCTTCGACCGCCTCGATGATGTCGGCCAGGCTGATCGCGTCCGCGTCGCGCGCGAGCAGGAAACCGCCGCCGGTGCCGCGCGCCGAGGTCAGCAGGCCCGCCGCGGCGAGCCGGCCCATCAATTTCTGCGCGGTGGGCAGCGGCACGCCGGTCTCGTCCGCCAGCAGATTGGCCGACAGCCGCACGGCCTGCCCGCGGCGCGCGGCCGCGGTGAGCATGACGACGGCATAATCGGTGAGGCTGGAGAGGCGCATGCGTCCCAATCGGATCAGTTCGGTCCGATTGCATGTGGCGCGGCGGGGCGGGCGGGTCAAGGCCCCGATCGACCCAACCGTCATGCCGGCGAAAGCTGGCATCTCCTCGAAATGGATCGCGACAGTCCGGCGAGATCCCAGCCTTCGCTGGGATGACGGTGATGGTTAGCGCACCATCGCGATGCGCGGCATCTGGTGGGCGAAGCCGCGGCGCTGGTGCATCAGCCGCGTCACCGGCGGCGGATTGGCCTGGAACTGGGTGGGGGTGAGGCCGGTGAAGCGCTTCACCTCGCGGATGAAGTGCGACTGGTCGTAGAACGCCTCGCCCGCGATCGACGCCCAGTCGCGCGCCGGATCGCACAATTGCGAGGCGACGTGCAGCGCGCGATACTTGCGCGCGAGCAGCTTGGGGGGCGCGCCGAAGATGCGGTTGGCCAGCCGTTCCAGCTGCCGCGAAGAGAGCCCTGATCGCGCGATCAGCGTATCCACTGCGGGCGAGCCGCATTCGGTGAGCCACGTCTCGGCCATCGCGGTGAACCCGTCGGGCAAGGCGGGCGCCTGGTCGAACACGGTGCGCATCACCGCATCGGCGATCGAGACCATCGATTCGGCCGACGGCGCGGCGCGCATCGCATCCAGCGCATCGTCGAACACCGGGCCGAACCGCGCGGCGGCATCGTCGATCCGGTGGACCAGCGCGCTCGCATCCTCGCGCACGCCCGCGGCCCAGCCGGTAGGCAGCAGGCCGATGCCGAACACGCGCACCGGGCCGACCACGGTGAAGTGCGACGCCGCCATGGTGGGGCCGATCAGCGAGATTTCGGGAGTCGGGATGGCGGCGCCGCCGGCGAAGGCGTAGCGGCCGTGCCCGGCGAGCATGAAGCGGATCTGCGCAAGATCGGCGCGGACCAGATCCGACACCAACGGCAACGCCGCCTCGAACAGATAATAAGACGAGACGTAGCGCCGCAGGTCGGCCGCGGGCTGGAAATAGCGGAGCGAGATCATGGCGCCTGCCGCGTCGCCGGTGCCACGATCATGGAACGCCAACTCCCCTGCGAACCCGGTCCGCCTTCCGCCTGCCCCCAGGCGAAAAAATACCCGGCCGAGAGAATACCCGGCCGGGCATAAAGGTAAAGGCCCTTCGTCGTTGGCGGACGAAAGTCCTTCGGGTCGCAATGCCTCCCTACGGCACGGAATCCGCCAAATATTGGATGGAATCGACGTGACGGCTTACATCGTCGTAAGGCGGCGGCGCTTGCGGTGGCGAGGCAGGGGTGGCGGCGGTTCTTCGCTTGACCTCTCAACGCGCATCTCCGCGCCACGCGGCGTGACCGGCCGCCGGCGACCCGCTAGGGCGTTCGCCATGCCGCTCTATCCCCTGTTCCGCCCGCTGCTGTTCCGGCTCGATGCCGAACGCGCGCACCGGCTGACGATCGCCGCGCTCCGGCGGCGCGGCGGCGCGGCGGCGCGATTCGATCCGCTGCTCGCGACGCGTGTCGCCGGGATCGACTTTCCCGGCCCGGTGGGGCTGGCGGCGGGGTTCGACAAGGACGGCGAGGTGCCGGACGCGATGCTGGGCCTGGGCTTCGGCTTCGTCGAGGTGGGCACGCTGACGCCGCTGGCGCAGGCGGGCAATCCGCAGCCGCGGCTGTTCCGGCTGGTGGAGGACGAGGCGGTGATCAACCGCATGGGCTTCAACAATGGCGGGCAGGCGGCGGCGCTGGCGCGATTGCGCGCGCGGACCCGGCACGGGATCGTCGGCGTCAACGTGGGCGCCAACAAGGACGCGGCCGACCGGATCGCCGATTATGCCGCGGGGGTGCGGACGATGGCGCCGGTGGCGGACTATCTGACGATCAACATCTCCTCGCCCAACACGCCGGGCCTGCGCGCGCTCCAATCGCGTGCGGCGCTGGACGAATTGCTGGGCGGGGCGGTCGCGGCGCGGGGGGCCGGCGGCCCGCCGATCTTCCTGAAGGTCGCGCCCGACCTGGAGCCGGCCGATATCGACGACATCGCCGCGGTGGCGATCGATCGGGCGATCGACGGGCTGATCGTCGCCAACACCACGATCGGCCGGCCGCCGCTGCGATCGCGTCACGCCGGCGAGGCGGGAGGCCTCTCCGGCGCACCGCTCGCCGGGCTGGCGCTGCAACGGCTGCGCGATTTCCGCAACGCGACGGGCGGAGCGCTGCCCCTGATCGCCGCCGGCGGCATCGCCTCGGCCGAGGATGCCTATGCGCGCATCCGGGCGGGGGCGAGCTTGGTGCAGCTTTACTCCGCTTTGGTCTATGCCGGACCGGGCCTGCCGAAGCGGATCCATGCCGGGCTGGCCGCACTGCTGCGCCGCGACGGCTTCGCCTCGGTCGCGGCGGCGGTGGGGACCGCATAGAGGCTAATCCAGACGATTGAACCGTCATCCCGGCCTTGAGCCGGGATCCCGCTTTTTTGGGCAACGAAGCGGGACCCCGGGTCAAGCCCGGGGTGACGAAGGTACTTCGATCCTGCTGGATCAAACCCTAGCGTGCTACCGCCGCGACGGCCGGCATCACCAGCACGCGGCCCTCGCGGCGCGGGTCGTAGCCGCCGTCCACCCGGCCGTCGCGCAGCAGAACGCCGTGCACGCCCGAATCCTCGCCCTCTCCGCCGCGCAGCCTGATCCCGCGCCCGGCCAGCCCGGCGAGGACGGCGGGGGCGAAGCGATCGACCTCGCCGTTGAAGTTGCCGCCGCGTGCGACGAGGTTGGGCAGCGCCAGCGCGTCCTGCATCGATCTGCCCCAGGCCAGCGCGCCGACCAGCGACTTGCCGACATAGGCCAGGATTGCGTTGCCCCCGGCCGATCCGATCGCGCCGGCAAAACCGCCTCGCGCATCCAGCAGGATCGCCGGCGTCATCGACGAGCGCGGCCGCTTGCCCGGCGCGACGGCGTTGGCCACGGCCACCCCCGAAGCGTCGCGCGGCGCGAACGAGAAATCGGTCAGCTGGTTGTTGAGGAAGAAGCCGTCGACCATCCGGCCGGTGCCGAAGATCGATTCGACCGTGGTCGTCATCGACACGACATTGCCCTGCGCATCGCCGACGATCAGGTGCGAGGTGCCCATCGGCTCGACCGAATTGTCGCTGGCGGCCAGCGGCGCGCCGGCCGGCGTGCCGGCCTCGGGCGCCGGCCCCGCCATGGGGCCGATCAGTGCGGCGCGCTGCGCGACATAGTCGGGCGCGAGCAGGCCGGCGACGGGCACCGACACGAACGCGGGATCGCCCACATAGCGGTCGCGGTCGGCATACATGATCCGGCTCGCCTGCGCGAAGAGGAACCACGCCTGGGGATCGTCCGGCCCGCGCGCGGCGATGTCGGTGCGGTCGAGCAGCGCCAGCAGCTCCAGCAGTCCCACCCCGCTCGCCGGCGGCGGCGGCGCGCACACCATGTAGGCGCGGTACGGGCCGCACAGCGGCTTGCGCTCGATCGGGCGGTAGGCGGCAAGGTCGGCGAGCGTCATCGTGCTGCCCAGCGGCCCGGCGCGGACCCGATCGACGATCCGCCGCGCGGTCTCGCCGCTATAGAGCGCGGCCGGCCCGCGCGCCGCCAGCCGGCGCAGGAAGGCGGCATAGGCCGGATTGCGCAGCCGATCGCCCGCATTCATCAGGCTGCCGTCGGGCTTGCCGAAGTAGCGGCGCACGTCGGGCGCCTGCAGCTCGGCGAAGAAGCCGCTCTGGAGGAACCGCCCCAGCCGCGGCGAGATGACGAAGCCGTCGCGCGCGGTGCGCTGGGCATCGCCGAACAGGCTGCGCCAGGCGAGCCGGCCGTGCGCATCGTGCGCCAGCTGGAGCATGCGCAGCACGCCGGGGACACCGGTGGCACGGCCGCTCAGCACCGCATCGGGGAACGAGAGCGGCTTGCCGGACGCATCGAGAAACAGGTCGGGCGTGGTGCCCGCCGGCGCGGTCTCGCGCCCGTCATAGACGGTGATCGTACGCGACCTGCCGTCGTAAAAAGTCAGGAACGCGCCGCCGGCGACGCTGGAGCTCTGCGGCTCGACCAGCGAGAGCATCGCCTGGATCGCGATCGTGGCGTCCACCGCGCTGCCGCCGCGCCGCAGCACCGCCATGCCCGCCTCCGCCGCGAGCGGATTGGCCGCGATCACGAAACCCTGGGCGTGCGGCCGCTCGGGCGGGCGGGCGGCGGCGGACGATGCCAGCGCCGCGATCAACAGCAACGCCCCGAGCCTGCGGATCCACTTCATGCGCGACGCCCTCGATCAGTTCTGTTGCAGTGCGATAGCAGAGAAAGCGGTCGCGTCCATGCGCCGCCGCCCAAGCGGCGCGCCCTTCCGCTCGCTCGCCGGTGACGCTACGGCACCCGGCGATGCGCGCGCTGGAATATTTCCCCAACCTCGTAGCGATGTTCCTCGCGCGCGCCGCCGAGAAGCGCGACGCGCCGTTCCTGTGGGCCAAGCGGGAGGGCGCGTGGCAGGCGACCAGCTGGCATGCCGCCGCCGAGCAGGTCGCGGCGCTTGCCGCGGGGCTGCGCGCGATCGGCCTCCAGCGCGGCGACCGCGTGATGCTGGTATCGGAGAACCGGCCCGAATGGCTGATCGCCGATCTCGCGATCATGGCCGCCGGCTGCGTGACGGTGCCGACCTACATCACCAACACCGAACGCGATCACGGCCACATCGTCGAGAACAGCGGTGCCGCCGCGGCGCTCGTCTCCACCCAGAAGCTCGCGCGCGCGCTGCTGCCGGCGCTGGCGCGATCGGACTGCACCCGCGTGATCGGGATCGAGCCGATCCGCGGCCAGCCCGGCGCGGTGGAATGCCACCTCTGGGCTAGCCTGATCGCCGCGCACCCCGCCGACATCGCCGCCTGCGCCGAGGCGGCCGATTTCCAGCGCGGCGACCTCGCCTGCCTGATCTACACCAGCGGCACCGGCGGTGCCCCGCGCGGCGTGCGCCAGCATCACGGCGCGATCCTGCACAATGTGGCGGGCGCGTCGGCCGTGATCGCCGAGGATTTCGGCTGGGGTGACGAGGTGTTTTTGAGCTTTCTCCCCGCCAGCCACGCCTATGAGCATAGCGGCGGGCAGTATCTGCCGATCGGGCTGGGCGGACAGATCTATTATGCCGAGGGGCTGGAGAAGCTCGCCGCCAATATCGAGGAGGTGCGCCCGACGATCATGGTGGTGGTGCCCCGCCTGTTCGAGGTGCTGCGCGCGCGGCTGCTGAAGGGGATCGACAAGCAGGGCCGGCTGTCGCGCTACCTGCTGGGCCGCGCGCTCGCGATCGGCGCCGCGCGCTACGCCGGCACGCCGCGCCTGCGCGACCTGCCGATGAAGCTGCTGATCGCGCGCACGCTGAAGCCCAAGGTCTCGGCCAGGTTCGGCGGGCGGCTGAAGGCGATGGTGTCGGGCGGCGCGCCGCTCAATCCCGAGGTCGGGCTGTTCTTCCATTCGCTGGGCGTCACCATCCTCCAGGGCTATGGCCAGACCGAGGCGGGGCCGGTGATCTCGTGCAACCGCCCCAGCGCCGGCATCCGCATGGACACGGTGGGGCCCCCGCTCGACCAGGTGGAGATCCGCATCGCCGAGGACGGCGAGATCCTGGTGCGCGGCGAGTTGGTGATGCACGGCTACTGGCGCAACGACGCGGAAAGCGCGCGTGCGCTGCAGGACGGCTGGCTGCACACCGGCGACATCGGCCATCTCGACGAGGCCGGTCGGCTGAAGATCACCGACCGCAAAAAGGACCTGATCGTCAACGACAAGGGCGACAACGTCGCGCCGCAGCGGGTGGAAGGCATGCTGACGCTGGAGCCCGAGATCGCCCAGGCGACGGTGTTCGGCGACCGGCGGCCCTATGTGGTCGCGCTGATCGTGCCTGATCCCGAGTGGTTGCGCGACTGGGCGGCGGCCGCGGGCGTATCGCCCGACCTCACCGCGCTGCGCGACGATCCCACGTTCCACAAGGCGCTGGGCGCGGCGGTGGACCGGGTGAACGCCAGCCTGTCGGTGATCGAGAAGGTTCGCCGCTTCCTGATCGCGGACGGCCCGTTCACGATCGAGAACCGGCAGCTGACGCCGTCGATGAAGGTGCGCCGGCACGTGGTGCGCGAGGCGTACGGCGCGAGGCTGGACGGGTTGTACAGGCGATAGGTCGCATGTTCCCGTTCGTGTCGAGCAGCGTCGAGCGCCCCTCGACCCGAACGGATCGAGGAGACTGGAGTCGGATGATTTCAGCTTGACCCGACCCCGTTCGTATCGAGCGAAGTCGAGACACCTACGCCCGGCTCGAACATGTCTCGACTGCGCTCGACACGAACGGGCGGGATAATTCGAGCTCATGGCATCCCGGCGTCAATGCCGGAAGTGGCGTAGCCCCGTGAACAGCATCGCCAGCCCCGCTTCGTCCGCCGCCGCGATCACGTCGTCGTCGCGGATCGAGCCGCCGGGCTGGATCACCGCGGTCGCGC
>CAXUMU010000152.1:0-7451 GCA_964252145.1 uncultured Sphingomonadaceae bacterium
CGGTCGCGTTCGAAACGCCTGTCCGGCGCATCAGCTCACGCTGCGAGATGCCGGAGGCTTCCCGCACCGTCCGCAACCGCGCTCCAATATCGAAGTCGTCGTTCATCCAGCATCCGTCGTTGAGTATATACTGACAGCATATCCTCATCGCGTTCAGAGTCAACAACTTAGCTTATTAGACATAACCGATTGCTCAACACCTGAGTGTCCATTTACGCTGCGCCTCAGAGCAGGAGGAAGCGGTGAACCACGTTGGGCACTTTATCGACGGTGAGGCGATACCCGGCTCGAGCGAGCGCCTGACGATCGTCAATCCTGCCACGGGAGATGCGTTGCGAACGATCGCGTTGGCCGACGCAGCGACGGTCGACGACGCGATCGCGGCCGCGGCCGCGGCGTTTCCGGCATGGCGACAGGTGCCGCCGCTCAAGCGCGCGGCGATCCTCTTCCGATACAAGCAGCTGCTCGACCGGAACGCGCGGCGTATCGCCGCGCTCCTGACCGAGGAGCACGGCAAGGTGCCCGACGACGCCATGGGCGAGGTGGCGCGCGGGATCGAGATCGTCGACCATGCCTGCGGCATCGCCGAGCTGCTGAAGGGCGAGCACGCGAAGAATGTCGGCCCGGCGATCGACAGCTGGTCCGAGTTCCAGCCGCTCGGCGTCGTCGCCGGGATCACGCCGTTCAACTTTCCGGCGATGGTCCCGCTTTGGATGTTCCCACTGGCGATCGCCTGTGGGAACAGCTTCGTGCTGAAGCCCTCCGAGAAGAACCCCAGCGCGGCCCTGCTGCTCGCCGAGCTGTTCGGCGAAGCCGGACTGCCCAGGGGCGTGCTGAACGTCGTCAACGGTGACAAGACGGCGGTCGACGCCATCCTCCATTCGCCGACCGTGCAGGCGGTCAGCTTCGTCGGGTCGACGCCGGTCGCCGAACGCATCTACGCGCAAGGGACCGCGCGTGGAAAGCGCGTTCAGGCGCTCGGCGGCGCCAAGAACCACGCGGTCGTTATGCCCGATGCCGACATCGACAACACCGTCAGCGCCCTGATGGGCGCCGCCTTCGGCTCGTGCGGTGAGCGCTGCATGGCGATCTCGGTCGTGGTCTGCGTCGGTGATCCGGTCGCCGACGAGGTGGTCGCGCGCCTGACGGAGCGCATTGCGACTTTGCGGGTCGGACCCGGCAGCGACGCCACCAGCGACATGGGCCCGCTCATCACTGCGGCGCATCGCGACGCAGTTCGCGGCTATGTCGATCTAGGCGTCGCCGAAGGGGCGGAGCTGATTGTCGACGGCCGTGGACTTGCCGACGGGCCCGGCAACTTCCTTGGCGCGAGCCTGTTCGACCGCGTGACGCCGGCGATGCGCATCTACCGCGAGGAGATCTTCGGCCCCGTGCTGTGCGTCGTCCGGGCGGGGTCGCTCGACGAGGCGATGGGGCTGATCGACGCGCACGAATATGGCAACGGTGCGTGTATCTTCACCCGCGACGGCGAGGCGGCACGCTATTTCACCGACCTGGTCAAGGTCGGCATGGCGGGCGTCAACGTGCCGCTCCCGGTGCCGACCGCCATTCACAGCTTCGGAGGGTGGAAACGGTCGCTGTTCGGCGATCTCCATGCCTACGGCCCCGACGCGGTGCGCTTCTACACGCGGCGCAAGACGATCACGCAGCGATGGTTCGCGGGCGGGGTGCGCGAAGCGGCGCAGTTCGCCTTCCCCAGCGGCGCGGGACACTGAGACGGTGGCTGCCATGACGCCCGACCTCTCCGCCTCCAACGGCGCCGGTATCGCCGCGCACTGGATGCCGTTCACCGCCAACCGCGACTTCAAGCGCCGACCGCGCGTGATCGTCGGCGCCGAGGGGCATTGGTACCGCACCGACGACGGGCGCCGCGTCTACGACAGCTTTTCGGGCCTGTGGACGAGCGGCCTCGGCCATTGCCATCCCAAGATCACCGAGGCGGTGACCCGCCAGATGGCGACGCTCGATGTCGCTATGACCTTCCAGATGGGCAACGACCGTGCCTTCGCGCTCGCCGATCGGCTGACGGCGATGGCGCCGCAGGCGTTCACGCGTGCCTTCTTCACCAACTCGGGATCGGAAGCGGCCGACACCGCGCTCAAGATGGCGATCGCCTGGCACCGCGCGCGCGGCGATGCCGGGCGGACGCGCCTAATCGGGCGCGAGCGCGGCTATCACGGCGTCGGATTCGGCGGCATCTCGGTCGGCGGCATCCCCGCGAATCGCAAGGTCTTCGCGGCGAACATGATTCCCGGTGTCGATCACCTGCCGCACACCACGGACCTGAAGCACACTGCCTTTACGCGCGGCCAGCCCGGCTGGGGCGCGCACCTCGCCGACGATCTGGAGCGACTGGCGGCGCTGCACGATCCGTCGACGATCGCGGCGGTCATCGTCGAGCCGGTCGCGGGATCGACCGGCATTCTGCCGCCCCCGGTCGGCTATCTCGAGCGGTTGCGCGAACTGTGCACGCGCTTTGGCATCCTGCTGATCTTTGACGAAGTGATTACCGGCTTCGGCCGCCTAGGCGCCGCTTTCGCCGCCGACCGCTTCGGCGTGACGCCGGACATCATCACCTGCGCCAAGGGGCTGACGAATGGCGCGATCCCGATGGGCGCGGTGCTCGTCCAAGACGAATTGTATGAAGGACTGATGCAGGGCCCCGAGCAGGTGCCCGAGTTGTTCCATGGCTATACCTACTCGGGCCACCCGGTCGCCGCCGCGGCTGGCCTTGCCGCGCTCGACGCCTATGAGGAAGATGGCAGCTTCGCATCAGCCTGCGCGATCGAGCCGCTGTTCGAGGAGCTGCTGCACGGCTTCGCAGGCCATCCCAAAGTGGTCGACGTGCGCAATTTCGGTCTAATGGGTGCGATCGAGCTTGCGCCGCGCGCCAGCGCACCCGGCGCGCGCGGGCTCGACATGCACAAGGCTTGCTTCTGGAACGAGGACCTGGTCGTGCGCAACGGCGGCGACACGCTGCAATTCTCGCCCTTCCTCGCCTCCCGGCCCGATGACCTGGCGATGACGTTCGAGAAGGTGCGCCGTGTCCTGGACCGGGTCGACTGACCGTGATCGTCCTCGACAACGCGCGCATCTTCGACGGCTGGTCGGCCGAGCTAATCGAGGGGCAGCGCGTGGTCGTCGAGGACGGCACGATTCGCGAGGTCAGTGCCGGGGCGGCGCCGGCGGCGGCTGAGCGCATCGATTGCGGCGGCCGCGTGCTGATGCCCGGCATGATCGACGCCCATGTCCACGCCACCTTCTCCGGGTTCGGGACGATCGATCGTCCGCCGAGCTATCATGCCCATCATGCGGCACGGTTCCTTGCCCACATGCTCGATTGCGGCTTCACGACAGTGCGCGACGTCGGCGGCGCCGACATAGGGCTCTCATACGCGCTCAAGGACGGCCTGTTGCCGGGGCCGCGCCTATTATACGGCGGGCGCGCGCTCAGCCAGAGCGGTGGTGCGGGCGATCCGCGCAGCCCCCATGCCGAGTTTCACTGCTGCGCCTGTGCTGCTCACGGCGACCAGATCGCGCGCGTTGTCGACGGGGTAGATGAGGTACGCCACGCGGTGCGCGAGGAACTGCGGCGCGGCGCCTCCCACATCAAGATCATGGCATCGGGCGGCGTCGTCTCGCCCGGCGATCCGCTCGATCGCACCCAGTACAGCGATGCCGAGATCGCGGCGGCGGTCGAGGAGACGGCGCGCTGGGGCGCCTATGTCGCCGCACATTGCCATCCGGCCGACGGGATCGGTCGGCTGGCGCGGTTGGGCGTCCGTACGATCGAGCACGGCACGCTGATCGACGGGCCGAACGCGCAGGCGGTCGCGGAGGCGGGCGCGTTCGTCGTGCCGACGATGGCGATCATCTTCGCCTTGCACGACCGCGGCGAAGCGTCTGGCCTTTCGGCTGCCAGCCGGGCCAAGCTCGCCCAGGTCGCCGATCGAGCCTTGGAAGGGCTGGCAGTGATGCGCGACGCTGACGTGAAGATGGGGTTCGGCACCGACCTGGTCGGCGACACCTACATGCTCCAGGGCACCGAGTTCACGCATCGCGCCAAGGTGCTGCAGCCAATCGACATCCTGCGCTCGGTGTGCAGCATCAACGCTGACCTTCTCCGCGAGACTGGCAGACTCGGTCGGATTCAGCCCGGAGCGACAGCTGACTTAGTCGTCGTCGACGGTGATCCCCTTAACGAAATCAGGTTGCTCGCCCGTCCGCAAGGCGCCGGACTGTGGCTAGTGATGCAAGGTGGCTATATCGTTAAAGGGAGAAATAAAACCTGACCATTTTGTAGGCGACAACCGCTCAAGGCAATCAGTTTTAACGATCTGTTCTATCCAAGCCAACCGTGCAGTTTGCAAAGGTAAAGACCGGCGCCATCGTGGGGATGATTCAACCTCCAGAAAAGGCAATCAGGCGTTCGTCCGATGTAAGAGTCGTCGCGACTCATGGCGAGTCGCCGGCGCTTAAGGTCTTGCCGACACCGAGAGCCTATCTGTCCTGGGAGCTCCAATGCATCTCGGCCTGTCTCATTCAAAATACGGGAGCGATTGTAGCTCCAAAGACGTAAGATTGAAAATTTCTTGCGCGTTATCAGCGCGATAAACCGCTTGACTGGTGACCCCTACGGGACTCGAACCCGTGTTTTCGCCGTGAGAGGGCGACGTCCTGGACCGCTAGACGAAGGGGCCGTGCGCGGTGGCGAGGGGCGGGAGGTATTGACGGGGCGGCGGCCTGTCAAGCCGGCGCGGAACGGCGACGGGGCGCCGCCGTTATGCGGGGGGGAGTGCCACCCGGGACGAAGGGAAGCCGCGATGAGCAGCGAACGCGAACTGATCGAGCCGCACAAGGGCGACAAGCGCTACGTGCGCCGCGATGACGCCGGACGGATCAAGGAGTCGGACGACGTGTCGCGCTCGCTGAGCGCCGATGCGCGCCAGCATGCCAAGAAGGCCAAGCCGCGCAATCAGGGCGACAAGGGCGACTAGACGACATGACCTGACTGCGGCGGGCCTATTTGGGCAAGAGCCGGTAGAGGCCACCGGGATTGGCGTCCTCTAGCAGCCACAAGGCGCCGTCGGGGCCCTGCTCGACGTCGCGGACGCGGAAGCCGAGGTTCCAGCGCTCGGCCGGCCTGGCGCCGCCCTTGCCGTCGAAGGCGATGCGGTTGAGCGTCTCGCTGCCGAGGCCACCGGTGAAGGCTGAGCCCCGCCACTGCGGGAACAGCCCGCCGCTGTAGAACATCAGGTTGCCCGGCGCGATCACCGGCGTCCAGTAGATCACCGGCTTTGCCAGATCGGGCCGCGTATCGGGGCTGGGGATCGGCACGCCGTCGTAGTTGACCGCGTAGGACACGAGCGGCCAGCCGTAGTTGCGGCCCGGCTCGATCAGGTTGAGCTCGTCGCCGCCCTTCGGACCGTGCTCGATCTCCCACAGGCGGCCGTCGGGCGCGAAGGCGAGGCCGTAGGGCGTGCGGTGGCCCGAGCTCCAGGTCTCGGCCGGCGCGAGGTTCGGCCCCGGGAAGGTGTAGCGCGACACGACCGGCGCGGTCTTCGCCGCCTCGGTGTCCTTGGGCGGATCGATCAGCGTCACAATCTGCGCGCCGCGCCTGGCCGCCATCGGATTCCCCGGCGCCGGCCTGCCGTCGAGCGTCAGCCGCAGGATCTTGCCGAGCGGCTGGTCCGGATCCTGCGCGGGGGTCATCCGCTGCCGCTCGCCGACGGTCAGGAACAGGTACCTGCCGTCCGGCGAGAAGGCGACCTGCGCGCCGAACTGGCCGCCGTTGCCCCTGGGCATGTTGCGCCAGATCACGCGAAGGTCGGTCAGCCGGGCGCCGCCGGGCGCGACCGCCAGCGTCGCATGAGCGAGCGCCAGGCTCGATCCGCCGTCGCCCGGCTCGGCGTAGGTCAGGTAGACACCCCTGTCCCGTGCATGGCTCGGCGCGGCGAACACGCCGAGCAGGCCGCCCTGGCCCTTGTAGGCGACCGCTGGCACGCCGCCGACCTCGGTCCTCGCGCCCTGCTGAGTCACCAGCCACAGCTTGCCCGGCTTCTCGGTGACCAGCATCCGGCCGTCGGGCAGGAAGGCGAGGCGCCACGGCGTGTCGAAGCGCGCGACCCGGGCGACGCGGAACGGCCTGGCCTCGCTCGCCGCGAGGTTGCCGGCGTTGATCTGTGCAGCCGCCGGCGCGGCGGCGAGCATCAGCAACAACGGAACAGCCTTCATCGCAATCGCCCCGAGGCGCATCGAGCCTCTCCATGTCGATGCGACGACCTCCAGGGCGCGCGCCCCTCCGCCGATCACCCCGTTGGCGGTGAGGCGCCGCTCGGGGACGGGGGCGAGGAGGAGGTCGTCATGCGCGGGTGCGGACATAAAGGGAACGTGGCATGGGCCGGGGCTGTAGGAAAGCGTTTTTATCGAAAGCGTGAAACGAGAGCGGCAAGTTCGCTCGTCCCGGAGGTCGTCGAGTCCGAAGTCACCTGAGCGTTCCTCCATTATGCGCCGGTCAAGATAGTCGAGATCGGCGTAAGGATGAAGCTTGAGCCTGTCGGCTCAGGCAGCCTTCAATGGCAGTGAGACCGTCTCCAGCGTCGACAGGTCGAGTTTTTGCGATGCCTGATCGATGTCGAACCCGACCACATCGCCCGCTGCATCGAAGTCCGCGTTGACGCCGTCGCCGACTTCGCGGGTTTCGCTGCCGGCACCCGACTTTAGCTCGATGTAGAGGCTGTCGGTCTCGGGATAATAATGCAGCTTCATGACGCCTCCGGTCGGTAGTTCCTGTCGAGGAACGCGTTGTGGACGGTTTCGCCGTCATCGAGCGTGACCACTCTTAGCACACGCGGGGCGGTTTCGCCCGGTAAAGTGACGTAGCCCCAGAAGCGGATTCGGCCGTCGGCTTGATCCTCGCGGCGGAGCGGGGCGGCGATGATGGCTTTGCACCAGGCGCGGTCGATGTAGGAGCGCTTTCGGAGGACTTGCTCCTCGAAGTAGCGGGTGGTTTTCATTGGTTTGGCACCCTCTCCCCGCTCGCCTGGCGGCGAGTCGCCCTCTCCCGTGAAGGGAGAGGGGTCAGGCAGCGCGTCGCTCCCGCTCCTGCATCTCCAGCTTCAGCTCCTCCGCCAGCAGGAACGCCAGTTCCAGGCTCTGGCTTGCATTCAGCCGCGGGTCGCAGTGCGTGTGATAACGATCCGCCAGCGCATCATCCGTAATCGCCACCGCGCCGCCGGTGCATTCGGTCACGTTCTGGCCCGTCATCTCGGCGTGGATGCCGCCGGCGTGGGTGCCTTCGGCGCGGTGGACGGCGAAGAAGGCGCGGACTTCGGCGAGGATGCGGTCGAACGGGCGGGTCTTGTAGCCCGAGGCGGCCTTGACGGTGTTGCCGTGCATCGGGTCGCAGCTCCACACGACGCTGCGGCCCT
>CAXUMU010000153.1:0-6385 GCA_964252145.1 uncultured Sphingomonadaceae bacterium
TCGTCCCGCACTTGCTACGTCAGTCGCGCGTCCATTGCGGGCGAGTGGCGGCGGCGGCCTGGGTGGGCACGGGGGCGGTGCGCAGGCGCATCGGCTGGCGCGTCACCGTGCCGGCCATCACCTTGGTGCCGTACGCCTTGGCGACGGCGACCGCGTCCACCGCGGTCTTGAGCACCACGCGCGTGCCGCCCGAGCGCAGCGCCTCGATCGCGGAGATCGGCGCGTTCAGCTTGGCGCAGCGTGCGGTCACTTCCGCCAGCGTGGCGTCGACGTTGAGGGCTCGTGACATGGCTTGGTCTCCTGCGCGGCGGCGCGCGCGGCCGGAATAGGCTGGAGACGGCCTAGCAGGTTCCTGGCGCAAGGTCGCGAACTGATTCGGATCCGGCCGCGGTCACGCAGCGGCGGTGTGATCGGTCGCGGTCGCGACGCGCCAGCCGGGCCCGCGCTCGAACAGCATCGGCACGCCGCAGCGCTTGCAGGTGCCGCGGTGGCTGGTGCCGTCGAAATGGACGCTGAGGCGCGCCACCGCATGATGGTTGAGCAGGCAACGGATCGAGGACATCTTTGGGCTCCGCTCTCCGGGCAATACACGCCCGTCGGACGGGATAGCAGCTTTGGATGAACGGCGCCTGAGTTTTTTGTGCACCGCACAAGAAACGCACGGTCCGCGTCGCGCGAACCGGGCGCTTCGTCGTAGCGACGCTCAGGCGGCGGTTACCGCGGGCTCCGCATCGGCCGGCAGGTCGCCGATGACCGACTTGATCTCCAGGAACTCCTCCAGCCCGAACTTGCCGAACTCGCGGCCGTTGCCCGATTGCTTGTAGCCGCCGAACGGCGAGTTCATGTCGAGTCCGCCCGAGTTCACGAACACGCTGCCGGCGCGCATCCTGCGCACCAGCTTCTTGGCCTCCGCCGGATCGCCGACGATGTAGGCGCCCAGGCCATAGGGCGTGTCGTTGGCGATCCCGACCGCTTCGTCCACCGAGTCGTACGGGATCACCACGAGCACCGGCCCGAAGATCTCCTCGCGCGCGACGGTCATGTCGTTGGTCACGTTCGAGAGGACGGTGGGCTTCACATAATAGCCGGTATCGCGGTCTCCCGCCCGGCCGGTGCCGCCGACGGCGACCTTGGCGCCCTCGTCGATGCCCTGCTGGATCAGGCCCTGGATCTTGTCATACTGCGCCTTGTTGACGACCGGGCCGATATGCGGACCTTCCTTGGCGGGATCGTCCACGCCCTTGGCCTCGAAGATGCCGACGAGCTTCTCGATCGCCTCGTCATATTGCGAGCTGTGGACCAGGAAGCGAGTAGGCGCGACGCAGCTCTGCCCCGAGTTCAGCAGCATGCCGCCCGCGCCCGCCGGCAGCGCCATGTCGAGCGGCGTGCCCGGCAGGACGAGGAAGGGCGACTTGCCGCCCAGTTCCTGGCTGACGCGCTTGACCGTGTCGGCGGCGTTCTTGGCGACCATGATGCCCGCACGGGTGGAGCCGGTGAAGCTGATCATGTCGATATCGGGATGCTTCGACAGCGCCTCGCCCACGCCCGGGCCGTCGCCCTGGACGAGGTTGAACACGCCCGCGGGGACGCCGGCCGCTTCCATCACCTCGGCGAAGATCGCGCCCGAGCCGGGGGTCTGTTCGGAGGGCTTCAGGATCACGGTGTTGCCGGCGGCGATCGCGGGCGCTACCTTTGCGACGGTCTGGTTCATCGGCCAGTTCCACGGCGTGATCAAGGCGACGACGCCGATCGGCTCGCGGTAGACGACGTTCTTGCCGGTCGATTCCTCGAACTCGAAATCCTTCAGCACGGCGAGCGTCGTGGCGAGATGGCCCATGCCGGCGCCCGACTGCGCGGTGCTGGCGGTGGAGATCGGGCAGCCCATCTCCTCGGAGATCGCCTTGGCGATGTCGCCCATCCGCGCCTTATATGCTTCGATGATCCGCTCCAGCAGCGCGACGCGCTCGTCCTTGCTCGTCTGCGAGAAGGTGTCGAACGCCTTGCGCGCGGCGACGACCGCCTTGTCGACATCGGCGGCGGTGCCCAGGATCACTTCCGAAGCCGGCTGCTCGGTGGCGGGGTTGATCACCGCGTGGCGCTTGCCGCCTTCGCTCTCCACCCACTGGCCGCCGATATAATGCTTCAGATAGCTGTTCATGCCGTGCTCCATCCGGTGCTGGGTCGCGCCGCTAGATGGGGGCGGGGCGGTGACGGGGCAATGACGCCCGTTGCCCCACAGGGAAGCGCGATTGCACTCGGGGCGTCAGCCTGCCGGCTGGTGATGCGCGCGGAACAGCTTGCCCCGCTCAGTCACCAGCACGATGACCAGCGCCGACAGCCCCAGCAGCAGGAAGCCGGCGGTGACCGGCACGGTGGTGCCGTTGAACGACTGGCCGATCACGATGCCCAGCAATGCGCCGCCCACCGTCGAGATGAACCCCTGGATCGACGATCCGGTGCCGGCGATATGTCCCAGCGGCTCCATCGCCATCGATCCGAAGTTGGATCCGGCCAGGCCGAAGCAGCCCATCATCATCGCCTGCAGGATCGCGAACGAGACGATCGTCTCATGCCCGCTCGCCGCGACCGCCAGGTGCAGCCCGGCGATCGTGATGAACCCCAGCAGGGCGGTGTGCGACACCCGCCGCGTGCCCAGCCGCTCGACGATGCGCGAGTTGGTGAACGAGGCGACGCCCATCATGCTGGCGATGCAGGCGAAGATGATCGGAAACAGCTTCGCCTCGTGGAAGATGTCGGTGAAGATCTGCTGCACCGAATTGATGAAGCCCAGCAGGCTGCCGAACAGGCAGGTCGAGGCGAGCGTGTAGCCCAGCGAATAGCGGTTGGTGACGGCCAGCCTCACCGCCGAGGTGAGCGCCTTGATCGAGATCGGGTGGCGATCCTCCGGATGCAGCGTCTCGGGCAGGCGCAAGGCCGCCCACACCGCGACCGATCCGCCGAACATGGCCAGGAACACGAAGATGCCCTGCCACGGCGTGAACAGCATGATCAGCTGGCCGAGACTCGGGGCGATGATCGGCACCGCCAGGAACACGATGAACGACAGCGACATGACGCGCGCCATCTGCCGCCCCGAATAGCAGTCGCGCACGATCGATACCGCCAGCACGCGCGTCGAGGCGGCGGCGCAGCCCTGCAGAATGCGCGCGGCGATCATCGTGGCAAAACTGTCGGAGAAGCCGGCGACGATGCTCATCATCGCGAACAGCGCCATGCTCACCAGCAGCACCGGCTTGCGGCCGTAGCGGTCGGCCAGCGGCCCGTAGATCAGCTGCGCGCCGCCGAAGCCGAACATGTAGGCGGCGATGATCCACTGGCGCTTATTCTCGCTGGCGATGCCCAGCGCGCGGCCGATCTCGGGCAGCGCCGGCAGCATCGAATCGATGCCGAGCGCATTGATCGCCATCAGCGCCGCGACCAGCCCGACGAATTCGCGGAAGCCCACGCCGGCATGCGGGCCGGGAGTGACGCGCGGGGCGCTGGTGGAGGTCATCGTCACGGCCTTCTTCGGTTCTGTTCGCGGGTGCTGCAACGCAGCATCGCGTTAGCCCCGCCATCGCGCGATTGCCACCCTCGACGGAAACTCAGCTGGCGCGAAACGGCAGGAGCGCGCGCAGCCGCGGATCGCGCAGCCACAGCCCGCCCCACATCATGAGCCCCAGGTACAGGCCGAACAGGAGGTGCGTGAACACCGGGCTGCCCACGCGCAGGTGCGTCGCCATCGCACCGCCGAACAGCCCGGTCAGCAGGATCGCGCCCAGCAACGCGGTACGGGGCCAGGCGTAGAGCAGCACCGGCACGACCGTGATCAGCCCGATCCCCCGGACCAGCGCCGGGGTCGGCGCGTAGCCGAGCGGCGCGAGCGTCTCGCCGACGATCGGCAGCCCGATCAGCTTGACCACACCGTCGAACAGCAGGAACAGGACGACCAGCCCGCTGAGCACGCGCCCGGTCCAGAGCGCGGCGGGCGAGGCGGGTGGCGGCGGAGTATCCATCGGCGCAGCTTAGCGCGGCAAGCTAGCCCCGCAAGTGCTCGGCGGCGAGGCCAAGACCTTGTCATTTTATGCTGGTAGCGTAATTTTGGCGGGTGGAGATCAGCTTTTCGAAGACCGCGCTGAAGGCGCTCCGGAGGTCCGACAAGGCCGCGTTGATCCGGCTGAAGATCGATGAGTTTGCCGCGAACCCGGCTGCAGCGGAGGCGAATGTGAAGAAACTGGTCGGTCGATCCGAGCTGCGGCTGAGAGTGCAGAATTGGCGGGTGATCTTCCGCATCGAAGGCGACCGGATGATGATCGACGACATCGGGCCGCGCGGCTCGATCTACTGAGGAAAGGCGGGCAGGGTATGAACGTGCAGTTCGCGATGGTCGACGGCGTGCGGATGGCCACGCTTCCGGCAGACGAATTCGATCGGTTGGTGGAAGCGGCGGAGGATCGCGCCGAACTGAATGTCGCCGAAGCCGCCGCCGCACGGCGTGATGGGGGCGAGGAATATGTGCCGGCCGACGTGGCCTACCGGATCCTGGACGGCGAGAGTCCGGTGCGGGTGTGGCGCGCGCACCGCGGGATGACGTTGGAACGGCTCGGATCGTTCGCCGGCATCAAGCCGGCTTACCTGTCGGAGATCGAGCGCGGCGTGAAGCGCGGAACTCCGGCGGTCTGGCGCAAGCTGGCGACGGCGCTGAACGTCGACGTGGACGACATCATGCCCTGACGCCATGCGATCGCGTAGAAGTCTGGAGGCCCGACCGGGAATCGAACCCGGGTGCAAGGATTTGCAGTCCTCTGCGTCACCACTCCGCCATCGGGCCTGAAAGCGTGGCGCGGGCAATGCGGATCGGCAACAGCGCTGTCAACATCGATCAACAAGCCGTGCGCCCGGCGGGGAACGTGCTTGGCGATGCGGGGTGCCTTCGATACAAGCGCGGAACGTGCATCGGTGTGTTGCGCGGATAAGACAGCTGTGCGACGAGGCGGACGTGACCGATCAGAGCTTCGAGACGATGCGCCGCGCCATGGTCGCGAGCCAGCTGCGCACGACCGCGGTCAACGATCCGCGCGTCGTCGCGGCGATGGCCGAGGTGCCGCGCGAGCGCTTCGTGCCCGCCGACCGGGCGGCGATCGCCTATGCCGACATCGCCGTGCCGCTGGGCGGCGGCCGCGCGCTCAGTCCGCCGATGGCGCTGGGCAAGCTGCTGACCGAGCTGCAGCTGCGGCCGGCGGACCGCGCGCTCGTGATCGGGGCGGCGACCGGCTATTCCGCGGCCATCCTGGCGAAGCTGGTCGCCTCGGTCGTCGCGCTGGAGGAGGACGCGGCGCTCAACCCCGCGGCGCCGATCGGCGTGCGCGTCGTACGCGGGCCGCTGGCGGAAGGCTGGGCGGAAGGCGCGCCCTACGACGCGATCCTCATCGACGGTGCAGTCGAGACGGTGCCCGAGGCGATCGTGGCGCAGCTGGCCGAGGGCGGCCGGCTCGCCGCCGCGGTGCTGGAGGCGGGCGTCAGCCGGCTGTCGGTCGGCCGCCGGGCGGGCGCCGGATTCGGGCTGACCGCCTTCGCCGATGCCGATGCGGCGCCGCTGCCGGGCTTCGCGCCGCCGCCGGCGTTCCGGTTCTGATCGGGGGATCATCGTTGATACGGTTCGGTGCACTTTGCGGGGTAGCGGGGATCGCGTTGTGCGCGGCGATGCCCGCGCAGGCGGACACGCTGCGCGAGGCGCTGATCAACGCCTACAACAGCAACCCCACGCTCACCGGCGCGCGCGCCGGGCAGCGCGCGACCGACGAGGGCGTCGCCATCGCCAAGGCCGGCGCGCGGCCGTCGCTGGATGCGAATGCCGCCTATACCGAGAATGTCGTTCGCGCGGCATCGGCCTTTTCCGGAACGCCGCTGCGCCAGGTGACCGGCGGGCTGAACGCGTCGCTGCCGATCTACCAGGGCGGGCGCGTGATCAATTCGATCCACGCCGCCGAATCGCGCGTTGAGGCCGGGCGCGCCGATCTCCGCTCCGACGAGAGCTCGGTCTTCGTGTCGGTGGTGACCGCCTATATGGACGTGATCCGCGACCAGGCGATCGTCGAGCTCAACGGCAACAACGTGAAGGTGCTGCAGACCAACGTCCAGGCCACGCGCGACCGCTTCCAGGTGGGCGACCTGACGCGCACCGACGTGGCCCAGTCCGAAGCGCGCCTCGCGATCGCGCAGAGCCAGCTGGAAAGCGCGCAGGCGCAGCTGGTCAACAGCCGCGAGTCCTATCTGCGCGTGGTCGGCAAGATCCCGATCTCGCTGGAGCCGCCGCCGCCGCTGCCCACGCTGCCGACCGAGCCGGGCGCCGCGGTGGAGATCGCGATCGACAACAACCCCGCGC
>CAXUMU010000153.1:6395-7450 GCA_964252145.1 uncultured Sphingomonadaceae bacterium
AGCGGCTGCTCGGCATGATCCAGGAGAACTTCAAGCGCTTCGCCGACCACGTGGACGCCGACGTCCGGGCGGCCGAGCCGCACATGTCGATCGCGGCCTGAGGAGTCGGAACGACGGTCCCCGACCGGATCGCGGCCAAGAAGGCGAGCGACGCCGCCGCGTTCGACGTGCGCGTCGCGCAGTCGCAGCGGCTGCCGCAGATCGCGGCCGTCGCCAGCGGCAACTATTTCAATTATCTCAACTCGCTCGACAGCAGCGCGTTCGGCACCGCCAGCTTTCCCCAGCACGGAACGAGCGCTGCGGTGGGCGCGCAGCTGACGCTGCCGCTCTATCAGGGCGGGCTGCCGGCGGCGCAGGTGCGCCGCGCGCAGGCGGTGCAGGGCCAGCAGCTGGAGGCGATCGTGGAGGTCGAGCGCAACGTGATCGCACAGACGCGCTCGGCGCTCTCCAGCTATGCCGCGACGCAGGCGGTGATCCGCTCGTCCGAGACCGCGGTGTCGGCCAACGAGCTGGCGCTGGAGGGCGTGCGCGCCGAGCAGAGCGTGGGCACGCGCAACGTGCTGGACGTGCTGAACGCCGAGCAGGAACTGCTCTCCAGCCGCGTCCAGCTGGTCAGCGCGCGGCACGATTCCTACGTCGCCGGCTTTATCCTGCTGGCCGCGATCGGCCGGGCCGAGGCGCGCGACCTCGCGCTGGACGGCGCGACCTTGTACGATCCGGTGCTGAACTACCGCCGCGTGCGGAACAAGGTGTCGGACTGGGCCGACGATCCGGCGCCGGTGACGCAGGCGACGCGCACCACCGAGGCGGTGGTCGGCCCGGTGGGGCCGATGCTGCCGCCGCCGCCCTCCGATACCGCGCCGCCGCCGGCCGAGACCAGCGCAGGCGCCGTTCCTGCCGCGCGCGCCGAAACGACGCCGGACCGGCGCCGCGCGCCTGCCGCGATCGGGCCGCAGCCCTCAGGTACGCACAGCAGCACGCCGACCGGGGTCGAGCTGCCCGCGGCAGGGGCGGGCGCACCGCCGGCATCGCGGCCGGCGCCCGCCGAACGGGCC
>CAXUMU010000154.1:0-7425 GCA_964252145.1 uncultured Sphingomonadaceae bacterium
AGGTGATCCAGCTGACCAGCCCGGCGAGCCAGCCCAACTTCTACGGCTTCTCGCCCGCGCCGATGCCCGAGCTGATCGCCTGGGCGCGCACCCCCTCGCCTGCGCTGGCCCTATCCAAGGGCCTCGACCGCGACCGCGCGGTGGACGAGACCGGCGGCCAGATCGCGGTGTTCGGCCGGCTCGGCGCACGGCCGTTCACGAGGCCGGAGATGGAGCGGCTGTTCCTGTCGCGCCGCGGCGTGCCCTACCGCGTGATCGACAAGCCGGCGAACAGCTTCGCCGACTGGGTACCGGCGCGGGGGCCGGCGGTAGCGACGCGGTAGCGTTGGTCGTCGGAAGTGGAGGCGGATCGATGAAGGGTTTGATCCTGCTCTTGGCGTTCGTCGGTGCCCCGGCGTTGGCGGATTGGACGGCCGCCAACCCGCAGGTGTCGGAGGCTGCGAAGAATCCGCGCATCGCTGCCGTGCTCAAGGAGGTCGATGCGATCGATAGCGCAATCGTGGCGGGCGACAAGGAGAGTTTCATTCGGGCCTTCGCCGACGACGCGATCGTCAACAGCCCGTTCAACAATGTGACGACCAAAGCGGTGGCGGCCGCCCGTTACCAATCGGGCGTGCTGACCTACAAATATCTCCACCGGTCAATCGAGTTCGCCGGCCCGAGGCGGGATGATGAGGTCATCCTGATGGGCGAGGAAACCTACGAGCCGCCGGCGGGGAATATGTTTGCGGGAAAAACGGTCCGCCGGCGGTTCACCGATCTGTGGCGGCTCCAGGGCGGGCGCTGGCGCCTGAGCCTTCGCCAGGCGACCGTTTTCGAGGCCAAATAGCGGCTTCGCTCGGAAGGCTCCCCAACCGCTCGACGCTCCTCCGCTCGACCGTTCACGCCCCCGGCCGCTCCTCCAGCATGCCGCGGATCAGGCCCCGCATATTGTCGTCGTAGCGGACGATCACGACGTGGGGCTCGGCGGTGTCGAAGTGGGTGACCATCTCGCGGCCGTTCCAGCGGTGCAGCGCGTAGGCGGGCGCATCCGCGGTGATCAGGGGGCGGAAATCGGGGTAATCGGCATCGATCGGCGCCATCGTCAGCGCCACCTGCGGCGCGGTGGATGGGCACACCGCCAGCATCCGCCCGCCCCAGGAGGTCACGATCGTACGGTGGATGTGGCCGCAGATCATCCCGATCACCTGGGGGTGGCCGGCCATCGCCGCCGACAGCCGCTCGACCCACGGCTCGTCGGGATGCGTGGTCATCCATTCGATCCCGGTCTCGATCGGGGGATGGTGCAGCACGATCATCGTCGGCCGGTCCGGCGCCGCCGCCAGCGTCTCGCGCAGCCAGCGCGCGCGCACCGCGCAGAAGGCGCCGCCGTGACGCCCCTCCTCCAGCGTATCGAGCACGACGAACCGCACCGGGCCGGTCTCGACGACATATTGGATGAAGCCGTCCACTACCGGAATTTCGGGAAACACCGCGCTGAAATTGGCGCGCTCGTCATGGTTGCCCATGCACGGCCACACCGGAAACGGGCAGCGCTCCAGCGCGCTGCGCAGCCGCCGGTACGAATCGACATCGCCGCGGTCCACCAGGTCGCCGGTCGCGAATAGCAGCTCGGGCGGCATGTCGAGATCGCACAGCGAGCGCAGCACCTGATCCAGCCGCTTGCGGTTGAACTCGGCGACGTTGTCGGGCTCGAAGCCGAGATGGATGTCGGTGATCTGCGCGACCAGCATGAACCTGTGGCGAACCCCTCGTTTTCTTTTCCCCGCAACCCGTCGGCCGGGTCATCGGGGCAAGGATTTACGCTACAGTGACAGCAAAGTGTTTCCCGGCTGTGATGCGGGTCACAGCCCGGCGGCTGCGCCCGACGCCGAGGCGACTTCCTGCGGCCGCCGCTCGCGCCGCCCATGCTGGCGGAGCTGCTTGCCCATCGTCGGCGCGCCGGCGCTCAGGTGATAGTCGTGGCACATCGCGCAGGAGGACGGCACCTGCTTGTGCGCGCTCTCGCCGCCGTGGCATTCGCGGCAGCTGGCGATGTTGGGCAGCAGCAGGTCGGACGACTTGTCCGACGTCTGCGCCGCGTGGCAGCGCGTGCACTTCTCGGTGTCGTGCGCGGCGTGATCGAACCAGCCCTTCTTCAGGTAGCGCTGCTGCAGCCGCACGGGCACGACGCCGTAGGTGCCGGTGCCGGTCTGGCCGGGCTGCAGCACCAGGTGGCAATCGTAGCACGCGCCGCCCGGCGAGAAGACCTTGCGGATCGCCATTTCGGCATTGCCCGGCCGGGCCGCGGCGGCGGTGCGATAGTCGGCCGCGGCGCGGTAGGCGGCGAAGTCGCCGGGCACGCGCCGGGCCATGCCGCCCAGGTTGATCGGCCGATCGGGCACGGTGGAGCGATAGAAAGCGCGCAGGTCGGCGGCGACCGCCTTGGGATCGCCGTGGCGCAGCGTGCGCACCGTGCCGTCGATCTTGTCGAAGGCCAGGCTGTGGCACATGCCGCAGCTCTTCTCCATGCTGATCGTCTGGAAGCGGACGCCGTTCGCATCGGGCGTATGGCAGTTCTTGCAGCTGAGGCCGCCGGCGAAATCATAGTCGCCCGCCAGCGTCTGCGCCATCCGCGCGACGCCGTTGGTCTTGGACAGGTGCATCCGGTGCGGGAATTTGAGCCCGCTATCCTCCATCGGCGTGGCGTCCAGCGAGACGCGCTGGATCGTCGGCATCGGCCCGGTCGGGTTGGTCATGATCGCGGGGCGGAACTGCGGGTGATCGGTGCCGAAGTCGCCGGCATTCTGCAGCTTGGTGTCCTTCAGCCGCTGGTCGAGCGTGGCGTGGCAATCGGTGCAGAAGCGCTGCGCGGTCGGCTGCATCCGGCCGGCGCCCTCATGCTCGGTATGGCAGTCGACGCAGCCGCCCTCGGGCTTGTTGAACGCCTTCGCGACGGCGAGCTGGAACCTGGCCCCCGGCGTCGGCTCGGCCCGTGCGGCCGCCTGGCGGCGCGGATCGGCATGATCGTGCACCTTGGCGTGGCAGGCGACGCAGGCGTCGTCGCGCACCGCGACGAACGGCTTGACGTGGCACGCCTGGCAATTGCCCTCCAGATTGGCATGCGCGAGGCTCAGCTTGCCGCTGGACCACATTTCGTCGGCGTGGAAGCCGGCGTTCCGGATCATCGCCGGCTGGGTGGTCGCGGCCTCGACCTGCGCGATGTTCGCCTGCCGGTGCGCGTAGAAGGTCCACATCGGCCAGGCGAGCGCGGCCAGCAGCACGAGCAGCGCGAAACCCCACGCGCTCAGTCGCTTGCTGGGGGCGACGCCCGCCAGCGAGAACGCCCGATGCTCGTCCTTGGCCTCGGACGCATCGGACAGCGCGCCGACCCGCTCCACCGTGATCGCGATGTCGCCCGCGCTCTCGGCGGCCGAGATCGCCAGCGAGTGGCTGCCGATGCGCACCGCGGCGCCGCCGGTCACGTCGATCTGGGTCAGCTCGGTCTGCTTGCCGTCGACGTCGATCGGCAGGTTCGCGGTGGAGGCGATCTCGACGCGGATCGGTTCGATCTGGCGGATCACCGCGTGGTGCAGCGTCACCGCCAGATCGGGCAGGTGGATGTCGCAATCCGGGCTGCGGCCCACGCTGATCTCGCGCTGCGCGATCGTGCGCGCGCGGACGATCTCGCGGCCGTCGGCGCTGCGCGTGACGAGGCGGAGGATGAAGCTCACGGGCGTCCCCTCACCAGTAGAAGAAGACGCTGACGATATGCGCGACGAGTGCCGCGATCAGCGCGAAGGTGAGCGGGACGTGCACGTACAGCCAGACCTCGAGCAATGCGCGGATCTGGAGGTGGCGGCGGACGCGCGAGAGCGCCGCCATCTTGCGTTCCAGCAGCGCATCGATCTTCTCGAGCGGATCCTGCCCGATCGCGGGCTTGGCGCCGGTATAGCGCCGCATCGCCTTCTGCGCGGCCAGCGTGCCGCAATGGGGGTAGCGCCGCGTCAGCCGTGCGATCACGCCGCCGCCGAACGGATCGTCGTCCAGGCTCATCCGCACGATCTGGGCATAGTTCTGCTCCAGCGGCTGCGCGGTATCGTGCAGCTGCCGATCGACCAGGCGGAGATTGTCCAGCATCTGCGCCTGCGTCGTCTCGCCGCGATTGTCGCTCAGCGCGCGCGGCAGCGAGGCATAGGCCGAGATGCCGAAGATGCCGGAGACGATCACGATCATCATCAGCACATAGGCCAGCGTGTGGATGTTCCAGCCGAACTGGAAGCCGGTGTGGAGCGTGCCGATCACGATCAGCGAGAGGCCGAGATAGACGTGCGCCGAGGTCCACGCCTTCAACGACCAGCGCCCGCGCGTCATCTTGCGCTTGCGCACGCCCAGCATCGTCAGCCACAGGATCTGCAGCACGCCGATCGTGCCGAGCGTATAGCCGTACCAGGTGCCGCCGTTCGGCCGCGGGCCGACGTCGGCGAGCAGATAGCCCGCCAGCGCCAGCACCGCGACGACGATGGCGATCTTCAGCCAGCGGAAGCCCGCATAGCGCAGGAAGCCCTCATGCGAGGATTCGGCGGTTCGGGTGGCGGCCACCCCGACGCGCGTCGCCACCCTCAGGCCTCCGTATTCTCGAGCCGCGACACCGAGAGCAACTGCTCGGGCGCGACGCGGATCGCGGCGCCGGTGGGGCAGGCGCGCACGCAGGCCGGGCCGCCCTCGATGCCGGAGCACATGTCGCACTTGATCGCCTTCTTGGGCTTCTCCACCCCCGCCTTGGCGTGCTTGTACGACCAGGCCTTGCTCGGCTCGCCCGGGCCGGGGCCGGCGCCGAACAGCAGCCAGCTGAGCAGCCCCGGCTTCTTGGGCGGCACGCTGTCCATCCGGATCACGCCGTAGGGGCAGTTGCGCTGGCAGTTGCCGCAGCCGATGCAGCTGTCGTCGATGAACACCTCGCCGTCCGGCCCGCGGTGGATCGCGTTGGGCGGGCAATCGGCCATGCAGTGCGGGTGCTCGCAGTGGCGGCACGAGGTGGGCACGTGGAGGTGCGCGTAGGTGCGCCCGGCCTCGCGATCCAGGCGGGAGAGGCCCTCGTGGCTGTCGGCGCAGGCCTTTTCGCAATTGTCGCAGCCGACGCACAGATTCTCGTCGATCAGCAGCACGTCGGTCGCCTCGCCGACGCCGTTGTCGACCAGGAAGTTGGCGATCGACGAATACATGTCGACCACGCCCGAGAAACTCGACTTCTTCGCCTCGACGAAGGCGTTGAGATCCTGACGCGCGGCCATGTCGAGCTTGGCCTTCTCGAGCAGGTCGGGCTTGCGCGCGAGCAGCCGGCGGAACGCCTCGCCGTCGAGCTTGATCACCTCGGACTTGATCGCGGCGCGCACCGTCGCGGTGCGGCGGCCGCCGTCGATCAGCGCCATCTCGCCGACATAGGAGCCGGCCGGCAGGTAGGAGAGGAACACCGGCTTGCCGCCGATCGCCTTCTCCACCACCATCGATCCCGTGCGGATGACGTAGATGTCGAAGCCCTCGTCGCCCTCCTTCAGGATCGCCTCGCCCGCGCGGACGGTCCTGACCTCGGCACTTTCGGTGACTTCGGCCACGTCCGCGCTGGTCAGCCCCGAGCCGAAGATCTGCAGCAGCTGCCGCTCGATCGAGATGCGCGTCACCGCGCGCCGGGCGGCCGGCACAGCGGACATCAGCTTCAGCGCGGCGGTGCGCGACACCTCGACCAGGATCGCATCGTTGGCGGCGCGGATCGTGGCGCCGCGGCGGCGGCCCGAGATCAGCCCGACCTCGCCGAAGATCGAGCCGGTCTGGATCGGGATCGTCCGCCCCGCCCCCACCTCGACCAGCACCGAGCCGGACGAAATGCCGAACAGCGACGATCCGGGATCGTTGCGCTCGAAGATGGTCTCGCCCGCGCGGTACAGCCGCACGTCGGAATCGAGCATGAACTCGCGCATCTGCAGCGGCGACAGGTCGTTCAGGATCGATACGGTGGAGCGCAGCGTCTCCAGCCATTCGTCGACCGAGCGGCCGAACGGCAGGTCCTTGAACTTGGCCTCCAGGATGGGCTCGTCGGCGGGCTTCAGCGACGTGTTGCCGTTGATCAGTTCGACGACGTCATAGCCCTGGTTCATGCAATGCTTGATCAGCGGATAGCCGGCGAGCGCGCCGACGACATAGATGCCGGGCGTGGTCGATTCGAACGTCGGCGACAGCTTGGGATAGGCCAGCCGATCGTTGCTGGTGAACTGGATGCCGGTGCCCGGAACGATCGCGCGCTTGCCGTCCTTCTCCTCGAACCGGGCGCAGCAGCCTTCCACGAAGGCGCGCGGCGGCGCCGATCCCATCCGCGCGATCACCCGGTTGCACGGAATGCGCAGCTCGCCGTCGCGCGTATCGAAGCTGATCTGGCCGCCGCCGATATGCGTCGTGTTGGTCTCGCGCAGGATCGCGATCCGCCCTTCCGCCTCCGCGGCGAGCAGATCCTTGACGTTCGCCTCCTTCGCGGTCGGGAAGTCGGCGCCGCGGTTGACCAGCGTCACCGTGTTGCGCTGCTCCGGATCGGCGGCGAGCCCCAGCGCATTCTCGATTCCGGCATCGCCGCCGCCGATGACGGTGATGTGCTCGTCGATATAGGCGCCCGCATCGTCGAGCTGATATTGCACGACGGTGCCCTCGCTGACCGGGCAGCGGACGAGGTTGGGATTGCCCTGCGTGCCGATCGCCAGGATGATCGTCTCGGCCTGGATGCTGGTGCCGTCGGTCAGCGCGAGCGTGAACGCGCCCAATTCGCCGGTGATCGCCTTCACCTCCGACTTGTAGCGGACGTTGACCTTGTTGGCGGCGGTCTGCTCGTCCCAGGTGCCCAGCACCTTCTCGCGCTTGCCGGCGTCGAAATCCAGGTCGGAACGCAGCACCAGCTGGCTGGGCGTCGCCATCACGTGCTTGCCCTTCTGATACTTGTAGATCGTATCCGAAAGGTGATCGGTCTTTTCCAGCAGCACGTGCGAGAGGCCGTGCTGCGCGGCGCGCGACGCGGCGCTGAGCCCGGCGGGTCCGGAACCGACGACGGCTATCCGGTAAGCTTCTGCCACACGATCCCCCTACCCCAACCCACAATCCGCGAGCGCGCGAAGTTGCGTCTGCGATCCAGTCGTCTTGCCGTATCGGCCTATTCTTGTGCGAGCCCCGCCGGCACTCTACCATCTTGTTCGGCCACCGCTAGACTGCATGTGGACGATTTGTTGGGCAAGACGGGGGCTGATGCGCGCATGACCGATACGAACGCACGTGCCGGTGCGCCCGGTTTCGGCCGGATCGCGCTGATCCTGGCGGCGCTGGTCGCGCTCGTCGCGGTGGGGCTGGCCGTGTGGCGTTCGGCCGGCGGCAACGCCCCGCCCCCGCCGCCCGCGCCCGCCCCGCTCG
>CAXUMU010000155.1:0-7411 GCA_964252145.1 uncultured Sphingomonadaceae bacterium
CTGGCGGTCGATGCCAGCGCCGGGGCCAACGCGGGCAGGTCGACCCAGTGCAGCGTCACGTCGGTAGCGGGCACGACCGCCACGACCTGCTCGCCCTGCCCCTCGTCCGGCGGGGGCGGCGGCATATCGGCGCCGCGCCCGCGGCCCGCGACGGCGCCGCCGTCGAGACGCAGCCAGCCGGGCTGGTCGCGCTCGTCCAGGAACAGCAGCAGGTAGCGCCCGCCGCTCATTCGTCGATCCCCCACCGCCGCACCATGACGCGCGGCGGGGTGAGCCCGCCGTCGATCAGCGCCGTTTCGATGACCTGTGCGCCGGCCAGCTCCACGTCAAGGTCGAGCGCGAACCAGCGCGTGCGCACCTGCACCTGTTCGTTCGCGTCGCCGGGGGGCGAGGTGCCGGCCATGCCGGGCGAGTTCCAGAATTGCGACGGGCTGTCCCATCCCCCTTCCGGCCGTTGCGTAATCGCGGCGCGGGCGCGCTCGGGCGTGATCTGCCCCGGCAGCAGCATCGCCAGCAGCGGCGCCTGCCCCGGCAGCAGCGTGTTCACGTTGATCGGCGACAGATCGGTGCCGGGCAGCGCGCACACCCACGGGCGGACGGTGGCGTAGATCTGCGGCGTGACGCCGGCCACCGCGCGCAACTCGCTCGCCTCGGCGATCAGCGTGTTGGCGGTGCGGTAGGGCCGCGCCGCCTGCGCATAATCGCGGTCCTCCGCGCCGCCGGGATTGGGCACGCTGTCGCCGTCGATCCAGTCGGCGGTGGCGGCGGCGACGCGCGCGGCCGCGTTCTGGTCGATCCCCAGCGCCTCCATCAGCGAGACGAACTCGGCGACGCCGCCGGGCCGGGTCGTCAGCTGGTTGACGAGCAGCCCCTGCGCCACGCTGTTGAGGTTGAAGCAGTTGCCGCCATCGCGGATGGTGGCGGTGGCGAGGCCGCCGGGGATCGGCATGCGGAAGGCGCGGCCGTTCCAATTGCCCGCCAGCGTCGTCTTGCGCTGGTTCACGCTCAGGAAGTCGCCGATGCGCGAGACGACGACCGATTCGCCGCCGATCGCGAACGCGCGCGCCTGGTCCAGCGCGACCGCGTTGATCGCCAGATGCGTCGCCAGCCGCATCCGCTCCAGCGCGACCGCCGACAGGGCCGCGATCACCGCGACGAGCAGCAGCACGGTCAGCAGCGCGGCGCCCTCTTCCTGCGGCGGGATGCGCATGATCAGGCGCCCGTGCCGGTGAGGAACAATTGCCGCACCTGGCCGAAGCGCGGCACCTCGATCACCGCCTCCACCGCGCGCGGCAGCGCGCCGGGGCGGGTGGTGTCCCAGCGGTCGAACCAGTCGCCGCTGACGCGGTAGCGCAGCTTGAGCGAGCGCACGCCGGCGATGATCACCGCCGGCGGGCCGATCGCGGCGCCGTCCAGCATGGGGTAGGCGCGACGTTCGAGGCGGTCGCCCACAAGGCGGTATTCCACCTTCTGCAGCGAGGCACGGGGCAGGTCCTCCGCGTTGCTCCACCCGCGGCGGACGAAGCCCAGCGCGACCTCGCCGGGCATGCCGCTGCCGCCGACGAAGGCGACGGTGCGGTTGCCGTCGGCATCGCGCGTGATGCGCGGCGTCGCCTGCGCCAGATCGGCGGTGAGGATCGCGCGCACCCGCTCCAGCGCCGCCACCTCCCCCAGCCGCTCGGCCGAGGCGGATTGGGCGCGGACGCTGAAGCTCAGCAGCCCGACGCCGGCGGCGGCGAGCATGCCGAAGATGGCGAGCGAGATCATCAGCTCGACGAGAGTGAAGCCGGCCTCGCTGCTACCCACGTCATACCCCCTGCTTACGTCATCCCAGCGAAAGCTGGGATCTCGTGCAGGACTGTCGCGTTCTCGTAACGAGAGATCCCAGCTTTCGCTGGGATGACGGGTGAGGGGACGCGGTGTCACGTCAGCGGCCGGAACACGGTCAGCGTGCCCGCCGACACGCCCTTGTCGTCCGCCACCGCGATATCGATGCGCTGCAGCCGCGGCCCCGGCGCGGTGCTGGCGCGGCGGGTCCAGGCCCAGGTCCGGCCGCCGTTGGACTCCGCGCCCGTGGCCGTGCCCATCGCCGGGGGATCGGGATCGGTCAGCGCCTCGACCGCGACGTTGCGCGCGACGATCTGGCCGATCAGCCGGTCCTGCAGCCGCGCCGTGCTCGACAGCGTCGCGCCCTCCAGCCGCAGCAAGGCCAGCGCGGCGAGGCTGAACACGGCGAGCGCGACCATCAGCTCGATCAGCGTGAAGCCGTGCTCGGCGGGGCGATCAGGATACGACACGGATCGTCCCGTCGGCATCGAGGTGGATGCGCACCTTCTGCGCGTCGCGCACCAGCGTCACGTCCAGCGGCGCGCCCGCGCCGGTGGTGTCGAACACCACCCGCGCCGCGCCCGCCTCGCCCACCAGCGCCTGCGTGCCGCCGCTCCATATCTGCGGGCCGAACGGCTTGTCGTCCAGCTTGCGCCAGTGCCCGCGCTCGTAGCGCTCGAAGCCGTAGCCGCCGGCGCGCACCCAGAGCGCCATGTCGCGCGCCTCGATCACCGCGGCGTCCTGTGCGGCATGGGCGCGGGCGGCGAAGCGTTCGGCGTCGGCGCGCAGGTCGCCGCGCGGATCGGGCATGGCGAGCACGACGGCGGCGCTCGCCAAACCGATGATCGCCATCACGACCATCAGTTCGACCAGCGTGAAGCCGCGTTCGGCGCTACTTCCAGTTGCCCAGGTCCGCATTGTCGCCCTCGCCCCCCGGACGGCCGTCGGCGCCGAAGCTGTAGACGTCGAACGTGCCGTGCTGGCCGGGATTGGCATATTGATAGGGGTTGCCCCACGGATCGGCGGGCAGCTTCTTCAGGTAGCCGCCGGCGCGGTAGCGGCCGGTCTGCGCGGCCGAGCCGGGCGGCGAGACGAGCGCCTGCAGCCCGTCGCCGGTGGCGGGATAGTTGAGATTGTCGAGCCGGTACATCTCCAGCCCCTGCTCGATCAGCGCGATGTCGGCCTTGGCCTTTTCGACGCGCGCCTTCTCCTGGCTGGGCAGCACGTTGATGACGACGATCGTCGTCAGCAGGCCGATGATGACGATCACGACCATCAGCTCGACGAGGGTGAAGCCGTTCTGGCGCCGCCGCAGCCGCACCCCGTCATCCCCGCGGAAGCGGGGATCTCGTGCAGTATCGGCGCGCTCCCGTAACGGGAGATCCCAGCTTTCGCTGGGATGACGGATGGTTGGCACGTTACGCATAGACTTCAGGCTCCTGCGAGCGTGTTGAGCTGCAGGATCGGCAGCAGGATCGACAGCACGATCACCGCGACGATCCCGCCCATCACGACGATGATCGCCGGCTCCAGCAGCGAGAGCGCGGTGCTGGTGAAGGCGTCGAACTCGCGCTCCAGATAGTCGGCGGCGCGCTCCAGCATCGTGTCCAGCCGCCCCGATGCCTCGCCGCTCGCCGCCATATACACCAGCAGTGGCGGAAACACCTGCGAGCGGCGCAGCGCCGCCGACAGGCTGCCGCCGCCGCGGATCGATTCGACAATGTCCGAGGAGGCGGCACGGAGCGCACGGTTGTGGATCGTCTGCGTGGTGAGCACGAGCCCCTCCAGCAGCGGCAGCCGGCTGGACACCATCGTCGAGAGCGTGCGCGCCAGCCGCGCCGCGTGCAGGTCGCGCACCAGCCGGCCGATCACGGGTATGCGCAACGTCCGCCGATCGACCGCCAGGCGGATCGCCGGATCCTGCATCGCGCGCCAGCCCAGCACGGCCAGCGCGACCAGCCCGATCGCCAGCGCCCACCACCAGTGCGACAGGAAGAAAGAGGCGCCCATCACGATCCGCGTGAGCAATGGCAGCGTCTGCCCGACGCTGTCGAACTGCTCCACCACCTGCGGCACCACGAACACCATCATCGCGAACACCACGAACGTGGCGACGAACGCCAGCACGATCGGGTAGGCGAGCGCGGTCAGCACCTTGCCGCGGACCTTGGCCTGCCGCTCCAGCAGGTCGGCCAGCCGCTCCAGGATCGTCGGCAGCGAGCCCGAGCTTTCGCCGGCCGACACCATCGCGCGGTACAGCGGCGGGAAGCTCTTCGCCTCGCGCGTCATCGCCTCCCACAGGCGGCGCCCCTCGACCACGCCCGCATGCACCCGGCCCAGCACGCGCGCGACCTGCGGCTCCTCGCTCTGCCGCCCGATCGTGCGCAACGCCTCCTCCAGCGGAGAGACGGTGACGAGCGTCGCCAGCTGGCGGGTGAAAAGGGTGAGCTGCTTGGCCGAGAGGTTGCGGCGGAACTCGATCCTGCGCGAGAGCAAGGCGGTCTGCGGCGTGGTCGAGCCGCTTTCGATCCGGACGACGTAGAGCTTGCGCTGGCCCAGCTCGGCGCGCGCCTGCTCCAGCGTCGGCGAACGGACGTTACCGCGCTTCTCGCGGCCGGCCGTGTCCAGCGCGACATAGTCGAAGCTGGTCATGCACTCCCCTTGAGGGCGACCCTAAGCATCCACGCTCTCCCGCCGCGAGATGCGCACCGCTTCCTCGGGCGTGGTGACGCCCGCACGGACCAACTCCCGCACCGCCGTCGCCAGCGTCGGCGACCGTGCGAAGGCATGCGCGGCGATCGCTTCCTCGTCGCCGCCGGCGTTGATCAGGCGGCGGACGGGCTCGTCGATGCGGATCGCCTCGAACACGCCGACGCGGCCCTTATAGCCGCTGCCGCCGCACGCATCGCAGCCGCCCGGCTCGTGCACGATCTCGCCCTCGGCGATGCCCAGCAGCGCGGCCAGCGTGGGCGATGCCGGCACCGCGACCGAGCAGGCCGGGCAGAGCCGCCGCACCAGCCGCTGCGCGATCACCGCGCGCAGCGTGGAGGCGAGCAGGAACGGCTCGATCTTCATGTCGCGCATGCGGGTGATCGCGCCGACCGCATCGTTGGTGTGGACGGTGGACAGGACGAGATGGCCGGTGAGCGAGGCCTGCACGGCGATGTCGGCGGTCTCGCGGTCGCGGATCTCGCCGATCATCACCACGTCGGGATCCTGCCGCAGGATCGCGCGCAGGCCGGTCGCGAAGGTGAGGCCGACCTTGGCGTGGACCTGCGTCTGGCCGACGCCATCGATGGCATATTCGACCGGGTCCTCGACCGTCAGGATGTTGCGTGCGCCGTCGTTCAGCAGCCTGAGCCCGGCATAAAGCGAGGTGGTCTTGCCGGAGCCGGTCGGTCCGGTGACGAGGATGATGCCGTTGGGTTCGGTCAGCGCCTCGCGAAACAGCCGGTCGATCCCGACGGGCATGCCGAGCTGGTCGAGGCCGATGCCGGCATTCTCCTTGTCGAGGATGCGCAGCACGACGCGCTCGCCCGCCCGGCTGGGCAAAGTGGAGACGCGCACGTCGAGCAGCTTGCCGCCCAGCGTCAGGCCGATGCGCCCGTCCTGCGGCACGCGCCGCTCGGCGATGTCGAGCCGCGCCATCACCTTGACCCGGCTGACCACCACCGGTGCGACGTGCGGCGGCATCCTCAGCGTCTCGCGCAGCACGCCGTCGATCCGCATGCGCACGACCAGCCCGCTCTCATAGGGCTCGATATGGATGTCGGAGACGCCGTGCCGCGCGGCATCGGCGATGATGCCGTTGATCAGGCGGATCGCGGGCGCGTCGTCGGCCGAATCAAGGAGGTCGTCGGCGGTGGGCAGGTCGCTCGCCAGCATGGTGAGTTCGTCGCCCAGGCCGAGCGAGCCGGCCGCATCCGCCGCCGCCTGCCCGTCCATCGCGTAGCGCTGCGAGAGCAATTGGTCGAACCGCTCGGCCGCGACCTGCTCGATCGCGAGCGGCCGGCCGACGACGCGGCGCACCTCGATCAGGGCCTTGGGATCGGCCCCGGACCGCACCGCGATGGTGGTCGCGTGCTCACCCGCCTCGGTGATGACGACGCCGTGGCGGCGCGCGAAGGCGTAAGGCAGGTTGAATGGCGGCGCGATCGCCACTTCGCGAGGGATGGCGACGTCGGTCATCGCTGCGGCTCCGACGGCGGCACCGGCACCGGCCGGATCACTGTCGTGGACGACGTGACCGGCGGGGTGATCACCTGCGTCTCGCCGGGCCGCACCGGCACGGCAACAGCGGGCGCGGTCGTCTGCGGCACGACGGTGCGCGGCTCGCCGCCCGGCGCCGGGCCGATCGTGGAGACCGCCGGCACCGGCGGCGCGGCGCCCATATAGTCGCGCACGAGCTCGTCGATCGTCGGCTCGCGGTCGGGCCGCTGCTGGATCTGCTGGTCGCGCACATAGCCGTAGCGCCGCTCCGCCAGCGCGCGCGCGTCGGCGGGCGAACGCAGGATGGTCGGGCGGATGAAGACCATCAGGTTGGTCTTGGTGCGGGTGCGGCCGCGCGACTTGAACAGCTCGCCCACATAAGGGATGTCGCCCAGCAGCGGGATCTTCTCGATCGTGCGGCGTTCGTTATCGTCGAGCAGTCCGCCCAGCGCGATGATCTGGCCGTCGTCCACGGTGACGGTGGTCTGGATCTCGCGCTTGTTGAGGATCAGGTCGCTATTGTCGTTGGAAACGGGGCCGGCGATCGAGCTCACCTCCTGGTGCAGGAACAGCTTGATCGCGCCGCCCTCGTTGATCTGCGGCTTCACCTCCAGCTGGATGCCGACATTCTGGCGCTGGACGGTGTTGAACGTGTTCTCGAAATTGGTGGAGAGCGCCTTGCCGGTGGTGATCGGGATCTCCTGCCCGACCAGGATCTTCGCCTCCTGATTGTCCAGCGTCATGATCGAGGGCGTGGACAGGATGTTCGATTCGGTATCGGACTTCACCGCGTTGATGATCGTCGCGAAGACCGCGCTGCCGCCCAGCGTACTGGCGAAGCCGGCGAAGCTGCCCGCGCCGAGGATCGAGTTGGCGGCGGTCTGCAGCAGCGAGTCGCCGATCGAGGAGTTGGTGCTGGTGGTCGTGATCGCGCCGTTGACCGTGGTCGTGCTCTGGTTGAGCTTCTGCGCGCCATAGGCGCCGGCGATCGCCAGCAGGTTCGGCGCGGTGTTGGAATAGTTGGTGGCGGCGAACGGCACGCCGCTGCCGGGCAGCCCGCCCAGCAGGAACTGGACGCCCAGCTTCTTGGCCGCGGCGTCCGATATCTCGACGATGATCGCCTCGACCAGCACCTGCTCGCGCCGCGTGTCGAGCTGGCGGATCACCTCGCCCAGCGTGCGCTGCACGTCGCCGGGGGCGGAGATGATGATCGCGTTGGTGCCCTCGTAGCGCGCGATCACCGGCGCGGCGCGGCCCTGCGCACCGCCGCCGGCCGAACTCGCCGGCGCCTGCGTGGTCGACGGCGCGACTGCCGGTGCGGAGGCGGTGGAGGCGTTTACCGACGGGATCACGTCCGGCCCCACGGTGCGCCCGC
>CAXUMU010000156.1:0-7379 GCA_964252145.1 uncultured Sphingomonadaceae bacterium
CCGCCAGCTCGAGCTGGATCTGCGCGAGGCGCTGAACGCGGGCCAGTTCCGGCTGAACTTCCAGCCGATCTACGATCTCAACGCCGATCGCATCGGCGGGTTCGAGGCGCTGCTGCGCTGGATGCACCCCGAGCGCGGCGCCGTCTCGCCGGTCGAGTTCATTCCCGTCGCCGAGGAGACCGGGCTGATCGTGCCGATCGGCGAATGGGTGATGCACGAAGCCTGCCGCCAGGCGGCGGCGTGGCCGGAGCATGTCCGCGTCTCGGTCAACGTCTCGCCGCTCCAGTTCCGCAGTAGCGGGCTGGCCAGCGTGATCCTGCAGGCACTGGGCCGCAGCGGGCTGGCGCCCGAACGGCTGGAGGTGGAGATCACCGAATCGATCTTCCTGGCCGGATCGGAGCAGACGATCGCGCTGCTGCACCGCCTGCGCGACATGGGCATCCGCGTCGCGCTCGACGATTTCGGCACGGGCTATTCGTCGCTCAGCTACCTGCGCAGCTTCCCGTTCGACAAGATCAAGATCGACCGGTCGTTCGTCATCAACGTCGCGCGCGACCCGAGCTCGGCGGCGATCGTGCATGCCATCGTCGATCTGGCCGCCGCGCTGCACATGGAAACCACCGCCGAGGGCGTGGAGGACGAGGCCCAGCTCAGCGCGCTGAAGGCGCAGGGCTGCGGCAACATCCAGGGCTATCTGTTCAGCCGCCCGGTGGAGGGCTGGCAGGTCACGGGCCTGCTGGGCAGCCCGCTCGCCAGCCGGGTGGCGTGAGGAAACTCGCTACAACAATAATCCGAGGGAAGCCGTCTCAACCCCGTTTGGGCTGAGCCGGTCGAAGCCCCAGTGATGGCCCTTCGACAGGCTCAGGGCAAACGGAGGCAGCGGATCGGACCAGCCAACCCCCTGCTAACCGATCACGCCTGGCGCGTGCGCCAGCTGTCCGCATATTGGCTGCGGGCGACTTCGGCGTAGGGCGCGGGCGCCACGGTGGCGCGGATCTCGACCTGCGCGTGCGGCTCGACCGTCACCTTCTTCGATCCGCCATTCTCCTCGCCCCACACGAACGTCAGCTCGGTGCCGGGATGGGCATATTGCTCGTCCAGGATCGCGAGCGTCAGCATCTTGCGCTCGTTCGAGCTGTAGCCGATCCAGGTGGAGACGCCGGCCAGCTTGTCGTCGGCCATCACCCGGTCGAACGGGTGCATCGAATAGACCGCGCTCGGATATTCCAGGAACTTGGCGCGGTCGCCCTTGGCGAACTGCGTACCCCAGATCTTGGCCAGCACGTCCTCCTCGTCGAGGACGAGCGTCACCTTCTTGCGCTTGGGCTGGTCGGCCAGCTTCTCCAGCGCCTCGCGGCCGATGAAATCGTGATCGAACTTCACGAACGGGCCGTAGCCCAGATCCCACGGGGTAAGATAATAATCCTCGATGTCGTCCGAATAATAGCTGCCGCCCAGCGACGCCTTCGCCTCGTAGCTGCTCTCGTCCAGCCACTCGCGGAACGGGCGCATCTTCTCGCCCGAATAGACCGCGGGCAGCGGCGACGGGATCCAGGCGGATTCCAGCGTGTTCGACGAATAAGCGCGGCCGCCGACCAGGCGCATGCCGAACTCCCTGCCCGCCTCCACCAGCGCGGCATGGACCGGCTGGTAATCCTCCCACGGGCCGAACAGTTCGTAGCCCGGCTGCCCCGCCATGCCGTGGCGCAGCGCGCGGACGTCCTTGCCGGCGATCTTCAGCGTGGTCATGTTGAAGAACTTGAGCTCGGGCACGGGCGCACCGACCGCCTTGTCCATCACCTTGAACGCGTTCGGGCCCTGCACCTGGAAGCGGTAGTTGAGGCGCTTGCCGTCGGTGCGGAGCGCCGTGCGCTGGTCCAGCGTGACCTTCACGTCGTAGCCGCCGGTCTCGGCGTGGAACATCACCCACTCCAGCACCGGCGCGCGGCCGACCAGATTGAAGCTGTTTTCGGCGAGATAGAACAGGATCACGTCGCCGATGACGTAGCCGTCATAGTTGCACGGCACGAACTGCTTGGCCTTGTCGACCGCGAAGCCCTTCATGCTGTTGATGCCGAGATGGCTCAGCAGCTTCAGCGCGTCCGGCCCTTCCACCAGCAGGTCGGCCATGTGGTAGGACTGGTTGAAGAGGACGGCGGTATTCTGCCAGGCCCACTGCTCGTCGCGCCAGTTGGTATATTCCGCCGGCACGCCGGGATAGGCGTTGGGGCCGGCCTGCGAATTGCGCAGCATCTCGACTACGTTGCCGCTGGCGTCGATCACGTCCTGTAGGCTCTGGGTCATCGTCTTCCTCTCTTGCGATCCTGCCGGATCTGCGTGCTTTTCCGGCGCACCGTGACCGCTCGTCCGTATGAGGAATGAGTTGATACCACAACACGTAAGGATTGCGCTGGCTACCAGCGCTGCCCTAACGATCGGAGCGGTTCCGACCGTCTAATTCGAGAACGAGAGGATGTTGCGATGGGCCGCTTCACGTGCCGGATGATCAGCAGGCCGGCCGTTGTGGTGGCCGCATCGCTATGCACGCTCGCTCTGGCCGGCGCGGCGCTGCCGACGGCCGAGCGCGCCGGCTGGGTGGACGATGCGCGGCTCGGCGGCGCCGCGGCCGACCTCGACAACTGGATGCAATATGGCCGCACCTGGGAGGAGCAGCGCTTCAGCCCGCTCGATCAGGTAAGCGACAGGACAATCGGCCGGCTGAAGCTCGCCTGGTACGTCGATCTCGACACGATGCGCGGGCAGGAGGCGACGCCGCTGGTGGTGGACGGCGTAATGTACACCTCGACCGCCTGGTCGAAGGTGGTCGCGGTGGATGCGGCCACCGGGCGCGTGCTGTGGCGGTTCGATCCGCAGAATGACGGGTCCAAGGGCGTCCACGCCTGCTGCGACGTCGTCAACCGCGGCGTCGCGGTCTACAAGGGCCGTGTGTTCGTCGGCACGATCGACGGCCGCCTGATCGCGCTGGACGCGGCCACCGGCAAGCCAGTTTGGAGCGTAATAACGGTCGACCAGAAGCAGCCCTACACGATCACCGGCGCGCCGCGCGTGTTCAAGGACAAGGTGGTGATCGGCAATTCCGGCGCGGAGCTTGGCGTGCGCGGCTACGTCACCGCCTATGACACCGCGACCGGCAAGCTGGTCTGGCGCTTCTACACCGTGCCCGGCAACCCGGCGAACGGCCCCGACCATGCCGCCTCGGACGACGTGCTCGCCCGGCTCGCAAAGCCCAGCTGGAACGGCGAATATTGGAAGCTGGGCGGCGGCGGCACCGTGTGGGACTCGATGGTGTACGATCGCGAGCTGAACCAGCTGCTGATCGGCGTGGGCAATGGATCGCCCTGGAACCACCGCCTGCGATCGGCCGGCAAGGGCGACAATCTGTTCCTGTCGTCGATCGTCGCGATCGATCCCGATACCGGCGCCTACAAATGGCATTATCAGGAGACGCCGGCGGAAAGCTGGGACTTCACCGCCACGCAGCAGATGACGCTGGCGACGCTCGATCTGGGCCAGGGTCCGCGCAAGGTGCTGATGCAGGCGCCGAAGAACGGCTTCTTCTTCCTGATCGACCGCACCACCGGCAAATATATCTCGGCGACCAAATATGTGCCGGTCAACTGGGCGAGCGGCTACGATGCCGGCGGCCGGCCGATCGAGCATCCGGAGGCGCGCTATGCCGACAAGCCGGCGGTCGTGTACCCCTCCGGCATCGGCGCGCATGCGTGGATGCCGATGAGCTACAATCCGAAGACCGGCCTCGTCTACATCCCGGCGATGGAGGTGTCGCTGGGCTATGGCGACAATGCGCACGGCGAGATCCATCCCGGCCGCTGGAACACCGGCGTCGCGATGATCCATTCGGACACGAGCCAGTCTGCCGACAGGAACCTCGCGCGCATGCCCACCGGCGAACTGATCGCGTGGGATCCGGTGCGCGGCAAGGAGGCGTGGCGGCATCAATATGACTGGGCGTGGAATGGCGGCACGCTGACGACCGGCGGCAACCTGGTGTTCCAGGGCGACGCGCACGGCTTCTTCCGCGCCTTCTCAGCCGACAACGGCAAGGAGCTGTGGAGCTTCCAGGCGCGGCGCGGCGTGCTCGCCGGGCCGATCACCTACCGCGTGAACGGCGTGCAATATGTCGCGGTGATGGCCGGCTATGGCGGGTCGATGGGCGTCGCGACGCCGTCTCCGTTCCTGCACTATCCGCAGCCCAGCGGCCGCATCCTCGCCTTCCGCCTCGACGGCAAGGCCGGCACGCCGCCGGAGACCGCGACCCCGCAGGCGCCGCTGGTGACGGTGACCGACAGCTTCACCGATGCGCAGCGCGCCGAGGGCGGCAAATGGTACGGCACCTACTGCGTCATCTGCCACAACGGCCCGGTCAATCCGGACCTGAAGCGCTCATCGGTCGTCCACGATCGCGACGCCTGGCGCTCTGTCGTGATCGACGGGGCGCTCGCCGGCAACGGCATGGCCAGCTTCCGCGACTATCTCACGGCAGGCCAAGCCGAGAGCGTCCGCGCCTATATAGCGAACGAGGCGGAGACGATGCGCAAGTCCGGGCATAGGTGACCGGCCGTACCGTGCTCCCGCGTAGGCGGGAGCCTAGTCCGACGCCTCGACTGGACTCCCGCCTGCGCGGGAGCACGGGAAGTCAGGCCGCCCGCACCGGCAACCTTTGCGCCGCCACCGTCACCAGGATCGTCGCGATCACCGCCAGCAGCGCGCCGCAGATCATGTCGGCCAGATAATGCGTGCCCTCCACCGGCGTCGCCAGCAGCATCGCGCAGTTGAGCGCGATCAGCGGCCAGCGCAGCTTCGGCACGCGCCAAGCGGCGGCGATGTAGAGCACCGCGCTGGTGGTGTGGAAGCTGGGCGCGCAGACCAGCCCGTGCATCGTGCCGAGGCAGATCTCGTGGATCGAATGCGCGCGCAGCGCCGGGATCAGCTGGGCCTGATATAGAGCGCTCATCGGCATGTAGGGGATGCGGCCGGTCCACAGGAACGCCAGCGGCCCCTCCGCCGGGAAGCACAGGAACAGCACCAGCGTCAGCACCGCCGAGAGCCAGAAGGCGGCCAGGAACAGCCGCGCCTCGGCACGCCGCCCGACACAAGCGAAATAGCCCAGCAGGATCGCCGGCGTCACGTAGATGCTCACATAGGCCGCGCTGCCCAGCATCTGCAGCGCCGGATGCGCGGAGACGACGTCGTACCAGCCGATCCAGTTGAAGTGGAGCAGATGATCAATCCGCTCCAGCGAGGAATCGGCGAAGCCTGCGCTCACTGCCGCGACCGGGTAGCTGGCGACCGCGCCCAGCAGGCACATCAGCATCAGCAGCCCGATATATTCCGCCCCGTCGCGCACGATCCGCTGCCGCTGCGAGCGGGGATCGTGGAACGCGTAGCGCAGCGATCCGCCGAGGAGGGCAAGCCCGCCGTAGATCGCGGTGCTGGTCGTCTCGACCTGGATGTGCAGCTGCTCGCGCACGAGCATGATCGCGACGATCAGGACGCTGAGCGAGAGGCCGGCGATAAACCACTCGCCCGGGATGATCCGGAGCGGACGTTCCGCGCGACTGCCGGCCGGTACATCGTGCCGCGAAGCCAGCAAACTAGAGGCCATTGTTCATTCCGTCGAACGCTCCCCGCCCCCCGATCGGCCACCACCGGAGGAAGGCCAAGCGCCGGTGCATAGACGCTTTTTCCGCGCGCCGCATCAGCGAAGGAAGATGTTCGGCGCCGCGCCGCGGCGGCCGATCGCGAATGCCGACATCCACGAACGGCCTTGTGCGGCGCGTGCGAAGTGCCATGTAGGCGCATGCCCTTTTCCAAATTGCCGACAGCCGTCTCCGACGCGCTGACCGAACGCGGTTATGCCGCCCCCACCGCGGTGCAGGCCGCCGTCCTGCAGGAGGACGCCGCCGGGCGCGACCTGATCGTCTCCGCGCAGACCGGATCCGGCAAGACCGTCGCGTTCGGACTGGCGATGGTGCCGCTGCTGTTCGACGAGGACGGCCGCCTCGGCCGGCCGCGCAGCCCGCAGGCGCTGGTGATCGCGCCGACGCGCGAGCTGGCGCTGCAGGTCGCGCGCGAATTCGAGTGGCTCTACGGCAAGGCCGGCGGGCGGATCGCTCCTTGCGTGGGCGGCATGGACCCCTCGCGCGAGCGGCGCATGCTGGCCAGCGGCGTGCACGTCGTGGTCGGCACGCCGGGGCGGCTGCGCGACCATCTGGAGCGCGGCGCGCTCGACCTGTCGGCCTTGCGCGCGGTCGTGCTGGACGAGGCGGACGAGATGCTCGACATGGGCTTTCGCGAGGATCTGGAGCAGATCCTGGACGCGACACCCGCCGAGCGCCGCACGCTCCTGTTCTCGGCGACGATGCCGAAGCCGATCGTCGCGCTGGCGCGCCGCTACCAGCAGGGTGCGCTCACCATCTCCACGGTCGGCTCCGACCGCGGGCACGGCGACATCGCCTATGAGGCGATCCCCGTCGCGCCGGCCGACATCGAGAATGCGGTGGTCAACCTGCTGCGCTATCACGAGCCCGATACCGCGATGCTGTTCTGCGCCACGCGCGAAGCGGTGCGGCATCTGCACGCCAGCCTGGTCGAGCGCGGCTTCCAGGCGGTCGCGCTCTCGGGCGAGCATAGCCAGAGCGAGCGCAACCATGCGCTGCAGGCGCTGCGCGATCGCCGCGCCCGGGTGTGCGTCGCGACCGACGTCGCCGCGCGCGGGATCGATCTGCCCTCGCTCAGCCTCGTGATCCATGTCGAGCTGCCGCGCGATGCAGAGGCGCTGCAGCACCGTTCGGGCCGCACCGGCCGCGCGGGCAAGAAGGGCATCGCCGTGCTGATCGTGCCCTATCAGCGCCGCCGCCGCACCGAAGGCATGCTGCGCGACGCGCGCGTGCAGGTGGAATGGAAGCCGGCGCCCACGATCGCCGACGTCGCCAAGGCGGATCAGGAACGGCTGCTCGCGACGCTCTCGCGCCCGGTCTCGCTGGACGTCGAGGATCGCGCGCTGGGCACCCGGTTGCGCGCCGTGCGCGGTGCCGACGCGGGCGCGGCGATGCGGGTGCGCGCGCACCGCGACCGGCTGCCCGCTGCCGAGGAGCTGCTGGATGCCTCTGCCGTCCGGCCCGGCCCGCGCGAGCGCGACGATGGCCCCCGCCCCGGCTTCGAGGACGTCATCTGGTTCAGGATGAACATCGGCGCGCGCCAGAATGCCGATCCGCGCTGGCTGCTGCCGTTGCTCTGCCGCCGCGGCCACATCACCAAGAATGAGATCGGCGCGATCCGCATCGCCGCCAACGAGACGATGTTCGAAGTTCCCCGCGCCGCTGCCGCCCGCTTCA
>CAXUMU010000157.1:0-7355 GCA_964252145.1 uncultured Sphingomonadaceae bacterium
GAGCTCTACACCCGCTTCGTGAGCGATTCGGCCAAGGCGCATGCCGATCAGCTGCGCGAGCTGGGCGAGATTCTGGCCCGCACCAGCCGCGAAGCCTGGGCGCCGATCACGGACGCGATGGGCAAAGCAGTCGCGAGATAACTCCCTCTCCCCGGCGGGGAGAGGGCCGGGGTGAGGGGCAGCGGCGCGCAGCGTCGCGTCCAGCTTGCGAGTTCGGAAACCCTCACCCCACCCTCTCCCGCGTGGGAGAGGGCTTTGGTCTACCCCACCAGCTCCACCTCCGCCGGCGCCAGCAGCCCGCGTTGGCGCAGCAGCCCCGTCTCGTCCGGCTCGCGCCCGCGGAACGCCACGAACGACGTCATTGGATCGCGCGAATCGCCCGGCGCCAGCACCTGGCGGCGGAAGCGATCGGCGGTGGCGCGGTCGAACAGGTCGCCCTGCTCCACGAACGCCTCGAACGCGTCGCCGTCCAGCACCTCGGACCAGAGGTAGCTGTAATAGGCGCTCGCATAGCCGCCATCGAACACGTGGCTGAAATAGGGTAGCCGGTGGCGCATCCCGATCGGCGCGGGCACGCCGATCCGCGCCAGTTCCTCCGCTTCGAACGCGCGCGCGTCGAAGCCGGTGAAGTCGGTGCGGCGGTGCAGTGCCAGATCCAGCATCGCGGAGGCCAGGAACTCGACCGTGGCGTAACCCTGCCCCGCCACGTCGGCGCGCGCGATGCCGGCGATCAGCGGCTCGGGCATGCCGAGCGAGCGCAGGATCTCGGGCGCGACGATCCAATGTTCCATGATCTTGCTCGGAAACTCGACGAAGTCGCGGCTGACCGCGGTGCCGGCGAGACTGGGATAGGTCACGTCCGACAGCAGCGCGTGCAGCGCATGGCCGAATTCGTGGAACAGCGTGCGCGCCTCGTCCAGCGCCAGCGTCGCCCGCCCGCCGGCGGCGGGCTTGGCGAAGCCGGCGACGGTGTAGACGATCGGCGTCACCGCGCCTTCCAGCTTCTCCTGGACGCGCAGCGATCCCATCCACGCGCCGCCGTGCTTTTCAGGTCGGGAGTAATAGTCGGTGTAGAGCAGCCCGACGGTTCCGCCGTCGCCGTCCGCCACCTCCCACGCCTGCACGTCGGGATGATAGACCGGCACGTCCGGCCGCGAAACGAAGCGCAGGCCGTACAGCCGCCCGGCGACCTCGAACGCGGCGCCGCGCACCGCTTCCAGTTCGAGATGCGCCTTCACCGCCGCACCGTCCAGGTCGAACCGCTCCTTGCGGATGCGCTCGGCATAGAAGCGCCAGTCCCACGCCTCCAGCGTCGCGCCGGGGGCGTGGCCGTCCATCAGCGCCTGCAGCTCGTCGCGCTCGACGATCGAGTGCGCGCGCCCCGGTCCCCACACGCGCTCCATCAGCGCGGCGGCGGCGGCGGGCGTCTTCGCCATGCTGTCGGCGAGCTTGTAGTCGGCGAAGGTGGCGAAGCCGAGCAGCTGCGCGCTCTCCAGCCGCAGCGCCGCGATCTCGGCGATCAGCGGGTTGTTGTCGAATGCGCCGCCGTCGCAGCGCTGGGTAAAGCCGCGCCAGATCGCCTCGCGCAGGGTCCGGTCCTCGGCATAGGTGAGCACCGCCTCCATCTCGCCGCGGTCCAGCCCGAAGCCGAACCGGCCGGGATGTCCGGCCTTCGCCGCCTTGGCCGCCGCCGCCGCGCACACGCCGTCGGGCAGGCCGGCGAGGTGGGGCTCGTCCACCAGGTGAAGGAAGGCGTTGGTCGCCTTCAGGATGTTCTGGCCGAACCGCACCGACAGCGCGGCCAGAGCCTCGTCGATCTCGGCGAAACGGTGCTTGCCCGCTTCGTCCAGCAACGCGCCGCCACGGACGAAATGGTCGTAGCTGTTCTCTACCAGCCGCTGCTGCTCGGGCGTGAGCCCCGCGTCATGGCGCTCGCGCCACACCGCCGCGATCCGCGCGAACAGGCGGGGATCGTGGCTCGTCTCGCTGGCGTGGCGGGTGCCGGCCTGCGACACCCATTGCTCGAGTGCGCGGATGCCCTCGGTCCCGTGCGCCGACGACAGCGCCCAGAACAGCCGCCGCACGCGCGCCAGCGTCTCGCCCGATCGCTCCAGCGCCAGGATCGTGTTGGCGAAGGTGGCTGGCGCGGGATCGGCTGCGATCGCCTCGATCTCGGCGCGGTTCGCCGCCATCGCCGATTCGAACGCGGCCTGGAAATCTCCAGAGCGGATGCGGTCGAACGGCGGGGCGGAACAGGGCCCGTTCCACGCCTGCAGCAGCGGGTTGATGGTATCGGTCATCGCAGCCCCCTCCGTTCGGGCGATCGCGTCAGCCGCCGCCCCCGGCGGCCTCGCGGGCCTCGTCTCGTTGCTCGCGCCGGATCTCGCGCGCTTCCTTGCGCTGCTCCCGTCGCTGGCGCGCCTCTTCCTTGCGCATCCGCCGGCCGCGATTGCGGTCCGCCTCGGACTGGCTGGTCGTCAGCACGTCGACCGTCTTGCCCGCCACGCGCACCGGCATCGTGACGACGTCCACCGCCGCCTGCGCCAGGCACCCGCCCAGCGCCAGCGACAGGGCCGCCGCCGCCACGATCCGCGTCACGCTACCCGCCATCCGCCCTTCCTACCAGCAGCCGCGCCGCCGACCCAGCGGTTTCGGCTCCCCAAGCCCGGCCCGATCCGTTATCGGACCGACCGCTTTCACGAGGGAACCTGAATCCGCGATGACCCAGCGCAGTATCGGCCCGCTCAAAGTCCGCGCGATCGGCTATGGCTGCATGAGCCTCAGCCACGCTTATGGCGTGCCGCCCGCGCCCGACGAGGCGGCGCGGGTGCTGCACGCCGCGCTGGATGCGGGCTACGACTTCCTCGACACCGCCGCGCTCTACGGCTTCGGCGCGAACGAGACGCTGATCGGCGAGACGCTGAAGGCCCGGCGCGGCGACTATGTGCTGGCCTCCAAATGCGGCATGACCGGGGTGGACGGCACGCGCGTGATCGACGCGCGGCCCGAGACGCTGCGCAAGACGATCGACGAGAGCCTGATCCGCCTGCGGACCGAGGCGATCGATCTCTATTACCTCCACCGCCTCGACAAGGCGGTGCCGATCGAGGAGTCGGTCGGCGCACTGGCCGAGATGGTCGGCGCGGGCAAGGTCCGCGCGATCGGCCTGAGCGAGGTCTCCGCCGACACGCTGCGCCGGGCGCATGCGGTGCATCCGATCGCCGCGGTGCAGAACGAATATTCGCCCTGGTCGCGCAACGTCGAGATCGGCGTGCTCGCGGCGGCGCAGGAGCTGGGCACCGCGCTGGTCGCCTTCTCGCCGGTCGCGCGCGGCTTCCTGGCGGATGCGGTGCACGATTATGGCGAGCTCGCCGAACGCGACATCCGCCGCGGCATGCCCCGCTTCCAGCCGGCGAACCTGCCGGCGAACCTCGCCTTGCTTGGGCGGTTCAAGGCGATCTCGGCGGAGGCCGGCTGCACCCCCGCGCAGCTGTCGCTCGCCTGGGTGATCGCCAAGGCGCCCAACATCGTCGCGATTCCGGGGACGACGCGCGCCGATCACCTCGCCGAGAATATCGCAGCGCTGGACGTGGCGCTCGATGCCGCCACGATCGCGCGGATCGACGATCTGTTCGTGCCTTCCGCTCCGCACGGGCCGCGCTACAACGCCGCCACCCAGGCCGAGATCGATACCGAGGAGTTCGCCTAGATCAGGCCCAGCGCCAGCAGGCTGCACCAGTTCGCGCCGGCCAGGATGATGTGATCGTACAGGTGGATGTCGTGCGGCGCGATCGCCTGCGCCAGCGCGCGCGTCGCATCGATATCGTCGCGGCTGGGCGACGGATCGCCGCTGGGATGATTGTGCGCGATCAGCAGGCCGTGGGTCCGCAGCAGCAGCGCTTCCTGCGTGATCGCGCGGAGCGGAAAGTCGAACGTGGTCGGTCCGCCGCCGCCGTGCAGCCGTAGCGCGATCAGCCCGCGATCCCGATCAAGATGCGCGACGCGAAGTTCCTCATGGCCGCAGTCGGTGAAAGTCGGGGTGAACAGCGCAATCGCCTGCTCGACATTGCTGATCGTGAGCGATGACGGCGTTAACTGCACCCGTGAAATTTCCCCGACTCAAGCCTTCGCAAATCTGTGCACTAGGAAATGAAATCTTAGTCTTAAATATGGCTCCGAAATGGATCAGGCAGTACCGGCTTGGCACAGCGCCCCCGGTCAGCCTACAGCGCGGCGATGCAAGCCTATCTCGATCTGATGCACCGGGTGCTGGACGAAGGCGTGACCCAGCGGGATCGCACCGGCGTCGGCACGCTTTCGGTGTTCGGCCACCAGATGCGATTCGACCTCGCCAAAGGCTTCCCGCTCGTCACCACCAAGAAGCTGCATATCCGTTCGATCCTGATCGAATTGCTGTGGTTTCTGCGCGGCGACACCAATGTCGCCTGGCTGCACGAACACCGGGTGAGCATCTGGGACGAATGGGCCGACGCGTCCGGCGATCTGGGGCCGGTCTACGGCAAGCAGTGGCGCGACTGGGAGGGTCCGGGCGGCGTCCGCGTCGACCAGATCGCGCAGCTGATCGACCGCATCAACCGCGACCCCGCCTCGCGCCGCCAGATCGTCACCGCATGGAACCCGGCCGAGATCGAGCGGATGGCGCTCGCCCCCTGTCACTGCCTGTTCCAGACGCATGTCGCGAACGGCAAGCTCAGCCTGCAGCTGTACCAGCGATCGTGCGACGTGTTCCTGGGCGTGCCGTTCAACATCGCGAGCTATGCGCTGCTGACGCACCTGCTGGCCGACCAGTGCGGGCTGCAGGTGGGCGATTTCGTGTGGACCGGCGGCGATTGCCACCTCTATTCGAACCACCTCGACCAAGCGCGGTTGCAGCTGGAGCGCGCGCCGCGCCCGCTGCCGAAGCTCAGGCTCCTGCGCCGCCCGCCGACGATCGACGGCTACGCCTATGAGGATTTCGAGATTTCGAGCTACAATCCGCACCCGCACATCGCCGCACCGATCGCGGTATGAACGGACGCACGCCAAATCCAATGCCGTTTGCGCTGAGCCTGTCGAAGCGCCGATCCGACGTCGGTACGGGACTTCGACAAGCTCGGTCCAAACGGCGGCGGGAAAGATGCCCGTGAGCGTGCCCGAGATCGTCTTCTATGTCGCGCGCGCCGACAATGGCGTGATCGGGCAGGATGGCGGCCTGCCGTGGACGCTGCCCGGCGACCTCAAGCGGTTCAAGGCGATGACGATGGGCAAGCCGCTGGTGATGGGGCGCAAGACGTTCGAGAGCCTGCCCGGCCCGCTCCCCGGCCGCCGCCACATCGTGCTGACGCGCGACGCGGAGTGGCAGGCGGACGGCGCCGAGGTGGCGCACGACGTGGCGGGCGCGATCGCGCTGGCCGGCAACGTGCCCGAGATCGCCGTCGTCGGCGGGGCGGAGGTGTTCGCCTTGTTCCTGCCGCTGGCCGAACGGATCGAGCTGACCGAGGTCCACCGCAGCCCGCCGGGCGATGTGCGCATGCCGCCGCTGGGCGCGGGCTGGAGGAGCATCGACCGGGCGATGGCCGGCCCGGACTGGGACTATGTGACGCTGGTGCGCAGCCGTTGATTGCCGCGCGCGCCGCCGCGTCCTATGGCCGCGCGCGATGGAGCGGCTGACGAGCGACCGGCCCGCCCCTGCGCATCTGCGGGGCGGCGTGGTCGCGCTAGGCAATTTCGACGGATTCCACCGCGGCCACCAGGCGGTCGTCGCGCAGGCCGCCGCGCGCGCGCAGGCCGAGGGCCGGCCGCTGATCGTCGCGACGTTCGATCCGCATCCGGTGCGCTTCTTCCAGCCCGATGCGCCGCCGTTCCGCCTGACCACGCTAGACCAGCGCGAGCGGCTGTTCGCCGCTGCCGGTGCGGATGCGATGCTGGTGTTCCACTTCGACGCCGCGCTGGCCGCGCTTTCCGCCGAGGACTTCATCGCCCAGCAGCTTGTCGCCAACCTCCACGTCGACGGCGTCACGGCCGGCGAGGACTTCACCTTCGGTCGGTCCAAGAGCGGCAACATCGCCGTGCTGAAGCAGTGGGGCGAGCGGTACGGCTTCGCCGTGAAACCGGTCGCGCCGGTGGCGTTCGATGGCGAACCGGTCTCGTCCAGCCGCATCCGCGACGCGCTCGTCGCCGGCGACTGCGCCACCGCGACGCGGCTGCTGACCCGCCCGTTCGCGATCGAGGGCGTGGTCCAGCACGGCGACAAGATGGGGCGCGAGCTGGGCTTCCCCACCGCCAACCTGGCGCTGGGCGGCTATCTGCGCCCGGCCTACGGCGTCTATGCGGTGCGCGGGCACCTGCCGGACGGGCGCGTGGTGGACGGCGCCGCCAATATGGGCGTCCGCCCGCAATTTAATCCGCCCAAGGAACTGCTGGAGCCGCACTTCTTCGATTTCGCCGAAGACCTGTACGGCCGGACGATCGCGGTGGAGCTGATCGCGTTCCTGCGCCCGGAATGGAAGTTCGACGGGCTGGACGCCTTGAAGGTGCAGATTGCCGCCGACTGCGCCGAAGCCCGCCGCCGCCTTGCCTGAGGCCGCACGCCACCGCCGCTCGTCCCGAGCGAAGTCGAGGGGCGCTGTCCCCCGTGTCTCGACTTCGCTCGACACGAACGGCGTTTCCGAGCAATAGCGCCCCGCAATGCCCGACGCGCCCGACTATCGCCAGACCGTGTTCCTGCCCAAGACCGCCTTTCCGATGAAGGCGGGGCTGGCGGCGCGCGAACCCGCGATCCTGGCGCAATGGGCGGCGGACGACCTCTACGGCAAGCTGCGCGCCGCCCGCGCCGGCGCCGAACGCTTCATCCTCCACGATGGCCCGCCTTATGCCAATGGCGACATCCACATGGGCCACGCGATGAACAAGGTGCTGAAGGACATCATCGTCCGCAGCCAATCGCTACTCGGCAAGGATGCGCCCTACGTGCCGGGGTGGGACTGCCACGGCCTGCCGATCGAGTGGAAGGTCGAGGAGCAATATCGCGCGAAGAAGCTCGACAAGGACCAGGTCGATCCGATCCTGTTCCGCGCCGAGTGCCGCGCTTACGCCGAGAAGTGGGTCGCGGTGCAGCGCGCGCAGTTCGAGCGGCTGGGCGTGATGGGCGACTGGGACGATCCCTACCTGACGATGAAGTATGAGGCCGAGGCCGCGATCGTCGCCGAGCTGCTGAAGTTCGCCGAGACCGGCCAGCTGTATCGCGGCGCGAAGCCGGTACTGTGGTCGCCGGTGGAGAAGACAGCCCTGGCCGAGGCCGAGGTGGAATATGAGGACATCACCTCCACCCAGATCGACGTGGCGTTCGAGATCGT
>CAXUMU010000158.1:0-6966 GCA_964252145.1 uncultured Sphingomonadaceae bacterium
GGTCCTGATATTCGCGGTAGGCGGGCAGGATGCGGTCCGATCCGAAGCCGTGGATCGTGGTGACGACCGGCGTATCCACCAGCCGCGAGAAGGCGAGCGGCACGAAATCGGCCTGGTTGTGGATCAGGTCAAACTCGCCCGCCCGTTCGAACACGTGGGCGACGTGCAGCATCTCCCACACCTTTGCGTCGATCGAGGGATCCTCGGAATATGGCGCGGGGACCACGCCGGCGAGCGTGCCGGCGGTGATCGAATCCCGCGTGGCGAACAGCGTCACCTCCACGCCGCGCGCGACGAGCGCTTCGGTCAGCAGGCTCGTGACCAGCTCCCACGGTCCATAGTGGCGGGGCGGCGTGCGCCACGAGATCGGCGCGAGCATCGCGACTCGCATCAGGCGGTACGTGTCAGGACAAAGCGCGTCATCGGGTCTCCATCGCATCGGCCGCCCGTCCGAATAGGCGCTATGCAAGTCCCGGCGCGAGGCATATGTTCCCAGGCAGGGGAGAGGCCAGCCATGACGTGCCGGCAGATGATCCGTGAAGCCGGCCGGGCGGGGACGCCATGAGCGGAGCCTTGTTCGCCGCGCTGATCGCGACCGCGCTGCCCGGCCCGACGACGGTGCCCGCGCCGCCCGCGGCAATCCTCGTGCCCGATTCGACGATCGCGCCGGCGGAACCGGGCATGGACGTGCCGACCAAGGTGGACACGGTCGCGCGGATGACGGTGGCGGTGTTCATCAACGATCAGGGTCCGTTTCAGTTCGTCGTCGATACCGGCGCCAACCGCACCGTGCTCTCCAGCGCGCTCGCCGCGCGGCTGATGCTGCCCGCGGGTGCGCGCGCGCAGTTGCACGACATCGCCGGGGTCAACGGGGTGGAGACCGCGCTGGTCGATCGGCTGCGCGTCGGCAAGCGGCAGGTGGGCGGGATCGTCGCACCTTTGCTGTCCGCCGCCGACATGGGGGCGGACGGGATCCTCGGCATCGACGGGCTGGTCGACCAGCAGGTCGATATCGATTTTCCCAAGGACAAGATGACGATCAGCGCGAAGCGCCGCGCCTCGCGCGATCCCGACATGATCGTGGTGAAGGCGCGCCGCCGCTTCGGCCAGCTGATCCTGGCCGACGCGCGGGTGAACGGCGAGCGCGTATATGTGATCGTCGATTCCGGCGCGCAATATTCGGTGGGCAATTCGGTGCTGCGCGCGCGGATGCTGAAGCGTCGCAACGCCAAATCCACCCCCGTCACGCTGGTCGGCGTCACCGGCCACACGATGAATGCCGATTATGCGATCACCCCGGAGATGAACATCGGCGGGATCATCATGAAGAACGTGCCGATCGCCTTTTCCGACGTGCACCCGTTCCGCCAATTCGGGCTGGCCAACATGCCGGCGATGCTGCTGGGGATGGACCTGCTGCGCGCGTTCGACCGCGTCTCGCTGGACTTCGAGGAGAAGAAGGTCAGCTTCCAGCTGAAACAGGAATAGCGCCGCGGTTCAGGCGGCGCTGTGTTCCACGAGCTCCTCGATCCGCAGGTCGAGCCGGCGGATCGTCGCAGCGATACGCGGCCATTCGTCGTCGAGGAACAGCCGCCTTTCGCTGGCGCGCAGTTTCTCCGCCGCGCCGCGCGCGACGAACATGCCGATACCGCGGCGGACGGTGACCAGCCCCTCCTCCTGGAAGCTCTGATAGGCCTTGGCGACGGTCAGCGGGTTGGCGCCGTGCTCGGCGGCGAACACGCGCACCGAGGGCAGCGGATCGCCGTCGCGATAGCTGCCGTCGAGGATCGATGCGGCGATCGCGTCGCGCAGGCGGAGATAGACGGGGCGGCTGTCGCGGGTCACGAGCGTCACACTGTACTAATACAGTGCGGCGCGTCAAGCGTCGCTCAGGCGCGCCACGCCTTGACCACCGCATCGTAATCGGGGCGTGGCCGTTCCTCCAGCTCGCGGGTGGGCGAGCCGATGAAGATGAAGCCGGCGATCTTCTCGTCGCCGTCCCCGAACGCCCCCCGCACCACGGTCGAATAGGCCGCCCAGCCGGTCAGCCAGCCGGCGACGAAACCGGCGGCGTGGACCGCGAGCAGCAGGTTCATGCAGGCCGCACCAGCCGACAATTCCTGTTCCCAGATCGGGATGTGGCTGGCATGCGCGGGCTTGGACAGCGCGACGACCAGCGTTGGCGCCTGCTGCGCGAACTGGTCGATCGCCTCCAGCTCCAGCCGGCCGGCCTGCGGCTTGTCCGCCAGATACGCCTCGCGCAGCAACGACGCGAAGGCATCGCGCTGGTTCGCGGCGACGGTGACGAACCGCCACGGCGCGAGCTTGCCGTGATCGGGCACGCGGATCGCCGCTGCCAGGATCGCGCGCAGCTGCGCCGCGTCGGGGCCCGGCGCGGCCATGTCGCGCGGCTTGCCGGAACGGCGCGACGCCAGCAGAGCGGCGGGGGAGGAGATGTCGTTGAACATGGGTGCGCCGGTAGCAGCCGGGGCGCGCTGCAACAATCTCCTTCCCAGCTCTGCGAAGCCCGTTAGAGTTGGCACAACCTTGCCCGACCGCCGTTTGCACCGAGCTTGTCGAAGTGCCTGCGCCGGGGCTTCGACAGGCTCAGCCCAAACGGGGCTGTGCGATGATTTGGAAGATGATTGCATGGTCCTCCCGACCGCCGATCCCACCACCGAGCCGTTCAGCGATCATCTCGACCTGCCGCCGGGCGAGACCTGGTTCGGCCATCCCCGCCAGCTCGCGCGGCTGTTCACCACCGAGATGTGGGAGCGGTTCGGCTATTACGGCATGCGCGCGCTGCTGACGCTGTACCTCGCCAAGCATTTCCTGTTCAACGACCAGACGACCACCGGCCTGTACGGTGGGTTCACGGCGCTGGTGTACCTGACGCCGCTGATCGGCGGGCTGATCGCCGACCGCTATCTCGGCTCGAAGAAGTCGGTGAAGTTCGGCGCCCTGCTGATGTCGCTCGGCTATCTGACGCTCTGCTTCGGCGGGCCGACCGCGACGCCCTACGCGACCATCGACGGCCAGCGCTACGAGGTGGCGGTCGAGCAGGGGGCGGACGCCGACACGCGATATGTGATCGACGGCGGCCGGCGGCTGGCGATCAAGGGGCATGACGACGGATCGGTCACGCTCACCGCGCCGAACGGGACGGTCGCGCGGACGGTGGCGAAGGGCGGGTTCGCGGCGAACGCCGACCGCTCGAACTTTTACACGATGCTGATGCTGATCGGCCTCTCGATGATCACCATCGGCAACGGCTTCTTCAAGCCCAACATCTCGACCATCGTCGGCGCGCTCTACGCGCACGGCGACCGCAGGCGCGACGCCGGCTTCACGATCTTCTACATGGGGATCAATCTGGGCAGCCTGTTCTCGCAGCTGCTCTGCCCGTTCCTGGCGGTCGCGGTCGGCTGGTGGGCCGGGTTCGGCCTGGCGGCGATCGGCATGCTCGTCTCCTTCTCGCTGATGCAGTTCGACGGCGGCAAGCTGGACGGCTACGGCGAACCTCCTGCGGGACAGGCGCGCGACCGGTCGATCCCGATCTTCATCGGCGCGATCCTGGCGGTGCCGGTCGCGTGGTTCCTGTTCACCAACCTGATGGCCGCGCCCAAGGCGGCCGCGGGATCGGGCATCGTCGGCTATCTGCTGGCGCTGCCGATCATGGGCAAGGCGCTGTTCGGCACGTTCCTGGTCGCGGTGCCCGGCATCCTGTTCTGGTCCGCGCGCAACGGCGACCGCACCGAATTCCGGATGATGCTGGCGGCGATGGTGATGATCGTCTTCAACGTGGTGTTCTGGACCTTGTTCGAGCAGGCGGGATCGTCGCTGACGCTGTTCGCCGATCGCAACACCGACCTGTCGGTGTTCGGGCTGTTCAAGCTTTCGGCCGGGCAGACGCAATTCTTCAACGCCTTCTTCATCGTGGCGCTCGCGCCGTTCTTCTCGATGATGTGGAACGCGCTGGCCCGGTCGGGTCGCGAGCCTTCGACCCCGGTCAAGTTCGGCATCGCGCTGATCGGGGTGGGGGTCGGCTTCCTGGTGCTGGTGTTCGGCACGCGCTTCGCGGGGGCCGATACGGGCTTCAAGGTTTCGGTGTGGTGGGTCGCTTTGCTGTATTTCATCCACTCCGCCGCCGAGCTCTGCATCTCGCCGGTCGGCCTGTCGATGATCACCAAGCTGTCGATCGCGCGCATCGTGGGGCTGATGATGGGGGTGTGGTTCCTCTCGATCAGCTGCGCGCAATATGTGGCGGGCGTGGTGGCGCAGGTGGCGAGCGTGGAATCGGTCGGCGGGCAGGTGACCAACCTGGAGGTCAGCCTCAATACCTACGCCGGCGTGTTCCAAACGATCGGGCTGACCGCGGCGGCGCTGGGCGGCGTGCTGCTGCTGCTCTCGCCGTTCATCCGTAAGTGGATGCACGGCGTGCGCTGAGGGAGGGTACGGGATGGGTTTCGACCCCGAAATTTGGGGCACCGTCGCCGACTGGACGGTGGCGGCCACCGCCATGTTCGGCGTGGGTGCCGGACTGTCGCAGCTCTCCTCGATCTACCGCGCCAACTATCAAACCGCGCAGTTCGAACGTGCCAAGCTGCTGCTGGACATCGATCGCGATTTCGAAGGCGATGTTCTGCTGGCGGCGCGGCAGCGCACGCTGGTCGTAAGAAATCGTATCGAAAAAGAGATTGAACAGCTCGCACCGCCGCTCTCTGCAGAACGTCAGAAAGCCGAGATCGCCCGCCGATTTTCGGATTACGTCACCGCAACGTGGGTAAGGTCGCGCACCTTCGACGGCGATCCCGCGGCGCCGCGGGATGACGCCGCCGCCGAATATATGACGTTGATGCGATTGCCATATTGGTGCGAAACGCTGGGCCACCAATGTCGCCGCAATCTGGTCCCGCTGGAGGACATCCTCGATCTTTACGATCAGCTGATCATCTTCGTGATCGGTGATCTGGTCGAGCACATCCGCCTGCGGGCCGAGAATGGAGCGCATCGCAACCCGCGCTATCTCGAAAACGCGCTCTGGCTCTACGGGGAAGCGGCACGGTACAAAGCGGAGAAGGAAAGTCGCCCAGCCGGGACGGTGAACCGATCCCGGCTGGATTGGCGACGCTAGTCGATATCTTTATTGCGCATCGAAAGCCTTTCAGCAGCCTCGCAGCGGCGGTTTGGCAGGAATCCACCGCTTGGGAAACTAGATAATGGCACCGGCTTAAATTTCACCCCCTGCCGGCTCCCACGGATGCAGGACGCTGTTCGCCGCGATTGTCTGTTAAGGCGGCGCATCGTAAAGAACGCCGCCATGGCACGGAAATATTTCGGGACGGACGGGATCCGCGGGCGGACCAACGAGCCGCCGATGACGGCCCAGATCGCGATGCGCGTAGGCCAGGCGGCGGGCACGCGCTTCCTGCGCGGCGATCACCGCCACCGCGTGGTGATCGGCAAGGACACGCGGCTCTCGGGCTACATGATGGAATCCGCGCTGGTCGCCGGGTTCACCTCGGTCGGCATGGACGTGGTGCTGGTGGGCCCGATGCCCACGCCGGCGGTGGCGATGCTGACGCGGTCGATGCGCGCCGACCTGGGCGTGATGATCTCGGCCAGCCACAACCCCTATTTCGACACCGGCCTCAGGCTGTTCGGCCCCGACGGCTACACGCTCTCCGACGAGGACGAGCTCGCGCTCGACGCGCGATTGCGCGAACGGCGCCGCCTATCAGGTCGCGCCCTCCGCGCTGTGGGAGCTGGGGGCGGAGGTGATCGCGCTGGGCGTCACGCCGAACGGCACCAACATCAACGAGAAGAGCGGATCGACCGACCCCGCCGCCCTTCGCACCAAGGTGATCGAGGTGCGCGCCGACATCGGCATCGCGCTGGACGGCGATGCCGACCGGCTGATCGTGGTGGACGAGAAAGGCCATGTGATCGACGGCGACCAGCTGATGGCGCTGATCGGCGCATCCTGGGCGCGGCGCGGGTTGCTGCAGGGCGGCGGCGTGGTCGCGACGGTGATGTCGAACCTGGGGCTCGAGCGGTTCCTGGCGGGCCAGGGGGTGGCGCTGCACCGCACGCAGGTGGGCGACCGCTACGTGGTCGAGGCGATGCGCGGCGGCGGCTACAATGTCGGCGGCGAGCAATCCGGCCACATCATCCTCTCCGACTACGGCACCACCGGCGACGGGCTGGTCGCGGCGCTGCAGGTGCTGGCCGAGCTGGTCGAGAGCGGCCGTCCCGCGAGCGAGCTGCTGCGCCAGTTCGATCCGCTGCCGCAGCTTTTGAAGAACGTGCGCTTCGCCGGGGGGCAGCCGCTGGATGCCGCGAGCGTGAAGCAGGCGATCGCGGACGGCGAGGCGAGCCTGAACGGCACCGGCCGGCTCGTCATCCGCAAGTCCGGCACGGAGCCGCTGATCCGGGTTATGGCCGAGGGCGAGGACGAGGCCTTGGTCGGCCGGGTGGTCGACGACATCTGCAAGGCCGTGCGACAGGCCGCGTGAGGATTCCGCGCGTCCTGGTGATCGCGGGATCGGATTCGGGCGGCGGCGCCGGCATCCAGGCCGACATCAAGACGATCACGATGCTGGGCGGCCACGCGATGACCGCGGTCACCGCGATCACCGCGCAGAACACGCTGGGCGTGGCCGACGTGATGACCGTGCCGACAAGCATGGTGCTGGCGCAGATCGACACCGTCGTCTCCGACATCGGCGTGGATGCGGTGAAGATCGGGATGCTCGGATCGGCCGAGACTGCCTATGCGGTGGCCGGACGGATCGAGCGGATGGGCGGCGTGCCGGTGGTGTTCGATCCGGTGATGATCGCGACCAGCGGCGACATGCTGGCCGATGAAGGGACGGTGCAGGCGTTCCAGGCGCTGATGGCGGTGAGCACGCTCGTCACCCCCAATGCGGACGAGCTTGCGATGATCGCCGGAAGCACGCTCGCGTC
>CAXUMU010000158.1:6976-7341 GCA_964252145.1 uncultured Sphingomonadaceae bacterium
GTCGGAGAAGGACGTCGCGCAAGCGGCCGGCCAGATCATCGAGGCGTTCGGCTGCGCGGTGCTGGCGACCGGGCAGCGGCTGCCGGGCGAGATGCGCTACGCCGACGGCCGCCGGATCGGCGGCGACCGGCTGATCTACGACCTGCTCTACAGCGGGCAGGGCACCGACTGGCAGGAATGGAATTTCCACGCCGAGCGGATCGAGACGGTGCACGATCACGGCACCGGTTGCACGCTCGCCAGCGGCATCGCGGTAGGCCTGGGCGCGAAATTGCCACTGACCGACGCGATCGAGCGCGCGCGGGCCTATGTGCGCGCGGCCCTGCTGGGCGCCCGCGCTGGGGGGCGGGCGCCGCCAGCAGGGC
>CAXUMU010000159.1:0-920 GCA_964252145.1 uncultured Sphingomonadaceae bacterium
GCCTGGGCCTGCGCAACGTGCGCGATCGGCTGGCCGCGCGGTTCGGCGCGGACGGCAGCTGCCGCTGGGGGCCGCGGCCCGGCGGCGGCTTCATCGTCACGCTCACCATGCCGGTGGTGCGCAATGGCTGCTGAACCGCCGCTGCGCACGTTGGTGGTGGACGACGAGCCGCTGGCGGTCGAACGGCTGCAGATCCTGTGCGCGCGCGATCCGCGGATCGACCTGGTCGGCGTCGCGACCGACGGCGAGGCGGCGCTGCGGCTGGTCGAGGCGCTGACGCCCGATCTGCTGCTGCTCGATATCGCGATGCCGGGACTGGACGGCATGGAGGTCGCCCGCGCGATCGAGCGGCGTACGGCGCGCCCCGCGGTCGTGTTCTGCACCGCGTTCGATCAATATGCGGTCGCCGCGTTCGAGGTGTCGGCGGTCGACTATCTGCTCAAGCCGGTGTCGGCGGAGCGGCTGGGCCGCGCCGTCACGCGCGTGCTGGAGATGCTGCACACAGCTCCGCAGCCCCCCGCCCCGGCCGCGGACTGGGCCGAGGAATTCTGGGTGCCGCACCGCGCCGAGATGATCCGTATCGCCACGCAGGACATCGACCGAATCGAGGCCGAGCGCGACTATATGCGGCTGCACGTCGGCGCGCGCTCCTACCTGCTCCACCAGACGATCAGCGAGCTGGAACGGCGGCTGGATCCGGCGAAGTTCGTGCGGCTGCACCGCTCCACGATCGTCCGCCGCCAGTTCATCGCGAAGCTGCGCCACGACGGGCTGGGCGTCTGGCATGCGGACCTTGCCGACGGCGCCGAGGTCCGCATCGGCCGCACCTACCTGCCCGCCGCCCGCGCGCTGATGGGCAAGTAGCGCGACCCCGCACGGAATGACGCCCCCGGGGAAGGGTAACCCCGGGGGCGTCCGCC
>CAXUMU010000159.1:930-7173 GCA_964252145.1 uncultured Sphingomonadaceae bacterium
CTTCTGTTTGCTCATCAAGTTCTGCAGGTCGCTGATAATTTCGCTCTGCGCCCGACCCTGCGCCACGGACTGAATGGCGATGTAACGCTGGCTGTTCTGCCGGGTAATCTCATTCGGGCCGGTGGCGATGATGGGCGTGGCAACCTGCCGCAGAAGCACATACCCGCTGTTGGCGGACGTGCCTGCCGCTGTTGTTCCTGCCGCCCCCGCGCTGATGGGCATGTAGCGCGACCCCGCACTGAATCACCCCCCCGGGTATGGGTACCCCGGGGGGCGTCCGCCGCCGCGGCCCGTCGAAGCCCTCGGATCGGGGGCTTCGGGGCTCTCGGTCCGCGCCGGCGATCAGGGAACCGAAATGGTCTTGGCGGGCAGCGAGCCGGCCAGCTTCTGGTTGCCGGCGGCGCGCGCCACCGCCAGCTCGACCTTCGGCATCGCCGCGGCCATCGTCTCGTTGAAGCAGGCCTTGGCATTGGCCGCCTCGGGGAAGTTGCGCGGATCGTAATTGCCGCACACCGCCTTGGCCGCGCTGGCGATGCGGCGGTTGAGCCGGGCGACGTCGTGCGCGCTGCTGAGATCCAGATCGCCGTGACGAACCTCGATGCTCCGCGCATCGCCGAGCGGAGCGGCGGATGCGGTGCCGGCGGCGAGCGAGCCGGCGGCGAGCGCAAACGAGGCAATGGTGGTGGTGAGGATCGACATGACGGCTGCTCCTTGAACCGGGGACTGAAATCCTGCGGCGGCGGGCTTGCCCGCTGCCGATGGAGGCATTGTACGCTTCGCCTCCGGGCGGCGCCTGCGCAGTTCGATGGAGGCCCCCGGCCCTTCGGCAGGTGACAATCGCGCCGACCAACCGCCGATCCGGATCGACGAACGGGCGGGCGGCGCGAGCGGACCATCGACTCGGCTGGCGGCGCGGGCACGCAGCGGCTAAGGCGCGGGCATGCCACCCTTGATCCTCGTCATGCTCGGCGGTGCCATCGGCGCCGGCTTCCGCTATCACATCGGTGCGGTGGCGCTGCGCAACATGGGGCCGGGCTTCCCGTGGGGCACGTTCCTCGTCAACATCGTCGGCGGGATGCTGATGGGCGTGCTGGTCGGATCGCTCGCGCGCGAGGCGGACGGCGGCGAGCCGCTGCGGCTGTTTCTGGGCGTCGGCGTGCTGGGCGGCTTCACCACCTTCTCCGCCTTCAGCCTGGAGGCGTACAACATGCTGGTGCGCGGCGAGGCGGCCCTGGCGTTCGCTTATGCCTTCTCGTCCGTGGCCGGCGCGATCTTCATGCTGGGCGTCGGGCTGTGGCTGACGCGAGTGACGGGATGAGCGCCGAGCAGGAGGTCCGCAGCTTCACCGTCGCGCCCGACGATGACGGTATCCGGCTGGACCGCTGGTTCAAGCGCCATCTGCCCGACACCAGCTTCAACATCGTCTCGCGCTGGGCGCGCACCGGCCAGCTGTGCGTGGACGGGAAGCGCGCCGAGCCGGGCGACCGGCTGGAGGCCGGCCAGGCGATCCGCGTGCCGCCGGCCGAGCCGGTGGCTGAGGCGACGGTTCGCCCCAAGCGCGTCCGCCCGCCGCTGTCGCCCGAGGACGAGGCGTTCATCCGCGAGGTCGTGATCCACGAGGACCCGCAGGCGTTCGTGATCGACAAGCCGCCCGGCCTCGCCACGCAGGGCGGCACCAAGACCGACCGTCATGTCGACGGGCTGCTGGATGCGCTGCAGTTCGACTATGATTCGCGCCCCAAGCTGGTCCACCGGCTGGACAAGGATACCTCCGGCGTCCTGCTGCTGGCGCGCACGTCCCGCTCCGCCGCCTTCTTCGCCAAGGCCTTTTCCAGCCGCACCGCACGCAAGGTCTATTGGGCGCTGGTCGCCGGCGTTCCGCCGGTCTCGGACGGGATGATCGAGCTGCCGCTCGCCAAGCAGCCCGGCAGCGGCGGCGAGAAGATGCACGTCGACCAGAAGGAAGGATCACCCGCGCGTACCCGCTACCGCGTGATCGAACGTGCCGGCAACCGCACCGCTTGGGTGGAGCTGCAGCCGTTCACCGGCCGCACGCACCAGCTGCGCGTGCATATGGCCGCGATCGGTCACCCGATCATCGGCGACGGCAAATATGGCGGGCTGGAGGCGTTCCTGACCGGCACGATCAGCCGCAAGATGCACCTCCATGCGCGCCGGCTGAAGGTGGATCATCCCGACGGCGGATCGATCGATGTCGTCGCGCCGCTCCCCACGCACTTCGCCGCCAGCATTGAGCAACTGGGCTTCGACATGGCGCTGTCCGACCTGCCGATGGACGACGTGAAGTATAGCGAGACCGAAGAGGGCAAGCGCCGCGCGGCGAGCGCGATCGCCAAGTCTCGCCGCAAGGAGCGCAAGGGCGAACGGCGCGGGCGGGGCCGCGCTTGAGCAACCGGCTCGCCATCCTCGATTGCGACGGCACGCTGGTGGACGGCGCCGCGAGCATCTGTCTGGCGATGGAGGAATGTTTCGCCAGCGCCGAGCTGCCCGTGCCGTCGCGCAGCCACACGCGCCGCATCGTCGGACTCAGCCTGCCCGAGGCGATGCGCCTGCTCCATCCGACCGGCGACGAGGTGGCGCATCATGCGCTGGCGGCGAGCTACAAGCGCATCTTCCAGCGGTTGCGCGCGGCAGGCATGGCACCCGATCCGCTGTTCGAGGGGATGACCGAGGCGATGGCGGCGCTGATCGACGCAGGCTGGCTGCTGGGCATCGCGACCGGCAAGTCCGATCGCGGGCTCGCCTTCGCGCTGGAGCACCACCGGCTGGGCGAGCATTTCGTGACGCTGCAGACCGCCGACCGCCACCCCTCCAAGCCGCACCCGGCGATGGTGGAGGCGGCGATGGCCGAGGCCGGCGCGACGCCGGAGACCAGCGCGATGATCGGCGACACCAGCTACGATATCGAGATGGCGAAGGCGGCGGGCGTGCTCGCGATCGGGGTGACCTGGGGCTATCACGACCGCGCCGAGCTGATCCAAGCGGGCGCGGATGCGATCGCCGACGACCCGTCCGACATTCCCCGCCTCCTGGCGGAGCATTTCGCATGACCCCCGACGAGCAGGAGCGACTGGCCCGGTCGCGCTTCGCGATGCTGAGCGCGATGCGTGCCGCCGGCGTCGTGTTCATGCTGGTGGGCATGTGGATCTGGTTCGGCAACCTGCTGCGCGACGGGGGCTACATGCCGGTCGGCTTCCCCCTGTTCGTGTTCGGCTTCGCGGAATCGCTGATCCTGCCGCAGATCGTCGGACAGCGCTGGCGCAGCCCGCGGCCGTGAAGCGCTTCTACAAGGAGGTCGCGGCCGAGCCGGATGGCGCGATCCGGCTCGACGGCCGTCCGGTGCGGACGCCGGCGCGCGCTACGCTGGTGCTGCCCACCCCCGCGCTGGCCGAGGCGGTCGCGGCGGAATGGCGCGCGCAGGGCGACGAGATCGACCCGCGCGCGATGCCGCTGACCGGCCTCGCCAATGCCGCGATCGACCGGGTCGCCCCCGATCCCGCCGCCTTCGCGGTGACGCTCGCGCGCTATGCCGAGACCGACCTGCTCTGCTACCGCGCCGAGGAACCGCCGCTGGCGGAGCTCGAGGCGGAGGCGTGGGATCCGCTGCTCGCCTGGGCGCGCGCGCGCTACGACGTGACGTTCGTGCTCGCCGCCGGCATCGTCCACCGGCCGCAGCCCGAGGAGACGGTGCGCCGCCTGGCGACGGCACTCGCCGCGCGTTCGGCCTTCGCGCTGGCGGCGATGTCGCCGCTGGTCACGATCGGCGGCTCGCTCATCGCGGCGCTGGCACTGGCGGAAGGGCGGATCGGCGCGGACGCGGCATTCGACGCGACGCATCTCGACGAATTGTGGCAGGCGCGGACGTGGGGCGAGGATGCGCTGGCGCTGAAGGACCGCGAGGCGCGCCGCCGCGATTTCGCTGCGGCGGCACGTTTCCTCTCGCTGCTTTAGGCTGGACGACGTCGCTCGACCCTATCCCTTCGTCATTGCGAGCGCAGCGAAGCAATCCACCGCGCGACCATCAGGCCTCGTGCGCGCGGATCGATCGCCGCGTCGCTCCCGCTCCTCGCGATGACGAGGCTATGGGAGGTCGCCGCCCTCACAGCACCACCCGCGCCTTGGGCAGGAACCAGCGGCAGATCACCAGCCCCGCCGCGACGAAGCCCAGGAAATCGGCCAGGAACAGATAGATGAAATAGCCCGGCCCGTAATGGTTGAAGATCGGCTGGCCCAGATCGAGGTATAGCGTCACCGCCAGCGCGATCAGGATCGCCACCCGCGCCCGGTCGACGAACGCCGGCACGCCGCGCGCGACGATCGAGAGCGCGGCGGCCAGGATCACGCCCGCCAGCAGCGACAGCATCAGCCCGCCGATCAGCGCGGTCGTGTCCACCGCCGGGAAGCCGCCGGTGTTGAAGTGCACCGTGGCGATCGGCCCCTTGCCGAATAGCACCGTGCCCTGCTGCGTCCCCGGCGAGGGCACGAGATAGGTGCCGGTGCCGCCGAGCGTGAGGTTCTGCGCGAGCGCCGACTGCACCGCGGCGCTCTGCCCGTCGGTCAGCTTGGCGAAGGCCAGCCCGGACAGCGGCGTGCCCCAGAACAGGAAGCCGACCAGATACATTGCGAGCCCGCCCACCAGGCCCCCGAACAGCGTGCGCGTCATGGCCGTTCTCCCGATGCCGAAGCTAACGCTATTCCTCGCGGGCCCGCATGGGAAGCACGATCAGCCCATCAGGCCGCGCGCGAAGCCGATCAGCCCGGTCTGGCGGCTGCGTTTCAGCCGCTCCGCCGCCAGGATCGTGCGGACCTGCGCGAAGCAGCGATCGACATCGTCGTTGATCAGCACATAATCGTAGCCGTCCCAATGGCTGATCTCGCTCGCCGCGCGCGCCATCCGCGCCGCGACCACCGAATCGTCGTCGGTGCCGCGCGCGGCCAGCCGGCGGCCCAACTCCTCCACCGACGGCGGCAGGATGAACACGCGGACGACGTCGCCGCCGGCCTGCTGGAACAGTTGCTGCGCGCCCTGCCAATCGATGTCGAACAGCACGTCGCGCCCTTCATCGAGCATCGCATGCACCGGCGCGCGAGGCGTGCCGTAGCGATGATCGAAGACGTGCGCCCATTCCAGGAAATCGCCCGCCGCGACCATCGCCTTGAAGCGCTCGACGGTGACGAAGTGATAGTCCACCCCGTCGGTCTCGCCGGGCCGCATCGGCCGCGTGGTCGCCGAGACCGACATCGCCACGTCGGGCTCCGCGGCGAGCAGCATCTTGGCGATCGTCGACTTGCCCGCACCGGAGGGCGAGGACAGGACGAACAGCACGCCGCGCCGGGCGAGCGGGGAGGAGGAGACCATGCCCGCTCTTGCCGCCGCCCCGGGGTCAGGTCAACGCGCGGTCGGGTCGCTTTCGCCGCGGGCATTGTCCACCAGCCGCTTCGCCACCACGACGCCGGCGATCAGCAGCGCGAGCGGCACGACCCGCTTGGCGACGCCGACCGAGACGGCACCGATCGCCGCGCCCTTGAGGCCGCCCTCGCCGTCGCGCCGGTCGATCTCCGCGCCGATGAGCGCGCCCAGTATCTTGCCGATCATGCCGTCCTCCCGCTGAATGTGGCCGACAAGCGCGACAGCCGCGCCGAAGTTCCCGCCTATCGCCCCAGCATCGCCTCGGGCCGCACCACCCGGTCGAACGTCGCGGCATCGACCAGGCCGAGCGCCTCGCCCGCCTCCTTCAGCGTCAGCCCGTGGGCGTGCGCATGCTTGGCGATCTTCGCGGCATCGTCGTAGCCGATCTCGGGCGCGAGCGCGGTCACCAGCATCAGCGACCGGTCGAGCAGCGCAGCGATGTGCGCGCGGTTGGGCTCCAGCCCGTCCAGCGCCCTCGTCCGGAAGCTGTCCATGGCGGTGCTCAGCAGGTCGATCGAGCGCAGCACGTTGGCGCCGATCAGCGGCTTGAACACGTTCAATTCCATATGGCCCTGGAGTCCGCCGACGGTGACCGCCATGTGATTGCCGATCACCTGCGCGGCGACCATCGTCAGCATCTCGCACTGGGTCGGATTGACCTTGCCCGGCATGATCGAGCTGCCCGGTTCGTTCTCGGGCAGTGCGAGCTCGCCGAGGCCGCAGCGCGGGCCCGAGCCGAGCAGGCGGATGTCGTTGGCGATCTTGCTGAGCGAGACAGCGAGCGCGTTGAGCATGCCCGACAGCTCGACCAA
>CAXUMU010000160.1:0-7061 GCA_964252145.1 uncultured Sphingomonadaceae bacterium
CTGTTCCGCCCGGCCGTCCGCTACGGTTGCGGCGGTCAGGCGCATGATTGATGGAGCGAACCATCGAACACCCTGCCAAAAATCGGCTTTGTCCCCAAACCTGATCGTCTGAGGGGAAGCGTTGCGCGCGCTTCCACTTGGTGAATCAGACTCCTCTAATCGGGCTGATACTTTGACTCACGATCCAGGCTGATTCAGCCTGGATCGGTCAACGTCAGTGGTCGGGGAGAGAGGATTCGAACCTCCGGCCCCTGCCTCCCGAAGACAGTGCTCTACCAGGCTGAGCTACTCCCCGACGGAGCCCGATCCCGCGAGGTATCGGTGCAGCAAGGGGGCGGCTTATAGGGTCGGGTTTCGAGGCGATCAAGCGCCGCGTGCGGCCATCATCGCGGCGACGTCGGTGAACTTCTCGCGCGGGCTGCCGGGGCGGGCGCGCAGGATTTCGGCCGCGTCGATGTTGCGCCAGTCGCGGAAGCGGACGACGTCCACGGAACGCTCGGCCAGCAGCCGATCCAGCGCGACGCGGCCGGCGCGGCCCAGCGGTTCCGGCTGGTCGGCGGCGATCGTCTCGGCGATCAGATGGCCGTCGGGGCGATTCGCCCCGATCGTACCGGTCGGCCCCCGCCGCGCCCAGCCGACGCAGTAGAGCCCGGGGGCGATCCGGCCGTCGCTGTTGGCGAAGCGGCCGGCCCGCTCGTCATAGGGTACGCCAGGGATCGGCGGCGTGCGGTAGCCGATGCAGGCGACGACCGTCCCGCAGGGGATCGTGCGAAGCTCGCCGGTGCCGCGGGCGGCGCCCGCATCGTCCAGCCGGGTGCGCTCGACGACGAGTCGCTCGACGCGGCCGTCGCCCTCGATCGCGACGGGTTTGGCGAAGAAGTCGAAGTCGATCGCCACCGGCTGGTCGCGGGCGGGCAGGGCGAAGCCGCGCAGCAGCGCGACCGACTTGCGCTGCCCCGCTTCCAGCGCCGCGTCGTCGGCCTCGGGCGGCAGGTCCGCCGCGAGCACGCGGGGGACCGCGCGGGCGAGATGGGTCAGCTCGCCCAACTCCTTCGGCGTCATCGCGATCTGATGCGGCCCGCGCCGGCCGACGAGGTGGATGCGGCGGACCGCGCTCGTCGCCAGCGCCGCGAGCGCGTGGCCGGCGATATCCGATCCGGCGAACTCGTCCGGCGCCTTGGCGAGGATGCGGGCGACGTCGAGCGCGACGTTGCCATGGCCGATGATCGCCGCCGCGCGCACGTCCAGCGGCGGACCGAGCCCGGCGAAGTCGGTATGGCCGTTATACCAGCCGACGAACGCCGCCGATCCGAGCACGCCGGGCAGGTCGTCGCCGGGAATGCGGACCGCGCGGTCGGCGGGGGCGCCGGTCGCCAGCACCACGGCGTCGTACAGGGCGACCAGTTCTTCCACGCCCACGTCGCAGCCGATCGCCACGTTGCCGACGAAGTGGACATGCTCGCCCAGCGCCACTGCCTCGTATCGCCGCGAGACCGCCTTGATCGACTGATGATCGGGCGCGACCCCCGATCGGATGAGGCCGTAGGGCACCGGCAGCCGATCGATCATGTCGATCTCGACGCCCGCGCCGAAGATGCGCGACAGCGCCTCGGCGGTGTAGAAGCCGGCCGGGCCCGAGCCGATCACCGCGACATGCCGCATCCCGCACCTCGATCTGTGTCGGTGCCGATCGTAGCGGCCGTGGTTTCCCGCGCAAGGCGTGCCGCAGCGGGATGGCGGGCCTTTAAAACACGGCGCGTATCATCGAACAGTCGGCTAGCAGGTGCCGCATCGCGCACCGGCGTGCCCGGCCGAACCATGAAGATTCGCGGCCGGCGCGACAAAACTAAGTCATTCTGCGACGGAACCTACAGCTGTTGCATGGAATTACGGTCGTTCCGATTCTAGAGTGTGCCGCCTTCGAGGAGAACCGCGTGTCTACTGAAAACGAGCCTCTCATTGCCCTGACCGCCGACATCGTCTCTGCCCATGTGAGCAACAACAGCGTATCGACCAACGATGTCGGGCCGCTGATCCAGAGCGTATTCAGCGCGCTCCAGGCGCTCGGCGCGCCGCCGCCCGAGCCGGAGGTCGAGAAGCCCAAGGGCGCCGTCTCGGTCCGCGCCTCGGTGAAGCCCGAGCATCTGATCAGCATGATCGACGGCAAGCCCTACAAGACGCTGCGCCGCCACCTCAGCCGCCACGGCTACACGCCCGAGACGTACCGCGAGACGTTCGGGCTGGCGAACGACTATCCGATGGTCGCGGCAAACTATGCCGAGCACCGCCGCGCGCTGGCGCACAAGATCGGACTGGGCCGCAAGCCCAAGGAAGCCGTTCCTGCACCGGCGGAAGCCAGGCAACGCCGCGGCCGCCGGCCGAAGGCGTTGGCGGAATAGTCTCCGGAACGATCCGCGTCATCCCGGGCGGGCCGGGATGACGGCGTGTCGGTTGACAGCCGCCGCCAAGCTTCGCATCGCACCGTCGAACGCTTGCCCGCACGAGGTGCCGATGCGACGCCGCGCCTTCGGGCCGAACTACGCCTTCGTCGTCGCCGGGGTGACGTTCCTGGCGCTGCTCGTCTCGGCCGGCATGCGCGCCGCGCCGAGCGTGCTGATCGTGCCGCTGGAGGCGCATTTCGGCTGGGACCGCGCGACCGTCTCCACCGCAGCGGCGGTCGGCATCTTCCTCTACGGGCTGGTCGGGCCGTTCGCTGCCGCGCTGATGCAGACGATCGGGATCCGCCGGACGATGATCGGCGGCCTGACGCTCATGTCGGGCGCGACCTTCGCCAGCCTGTGGATGACGCAGCCGTGGCATTATATGCTGACGTGGGGGGTGCTCTCCGGCGTAGGCACCGGCGCGGTCGCCGCGGTGCTGGGGGCGGCGGTGGTCAACCGCTGGTTCGCGACGCGGCAGGGGCTGGTGATGGGCGCGCTCACCGCCAGCACCGCGACCGGTGCGCTCGTCTTCCTGCCGCTGATGGCATGGCTGGCCGACGGCGGCGCATGGCGACCGGTCGCGATCTTCGTCAGCGTTGGTTGTGCGGCGATGATCCCGCTGGTCGCGCTGCTGATCCCCGAGCATCCGGGCGACGTGGGAACGGGGCGGTTCGGCGCCGCGGCGGGTGCGCCGCCGCTGGCCGCGATGCGCCAGGCGCGCAGCGCGACGCTGGCGATCGATGCGCTGGTGCGGGCGGCGAAGGTGCCGATGTTCTGGCTGCTGGTCGGTACCTTCTTCGTCTGCGGGCTCACGACGAACGGCTTGGTCGGCACGCATCTGATCGCGTATTGCGGCGATCATGGCATCCCGCCGCTGCGCGCCGCCGGGCTGCTGTCGCTGATGGGGCTGTTCGATCTGGTCGGCACCACCGCCTCGGGCTGGCTGACCGACCGCTACGATCCGCGCCGGCTGCTGTTCGTCTATTACGGGCTGCGCGGCCTGTCGCTGATCGCGCTGCCGTTCCTGGATTTCTCGGCCGCCAGCCTGACGCTGTTCGCGGTCTTCTACGGGCTCGACTGGATCGCGACCGTGCCGCCGACGGTGAAGCTCACCAACCAGGCGTTCGGCGAGGTGGACGCGCCGATCGTGTTCGGCTGGGTGATGGTGGGTCACCAGGTCGGCGCCGCGGCGGCGGCGTTCGGCGCGGGGCTGGTGCGCGGCGAGACCGGCAGCTACGCGCCCGCCTTCCTCGCCGCCGGGGTGATGGGCGTCGTCGCGGCGCTGCTGGTGGTGACGATGGCACGGCCCGAGCCACGGCTGGCGGGCCACCCGGCATGAAGATCGCGACCTTCAACGTCAACGGCATCAACGGCCGGCTGCCGCGCCTGATCGAGTGGCTGGACGAGACGCAGCCGGACGTCGTCTGCCTGCAGGAGCTCAAGGCGCCGCAGGAGAAGTTCCCGGCCACCGCGATCGCCAAGGCGGGTTACGGCGCGATCTGGCAGGGGCAGGCGCGCTGGAACGGCGTCGCGATCCTCGCGCGCGGCGCCGAGCCGGTCGAGACGCGGCGCGGGCTGCCCGGCGATCCGGGCGACGAGCAGAGCCGCTACATCGAGGCGGCGGTGGACGGCGTGATCGTCGCCTGCCTCTACACCCCCAACGGCAATCCGCGGCCCGGCCCGAAATATGACTACAAGCTCGGCTGGCTCGACCGGCTGGCCGATCATGCGGCGGGGCTGCTGGAGAGCGGGCTGCCGGTGGTGCTGGCGGGCGACTATAACGTGATGCCGACCGAGCTGGACGTGTACAAGCCCGAGCGCTGGACCGAGGACGCGCTGTTCCACGTCGACGCGCGCGCCGCGCTCGCCCGGATCGTGGCGCAGGGCTGGACCGATGCGCTGCGATCGCTGCATCCGGGCGAGCGGATCTACACCTTCTGGGATTATTGGCGGAACGCGTTCGGCCGCGATGCGGGCCTGCGCATCGACCATCTGCTGCTGAGCCCGTCGATCGCGCCCCGGCTGGAGGCGGCCGGGGTGGATCGCGCCGTGCGCGGGCGCGAGGGGGCGAGCGACCATGCGCCCACCTGGATCGTGTTGCGGAACGCGATGTAATCGGCGCGACATCCGGAATGGATGGCTAAGCGGCTGACGGTGCAATAGGATCGGCACCGTATCGATCGCTCGGGGTGTGCCATGGACCGGATCTTCACCGCGATCTCCAGCCGTATCGCCGCGTTCGTCGGCCAGCCGGTGGCGTTCGTCGCCGCGATGGCGGCGATCCTGCTCTGGGGCGGCCTTGGGCCGCTATTCCATTATTCGGACACGTGGCAGCTGGTGGTGAACACCGCGACGACGATCGTCACCTTCCTGATGGTATTCCTGATCCAGAATTCGCAGAATCGCGACGCCGCCGCGATGCAGGCCAAGCTGGACGAGCTGATCCGCGCGCTGGAAAGCGCCCGCGGCCAGTTCATCGGCATCGAACATCTCACCGACCGCGAGATCGGCAAGATCCGCGCCGACCTGGAAGCCGAGTGCCAGGAAGACGAGGGCAAGCCGCCGCCCAACAAGACTGTCGAGCGACTGCTCCGCCGCTACTGACGCCCTACCTTCCCGGCGGAGCGGCAGCGGCGGTGCTTATCCGTTTGTTCACCTCGCCAGATTACATGGCGGACAGATTGCGATGCACGAGGGCCAGGATATGCGCGACTTCATCCGGATCTGGCGGGACGCGCGGGCGGCCACGGCGATCGAATATGGGTTGATCGCTGCGCTGATCGCGGTCGCGGCGATCACCGCGATGTCGAACCTGGGCAAGAAGCTCACCAACACGTTCAACAACGTCCAGACCAATATGAAGTCGTCCTGATCGCCCGCGCGCCGATCGGGCTAGCCGAGCGGCGGCCCCCACGCTAACAGCGGCGGCTTGGGCCAAGGGCGCGGGGTTTCGTCGACGATGCGTATTGCGATGATCGGAACGGGCTATGTCGGGCTGGTCTCCGGCGCCTGCTTTTCCGATTTCGGCCACGCGGTCGTCTGCGTCGACAAGGACGCGGCCAAGATCGAGGCGCTCGAGCGCGGCGTCATGCCGATCTTCGAGCCGGGGCTGCAGGAACTGGTCGCCACCAACGTGCGCGGCGGGCGGCTGTCGTTCACGACCGACCTGGCGAGCGCGGTCGCCTCGGCGGATGCCGTGTTCATCGCGGTGGGCACGCCCTCGCGGCGCGGCGACGGCCATGCCGACCTGAGCCACGTCTTCGCCGCCACCCGCGAGATCGCCGCGGCGCTGCGCAAGCCGGCGGTGATCGTCACCAAATCGACCGTGCCGGTGGGCACCGGCGACGAGGTCGAGCGGATCATCCGCGAGGTCGCGCCGGGGGCGCAGGCATGGGTGGTCTCCAACCCCGAATTCCTGCGCGAAGGTGCGGCGATCGCGGACTTCAAGCGGCCCGACCGGATCGTGATCGGCAGCGACGATCCCCATGCCGCGGAGGTGATGAAGGAGGTCTACCGGCCGCTCTACCTCAACCAGGCGCCATTGCTGTTCACCGGCCGGCGCACCGCCGAGCTCACCAAATATGCCGCCAACGCCTTCCTGGCGACCAAAATCACGTTCATCAACGAACTCAGCGACTTGTGCGAGCTGGTCGGCGCCGACGTGCAGGAGGTGTCGCGCGGGATCGGGCTGGACAATCGCATCGGCGCCAAGTTCCTGCACGCGGGGCCGGGCTATGGCGGGTCGTGCTTCCCCAAGGATACGCTGGCGCTGCTGAAGACCGCCGAGGATTACCAGTCGCCGCTCCGGATCGTCGAGGCGGTGGTGCAGGTGAACGATGCGCGCAAACGCGCGATGGGGCGCAAGGTGATCCGCGCGATGGGCGGCGACGTGCGCGGCCGCACCGTTGCCGTGCTGGGGCTGACGTTCAAGCCGAACACCGACGACATGCGCGACGCGCCGAGCCTGGCGCTGATCCAGGCGCTGAAGGATGCCGGCGCCAAGGTCCGCGCCTATGATCCCGAAGGCGTGGAGCAGGCCCGCCCGCTGCTGCCCGACGTCGATTTCGCGACCGATCCGTACCTGGCCGCCGCCGGCGCGCACGCGCTGGTGATCGTGACCGAATGGGACGAGTTCCGCGCGCTCGACCTGAAGCGCATCGCCTCGATCCTGGCGGCGCCGGTGCTGGTCGACCTGCGCAACATCTACACCGCCGGGGAGGCGGAGCGGGCCGGGCTGCATTATCACGGCATCGGCCGGGGCACCCAGCCCGAGACGCTGCGCCAGGACGACGCCGCCTGAGCATCGCCCGCGCGTTCGCGCTGGCGGCGGCGTTGGGCGCCGCGGTTCCGGCGCGGGCGGGGGCGGCGGACGATCGGGCGGTGCTGGCGGCACTCACCGCGCAGGACCTGCGCGTGGCGACCGTCGCGTTTCGCCTGCTCGCCGCCGCGCCGCCGCTGTGCGATACGCGCAAGCCCCAGAGCGGGCTGCTGATCCATGACGAACTGCAATATGCGGTCGCGCTGCGCCCGGCCGCGGTGCGCGCGTTCGGCTTCGCCGGACGGCCGACGCTGGCCGCAGTCGTGCCGGGAAGCCCGGCGGAAAGGGCCGGACTCACGGCC
>CAXUMU010000161.1:0-7043 GCA_964252145.1 uncultured Sphingomonadaceae bacterium
GGCTGAGCGCGGTCCAGCCGCCGAACGCGCCGGCACCGATCACCACCACATCGGGCAGGTTGCGGGCGATGGCCGGCGCCGGCGCCGCGGCGGTGCCGGCGGCGACCAGCCCCAGCGCCATGGCCTGGCGGCGGCTGAGATCGCGCTCGCTCATCGCGCCTCGGCGTCCCAGCCGCGATAGGTGAACGAAGTGCGCAGCGTTTCGGGCAGCGTGAACCACAGGATCGCCGCCAGGCCGAACGCCACCGGCGCCATCGTCATCGCGAACACCAGGCCCCACTCCGCCGCCGCCCAGGCGACGATCAGCGGCGCGATCAGCGAGATGACGTGCCCGCCGTGGAACAGCGCGGCGCCGTAGGGCCGCAGCCGCAGCGGGAACATCTCGGTGAACCAGATCCCCCAGCAATAGGCGCTGCTGAGCCCCACGCCGTAGCCGAGGCCGATCGCCTGCAGCAGCAGGCGGTTGTCCGGCGCGATCAGGAACAGGCAGATGAACAGGGCGACGAAGACGAAGCCGATCCCGTTCGTGCGGCGGCCGAAGCGATCCGCCAGCACCGCCCAGAGGAAGCCGCCGATCAGCGATCCGGCGCCGGTCATCGCCACGATCGCGCCCATCTCGGGCGGGCTGAAGCCGCGATTATTCTTCAGGTAGACGGTGATGAAGCTCGAGAATAATTGGTATCCGGTGAAGTTCAGCCCCGACAGCAGGATGCACGAGAGCGTGACGCGGCGCCACTTGCGCGACAGCATCTCCTGCCAGCCGCCCGATTGCTTCTCCGCTACGTCGCCTGCGCCATACGCGGTGAAGCGGCGGTCGTCGGGGATGATCAGGAACATCAGCGGCGACAGCAGCAGCGGCACCGCGCCCAGCCACAGCATCCACAGCCATTCGCGTTCGCCCAGCGCCCCGCCCAGCAGGCCGATCACGATCTCCGCCAGCGAGAACATCGCCGAATTGACCGCGGCCAGCTTCGCGCGCTGGTGCGGCGGGAACAAGGCGACGGTCAGGTTGATCCCGGCGACGTAATAGGCGCCGAGGCACAGGGTCAGCAGCGCGCGGATCCCCAGCAGGCTCGTCATCGTCCGCGAGAGCGCCATCGCCGCCGCGAAGACGCCGATCCCGAAGGCGATGCCGGTGAGGCTATTGCGCCGGCCGAACCGCGCCAGCATCGGCGCGGCCACCAGCGAGCCGATCGTCACGAACACGTTGCCGATGACCGAGATGTTCGCCGTGCCGCGCAGATCGATATTGAAATCGGCGATCATGTACGGCCGCACCTAATCTAGGACGAGGAAGTTGTAGCAGTAGAAGAAATAGCCGCCGAGCATGATCAGATAGGCGGCGATGCGCCGGACGGCGGGCAGATCGCGCGCGTGACGCACCGGCCCGGCCGCCGCTGGAACCTCGCCGGGCGCGACCGCCACCGGCATGTCAGACCTCGCTCAGCCCGGTGGGACGGTAGGCCTGGACGAGCACGCCGACCTCGTCGAACAAGGTCCATTCCTCGACGATCCGCCCCGCATCGAAGCGGAAGTGGCTCATGCCGATCATCGCGACGGGGCGACCGCGCGGCACGTCGCCCAGCAGGCCGCCGGCCTGCGTCGATCCTTCGAGCCGCCACCGCACTGCGACGATGACGCCGTCGGTCTCCTCCGACCAGCAGACATGCTCCACCTGCATCACCGCGTCCGGAATCGCGGTCAGGATCGCGATCACCAGCGCGCTGATGTTGCGCACGCCGACCGCGACCCGGCCGCCGCCGGAATGCGCGATCGCCCCCGGCGCATAGACCTCGATCAGCCGGTCGAGCCGCCGGCGATTCCACACGTCGTGGAAGAAGTGGCGCATGAACTGCTCGGCGGTCTCGCTCGGAAGGTCGAGCCGCTGCGGGGGCTGCTGGCCGTACATGCGCGGCGTGGGCGACTCGGGCGACGTGTCGGCGGGTGCCACCGCGGCGAGCTTGCGCGCGACCTCGTGGCGATCGAACCCCAACTGGCGCACCATCGCGCCATTGTCGCGCACCAGCCATTCGGTGTGGATCTGGTTGTTGAGGCTGATGCAGTCCGCGACCGTGCGGATCACCACCGTCCTGTGCGTGGCGGGTCCATAGATGGTGGGGCCGCGATTGGTCATGCGCGAGAAGCCCAAATGCGAGGTGTAGAAGCCCTGCGCATCGTCGCCCGACCAGGCGACGTTGAGGAAATGGCTCTCGCGATCCGGAAAGGCGTTGATCATCGCGGCGGTGGAGGCGACGACCTCCTCCACCGTGCGGGTCACGCCGTAAGGGGTGTAGACCATCGAGACATGGTCGTAATAATCGTAGATCATCCCCAAAGCGCGATCGACCCAGATGCGGTGGGTGATGCGGTAGATGTAATCGACGATGTCCACGAACTCGTCGTCGAACCCGTTCAGCCCCTGCGTACGGCTGCCCGGCGGATGCAGCAGGCCGCGCGCATCGACGTGGCGCAGGCGGGTGACGGGCGGTCGCTCAGGCAGCGCGAAGGGCAGCGCGTTCCGCTGGTCCGAAGCCGGATCCGCGGCGCTGGCTTTGTCGGCCATGATCCTATTCCGGCTGCCGGCCGGGCGCGGGATCGGCGGGGTCACGCAGGTCGGTGCACATGGACGTCTCCCAATGTCAGCGCAGGTGCAGACGCGATCGCCAGCCGATTACCGGCGATCGCGCGGACAGTCGATCGGCCGCGGCCGATCGCTCGGCTCACAATTTCCAGGCGGCGCGCACGCCGTAGGTGCGCGGTGCCTCGTAATTCCCGTCATAGGTGTAGTTGCTGAACGTGACGCGGTTGATCACCGCCTTGTTCTCCACATTCTCGACGAAGCCCTGGATCGAGAAATGGTCGCCCGGCAAATGATAGGTCAGCCGCAGGTCGGTCTTGGTGTACCGCTTCTGCTTGAAGTTCGGCGTGTTGACGAACAGCAGGTAGCCGCCGTTGAAATAGCTCTGCACTTCGCCGACCAGATGGCCGCTGCCGCCCAGATCCAGATCATAGGCCACGCCGCCCTGCAGCGTGATATCGGGCTGATTCTGGACCCGCGCCTTCTTGTTGTAGGCGAGCGTATTGAAGCTGGCGGTCGTTCCCGGCACGAGCACGAACAGTTCTGGATTGCTGACCGGATTGGGCAGGATCGCGCCGCCCAGGCCGATGCCGACCAGCGGACAGGAGGCCGAGGTTCCGATCGTGCACAGGTTGTTGCTCGACCCGCCGCTCACCAGCACGGGATTGTCGCGCGCGTGCATATAGTTGGCGGCGAAGTTCAGCGTCAGGCTGCGCGTGGGCCGGGCGAGAAGCCGAACGTCCCGCCGGTCGCCCCCTGCTGCAGCGCCGAGAAGAAGGTCTTGCGGTCGCGCGTGTAGCGGATGCCGCCGGTGAAGGTGAGCTTCTGGGCGAACGTGTAGGATGCCTGCAGACAGGCCGCCGGCGATACCGTCTTCAGGTAGGTCAGCGCGTTCACGCTGTCGCTGCGCGCCACCGAGACGAGCGCGGACGTCGTATTGGCCGCCAGCGGGGCGCCGTAGTTGACGAGGGAGGAATAGGAATAATTGTTGAAGTAGACCGGGAAGCCGCCCGACGCGATCGCCCCGAGCGTGGAGTAGCCGCGATTCTCCTCGCCGACATAGGCGTCCGGCACCTTGTCCTCGAAATAATAGAGGCCGGTGGTGTATTGGAACGGACTCGACTTGTCGTTCGACTGCAGCTGCAGTTCCTGGCTGAACGCCTTGTCCTTGGTGATGAAGAAGCCGATCCCCTTCGGCGCGAGCGTGCCGTCCGCATCGCGCGTGCGGAATGCGTCGAACTTGGTGTAACCGGTGATCGAACGGAGCCGCGCGAAATCGCCCAGATCGTAGCTGATGTTCAGCGCCAGGTTGGTCGATTTGAGCCGCTGCTGCGCTTCATAATCGTTGTATAGCGTATATGGACCCGGGATCGGCAGCCCGACGTCGGCACCGTTGATGTCGGCTATCCCGTCCCGGTAGAACACGTAATAAGGCACCAGCGTCGACGAGGTCTGATCGAGCCCGATATAGCCGCCCGGCAGCGTGATCGGCGCCGCACCGGGCAGGGTGAGCGTGCCGCCCGGCGCGACCTGATACGCGCTGTTGTAGAGCGCGCCGATCGGCTTGGAGCCGAACGCGCCGTTGCCGTGATCCTTCTCGTCCCAGTGGGAGACGTGGAACAACACTTCCAGCTTGTGGTCCAGCGCTTCCGGGTTCCACTTGGCGCTGCCGCGCAGATAATATTGATGCTTGTCGTCGGCGATCGCCTTCTTGTTGTAGGCGTTGTCGATATAGCCGTCGCGATCTTCGAACGCACCGGCGATGCGGATCGCGAAGTCCTCCGCGATCGGGATGTTCACGAACCCCTGGATGAGCTTGCGATCGTAATTGCCGTAGACCACATCCAGCGCCGCATCGAACTTGTCGCGCGGCGCGGCGGTGGTGACCGCGATGTTGCCGCCGAAGCTGTTGCGGCCGTAGAGCGTGCCCTGCGGCCCTTTCTGCACCTCCACCCGTTCCAGGTCGACGAACGGCATGCTCAGCTGCGACGTGCGCGACTGGTAGATCTCGTCGATGTAGAAGCCGAAGCGCGGATCGTTATTGCCCTGGATCGCGGCGGTGAACGTCCCGCGCCTCGCCGGGCGCGGATCGGATCCGGAGCGGCCGATGCGCAGCCCCGGCGCGATCTGCTGGAGGCGATCGACCGTGGTCACGTCGGCGGTGCGCAGCTGCTCGGCACCGATCGCGACGAGCGACAGCGGCACCGACTGGAGCGATTCCGCGCGCCGCTGCGCGGTGACCACGATCTCGCCGATGCCGCTGCCTTCGTCCGCCGCCGCGCTGCCGGCCGCGGGTTGCGGCGATGGGTCGGCGGTCTGCCCGGCAGCGGCGGTCGAAACCAGCAAAGCGCCGAATGCCGCCGATGCATGAAGCGTGTGCCTGAACCCGCATGAGAAGCGATCGAAAGCCATCGTTCCCCCTGTATCGCCCAAGCGATCGTACCGCATGTTCCTGTCGCCTGCAATCGCAGTCATTAGTTATGCGGCATCTCCGCCGATGTGGCGCAGCAGGGCACAGCCGACGGGCCGCCCCGCTGTGCCTTCCGGGCGCCAGCAGCTGCGCTATAGCCGGGAAAGCCGCCCTTGTGACGTGCGCGACGTGCCACGCCCGCCGCTGACGGCGTATTGACTGCGGATGCGGGCGGCAGCACAAGCAGGCGCGAAGCAGTTCGATCGCCATTGCGGAACCTGATCGCTTTTTTCGAGGTCGGCTCGACCACCCGCGCGATTTCCGAGCGTCGCGCGGCGGGACGGGCAGGCCTTTCCAGCAAAGGAGGTATGAAGTGCCGGATTTCACCAGCGAGAAAGCGCTCGTTCGCGGCCTCATGGACGAACTGTCGCGCGCCGCGCCGGCCGAGATGGCAGGCGTGCTCGAGCGCTACGTCTCGCCCGACTGGCTATGGCGCGGCATGCATCCGTTTCACATCCAGCACGGGCCGCAGGCGGTCGCCGATTGCTTCTGGGCGCCGCTTGCCGGCGCGCTCCGGCCGTTGCAGCGCCGCCCCGACATATTCATGGCCGGGCTCAACCAGATCGACGATTATCAGACGGTCTGGGTGGTGCAGATGGGCCACTTCATGGGCCTGTTCGACGCGCCGTTTCTCGGCATCCGCCCCACCGGCAAGATCGCGATGATGCGCTATGTCGAATTCGACCGGGTCGAGAACGGCCGCATCGTCGAGACGGCGATGTTCTTCGATATCCCGCAACTGATGATCCAGGCCGGGCAGAACCCGTTTCCGCCGCAGACCGGCGCGCATCTGATCCAGCCCGGCCCGATGACGCACGAGGGGCTGATGTGGGGACCGCAGGATCCCGCCCTGGGCGTAGAGACGCTCGCCGCGATCAACCGTATGCTGGAAAGCATGCGCGATCGCGACACGCCCTATCGCGAGCGCCTGATGCGCGACTGGCATCCGGACATGATCTGGTGGGGGCCGTGCGGCATCGGCGCGACCTACACGGTCGATCGCTACATCCTCCAGCACGCCCGGCCATTCTCGGACGCGCTCTACGCCGAGCGCACGTTCAATGGCCACCTGTGCAAGATGGCGGAAGGGCATTTCGGCGGCTTCTTCGGCTGGCCCAACCTGACGCTGCGCAACGCCGGCGGCTTCATGGGCATGACCGCCGGCCCGCACCTGGCGGATATGCGCGTGGTCGATCTGTACCGCGAGCAGGACGGGAAGCTGGCGGAGAATTGGATCTTCATCGACATGCTCCACTACCTCGACATGCAGGGACTGGACGTGCTCGCCCGCAACCGATCGCTGGATTATGTCGGCGGCCAGGTTTGAGCGCGTGAGGCGGGTCCAAAACTGTTTGTGATCTGACCGCATAAGCCCTGTCCCCGCTGGGGAGAGGGAGCGACTCGGTCGTTCAATCCGCGGTCCAACCGCCGTCAACGACGAGGCTGGTTCCGGTGACGAGCGCGGATGCCTCGGCGGCGAGGAACAGGCAGGCGCCCATCAGGTCCTCGACGGTGCCGAGCCGGCCGAGCTTGATCTTGGCGAGCACGCTTGCCTTGAACGCCGCGTCGTCGAAGAACGGCCGGGTCATCGGCGTCTCGATGAACGTCGGCGCGATCGTGTTGCTGCGGATGCCGTGCGGCGCGAGATCCAGCGCGAACGCCTTGCTCATCCCCTCCAGCGCCCATTTGGACGCGCAGTAGAGCGAGCGGTTGAGCCCGCCCACATGCCCCATCTGCGAGCCGAGGTGAATGAGGCTGCCCGCCACGCCCCCGGCGATCATGCGCCGCACGCAACCCTGCGCGACGAAGAAGGCGCTCTTCAGGTTGAGGCCGAGCACCGCGTCATAGTCGCCCTCGCTCACGTCCTGCATCGGCTTGGGGCGGTTGGTGCCGGCATTGTTGACCAGCACGTCGAACGCCGGGCGCGCGGCGAAGAAGGCGGCGACGGCGGCGAGGTCGGACACGTCGAGCACCGCCGCCTCGGCCGCCCCGCCG
>CAXUMU010000162.1:0-7033 GCA_964252145.1 uncultured Sphingomonadaceae bacterium
GATACGGGCCTGCGCCACCGCGAGCCCGGCGCCGTCGCCGCGCAGCAGCTTGCGGCCGAGCAGGTCGATCGCCTGGATGCCGGTGGTGCCCTCGTGGATCGGGTTCAGCCGGTTGTCGCGGTAAAGCTGCTCGGCGTCGAAATCGCGCGTGTAGCCGTAGCCGCCCAGCACCTGGATCGCGATATCGTTCGCGGCGAGGCCGTATTCGGACGGCCAGGTCTTGGCGACCGGGGTGAGCAGCCCCAGCAGCGCCGCGGCGTCAGCACCTTCCTCCTCGTCGACCAGCCGGGCGCAATAGAGGCACAGCGCCAGCGCGCCCTCGGCATAGGTCTTGGCGGCGAGCAGCATGCGCTTGACGTCGGGATGCTCGACGATCGCCACCGGCGGGCCGTCGCGCACGCCCGCCGGCCGGCCCTGCAGCCGCTCGCGGGCATAAGCGAGCGCGTGGCGGTAGCCGCGGTAACCCAGCACCGCCGCTCCCAGCCCCACCGCGATCCGGGCCTCGTTCATCATCAGGAACATCTGGCGCAGGCCGTGGCCGGGCTCGCCGACCATCCACCCGGCCGCGCCGCCATGCTCGCCGAGGTTGAGCAGGCAGTTGGCGGTGCCGCGGTAGCCCATCTTGTGGTTGAGCCCGGCGACGGCGATGTCGTTGCGCGTGCCGTCCGCCAGCAGCTTGGGAACGATGAACAGCGACAGGCCGCCGGTGCCCTCGGGCAGCGTGCCGTCCGGCCCCGCCACCTTGGCGAGCACGAGGTGGACGATGTTCTCCGACGCGTCCTGGTCGCCGCCGGAGATCCACATCTTGTTGCCGGTCAGGCGATAGCGCGCGCCGAGCGCATCCGCGCCGTCGGCCACGGCGCGGGTGCGCACGTCGGCCAGGCTGGATCCCGCCTGCGGCTCCGACAGGCACATCGTGCCGAACCAGCGCCCGGCGATCTGCGGCAGCGCGAACGCGTCGATCTGGGCCGCGCTGCCGAACGTCGCGATCAGCCGCGCGTTGGGGACGGTGAGCATCGGATAAGCGGCGGTGGCGATGCTGGCCGCGGCGAAGTGCGCAACGACGCCGAGCAGATCAGGTAGGGCAGGCCCATGCCGCCATGCTCCGGCGCGAAGCCCGCCGAGAACAGGCCGAGCGCGGCATATTCGCGCAGCGCGTCGCCGATCGCCGGCAGGATGCGCACGCCGCCTTCGTCGAGCGACGGCTCGATCCGGTCCGCCTCCTTATAGTGGGGCAGGAACAGGTCGATCGAGACCTGTTCGGAGAGATCGATCACCGCATCGATCGTCTCGCGGCTAAGGTCGGCGAAGCGCGGCTGCGCGAGCAGTTCGTCCGCCCGCAGCCATTCGTGGAGCAGGAAATCGAGATCACGGCGGACGATGAACGGCTCCGTCATAGGATCGCGGCGCCGCCGTCGACCACGATCACCTGGCCGGTGATGTGCCCGCCCGCATCCGAGGCGAGCAGCAGCGCGGCGCCCTTCAGATCACCGTCCCCGCCCAGCTTGCCCAGCGGCGTGCCGGCGATCGTCGCCGCGCCATGCTCCGCCAGCGTCACCGCGGTCATCTTCGAGGGGAAGAAGCCGGGCGCGAGCGCGTTCACCCGAATCGCCTTCGGCCCCCATTCGGCGGCGAGCGCGCGCGTCATGTTGACCACCGCGCCCTTGGCGGCATTGTAGGCGACCGTGCCGAGCCGGTCGGGATGATGCCCCTGGAGGCCCTCCACCGAGGCGACGTTCACCACCGCGCCGGCGCCCTGCGACAGGAAGCAGTGCTTGGCGACGGCGCGGGTCAGCAGGAACAGGCCGGTCAGGTTGAGCTCGATCACCTTGTTCCAGCCGTCGAGCGGATAATCCTCGGCCGGCGCGCCCCACGTCGTGCCGGCATTGTTGACGAGGATGTCGATCCGGCCGTGCCGTGCCGCGACCGTCGCGACCAAAGCTTCCGCCACCGCCTCGCCGCGCAGATCGACCGCGACCGCGTCTGCCGTGACGCCCAGCGCGGACAGATGCGCGACCGCCTCGTCCAGTTCCGCCTGCCTGCGCGCGACCAGCACGATCTTCGCGCCGAACTCCCCCAGCGCCTCGGCGATCTGCAGGCCGAGCCCGCGCGAGCCGCCGGTGACGAGCGCGACGCGGCCGGTCAGGTCGAACAGCGTCTTGAGCGTGGGCGCGCTCATCGATTGAGCGATCCCAAATCGGCGCCGCGCGCGGCCAGGTCGACGAGCAGCCCGGCCGGCCGCCACGCCCACCCCTCCGGCCCGTCCGCAAAGGCACGGATGCGCTCGATCACTGCGCGCAGGCCCAGCCGGTCCGCGTAGAACAACGGGCCTCCCCGCTCGGCCGGAAAGCCGTAGCCGTTCAGATAGACGATATCGACGTCCACCGGGCGATAGGCGATGCCCTCCTCGACGATGCGCGCGCCCTCGTTGACCATCGCCAGCACGCAACGATCGACGATCTCGTCGTCGCCGATCTCGCGCCGTTCGATTCCGGCCGCGGCGGAATGGCGGACGACCAGCGCATCGATCTCGGGATCGACCTCGGCGGTACGGCCGTCTGGGTAGCGATAGAAGCCGGCGCCGGTCTTCTGACCGAAGCGCCCCAACTCGCACACCAGATCCGGGATGCGCGAATAGGGGCGGTCAGGATGCTCGATCGCGCGGCGCTTGCGGATGCTCCAGCCGATGTCCTGCCCGGCGAGGTCCATCACCTTCAGCGGCCCCATCGCCATTCCCCACGCTTCCAGCGCGCGGTCCACCTGTGCCGGCAGCGCACCCTGCTCCAGCAGCAGGTAGGCCTGGCGCAGATATTCCTCGAAGATGCGGTTGCCGATGAAGCCGTCGCACACGCCCGCGACGACGCCGACCTTGCCGATCCTGCGCGCGAACGCCATCGTCGTCGCGAGCACAGCCGGATCGGTCCGCGCGCCGCGCACGATCTCGAGCAGCCGCATGATGTTGGCGGGACTGAAGAAGTGCAGCCCGACGACCTGTCCCGGCCGGCCGGTGACGGCGGCGATCGCATCGACATCGAGCGCGGAGGTGTTGCTGGCAAGGATCGCGCCACGCTTGGCGATACCGTCCAGCTCGCGGAACAGCGCCTGCTTGACCGCCATGTCCTCGAACACCGCCTCGATCACGAGGTCGGCATCGGCGACCGCGTCCAACGTCGCGGCCGGTGCCAGCCGCGCCAGCCGCGCCTCGGCTTCGGCGGGCGTGATCCGCTTCTTCTCGGCTTCGCGCCGGATCGTCTGTCCGATCCGCGCCACCGCCTTGTCGAGCGCGTCGGCGCGTGTTTCCACCAGCACCACGGGCAGCCCGGAATTGAGGATGGCGATGGCGATCCCGGTGCCCATCAGCCCTGCGCCCACCACCGCGGTCGACCCGATCTGCGCCGGCGCGACATCGCGCGGCAGTCCGGGGATCCGCGCCACCTGGCGCTCCCCGAAGAAGGCATGGCGCAGGCCGAGCGACGCCTCGGACGCCATCAGCGCTTCGAACAGCCGCTGCTCGGCGGCGAGGCCGCCTGCGAAGTCCTGCGTCTGTGCCGCTTCGACGCAGGCGAGGATCGCGGCCGGCGCTTCGTTCAGGCCGGGCCTGGCGGCCAGCCTCACGCGTGCGGCGACGATCGCACCGGCATCGTCGGGAGCGACCGCAAGCTCGTCGGTCCGCCGCCCGCGCCCGCCGTCCCGCAGGAACGATCGGGCGGCGGACGCGGGATCCGCCTCGACCACCGCGTCGATCAGCCCGGCCGCGCGCGCCGCCTCGGCCGCGATCGGCTTCCCGCCGAGCATCATCTCGACCGCGCGCGCCACGCCCACGAGTCGCGGCAGCCGCTGGGTGCCGCCATTGCCCGGCAAGAGGCCCAGCGTCACCTCGGGCAACCCGAATTTGGTGCCGGCGGCGGCGATGCGGTGGTGGCACGCCATTGCGAGTTCCAGCCCCCCGCCGAGCGCCATGCCGTGGATCGCCGCGACCACCGGCTTCGGCGAGCGCTCGATCCGGGCGGTGAGCGCGCGCATCTCGGCAATCCGCTCCGCGCTGCCGCTGAAGTCCGCAATATCTGCGCCGGCGCAGAACATCGCGCCTTCGCCCAGGATCACGATGCCGGATACCTGCGGATCCGCCAGCGCCGTCGCGAACGCATCGCCCAACGCCGCGACGACCCCCGCGCCCAGCGACAGCGCGTTCACCGGCGGGTTCGCCAGCGCCAGCGCGGCGACGCCGTCGCGCACCTCGTAACCGACCTTCGCCTTGTCGCTCATGCCACCGCTCCATGCTCCCAGCAGACGATGCGCCCGCAATCTTGCCGGAGCGCGCAACCGAATTGCGGGTGGCACACCAACAACTCTACGACCATCCCTCTTTCGCCATGCATGGCACCGCACGCAACACGCGGGCGGTGGAGGAGCATGACCGATGGGCACGGTGCTGAAGCACGGAACGCCCGAGCAGAAGACCACATATCTGCCCAAGGTCGCCTCGGGCGAGCTGCGCCTGCAGGCGTTCGGCGTGACCGAGCCGACCAGCGGCACCGACACCACCCGCATCCGCACCTTCGCGCAGCGGGACGGCGACGATTACGTCGTCAACGGCCGGAAGATGCGGATCAGCCGCGCCGAGCATAGCGACTTGAAGGTGCTGCTCATCCGAACCCGCCTCGAACCTGTCCCGACTGCGCTCGACCAAACGGGTTAGAAAGTGGTTCGGCACACCGTCATCACACTCCAGCCAGCTCCGGCAGCCATTACCGGACAAGCGACCTGTGCCACCTGGGCAGGCCAGGCCATTGGTATGCCGCCGGACGGCATCCGCACCGGCTATGGGATCGATCTGCGAACTGAGTTGCTCGACGGTGCAGAAGACGTCGCCGCCGCTCGCCCGGAACGAGGGCAGCGCGCGCGGAAAATATTCGGCAGATCGGCGCCGCTTCGTCACCCTGGGTGGTGCGCGCTCGCACCTCTGTTCGTCGCTGCGACCTTGGATCGAGGCAATCCGCGCATCATGGTCCTCTCGACGGGCCTGCAACAGCAACCGATCAGGTTACCGCGGCGCGCTCCCGAAATTGCGGCTTGTCCCACGCGACGTTCAGGCAGACCTCGCGCAGGCGCTCCACCGCCTCCACGACATCGGCGTAACGGAGGTAGAGCGGCGTCAGTCCGAAGCGCAGGATGTCCGGCGCGCGGAAGTCGCCGATGACGTCGCGCTCCTTGAGCGCCTGCACCATCTCATAGGCATTGGGATGGGCATAGGAGATCTGGCTGCCGCGCAGTTCGGGATCCCTGGGGCTCACCAGCGAGAAACCGAAATCGCCACACCGTTCGTCCATGCGCTCGGCGAACAGCTGGCCGAGGCGGAGCGACTTTCGCCGCACTTCCGCCATGTCCGCGCGGCACATCAGATCGACCCCGCATTCGAGCGCGGTAAGCCCGAGGACGGGCGGCGTGCCGCACAGGAAGCGGGTGATACCCTCGGCCGGGCGGTAATCCTCCTCGAAAGTGAAAGGGTTCGCATGGCCGAACCATCCGGAAAGCACCGGCGTCGCGGCCTGGTGGCGCCGGGCGACGAAGATGAAGGCCGGCGCGCCAGGCCCGCCGTTCAGGAACTTGTAGCCGCAGCCCACCGCGAAATCCACGTCCGCTCCGTTGAGATCGACTTCGATCGCGCCCGCGCTGTGGCTGAGATCCCACACGACCAACACGCCTTTCTCATGCGCGCGGCGGGTGATCTCGACCATATCGCGTACCCGGCCGGACTTGTAGTGGACCTGGGTCAGCAGCAGCACCGCAACGTCTTCGTCCAGGCGATCGACCAACGCCTCCGGCGCGACGGTGACCGACGTCAGCCGGCCGCCGCTGAATGCCGCAAGCCCCTGCATCATATAGACGTCGGTCGGGAAGTTGGTGCTTTCCGAGAGGATCACGGAGCGGCCCGGCTGCAGCGAAACGGCCGCGGCGAGCGCCTTGAAGATGTTCACCGAAGTCGAATCCGCCGCGATCACCTCGCCTTGCGACGCGCCGATGAGCGAGGCGATCTTGTCGCCGATCCGCTGCGGCGCGGTCGACCATTCCGCCCCGAGCCAGGACGTGATCAGGCCCTCGCCCCATTCCTGCGATACGGCGGCGGCAACCCGCGCGGCCGTCGCCTTGGGCTGCGCGCCGAGCGAGTTCCCGTCGACATAGATCAGCCCTTCGCGCAGCTGAAACGCGTCGCGCAGGTGCCGCAAGGGGTCTCGGGCATCCAGGTCGGCGATGTCGGATGGGCTGAACGTCATCGGGCTAACTCTCGCAAAATGGCTCTGACCGGACTGGCGTCCGCCTGCGCGATCTTCAGGGGCAGGGCGATCAGTTCATATCCGCCCGGCGGCACGTCATCGAGAACGAGCCCTTCCAGGATGCGCATGTCGCCGGTGCGGATCTCGCGCTGCGCGTCCAACGTCTTCCACTGCTCCGGATCGAGCGAAGCGGCGTCGGTGCCGACGAGGCAGGCGCCGCCCTCGCGCAGACGAGCGATCACGTCCGGAAGAGGACGCGCCGGGCCCGTTCAACACGCTCCAACCGAGATCGCCCACCTCGACGACGAGGCACGGGCCGATATAGGGATCCGATTTGCGCCGCAAGCCGCTTCTTCCTCCCGGAGCGAATTGCGACGGAGACGTCCAAGTCTTCGTGACAGCCACGCCCGAGGCATGCGCGCCCTGCGCACCGCCAGGACAAGTCTTCCGCAAGCCCATGAACAGGCCTGCTATCGGGGCAGCATTCCGCAGCATGGCGTTCGCCACCTAGCGCGTCGCGATCAGCCCCCCCGAGGGGGGATAGGTGATGACAGCTCAACCTGATCGCTAGAGTGCGATGACGTGATCTTGAATCACTTTCCGACCCGTTTGTGTCGAGCGCAGTCGAGACACGTTCGAGGCGGGTGCTTGTGTCTCGACTTCGCTCGACACAAACGGATCAGGTCAATCTAAAAGCATCATGCTCTAGGCGGTGTGGACTCTTGGGATTCCCATAGGGGTGAGGTTCTGATTCAAGG
>CAXUMU010000163.1:0-7020 GCA_964252145.1 uncultured Sphingomonadaceae bacterium
GCTTCAGCGTCTCCACCTCCTGCGCCAGCGTCACCTGCGCGGTCGGCTCGTTGGCCAGCGTGTAGCGCAGGAACGACGACAGGCGGGACAGCATCACATTCGCCCGGTCGGTCTGCTTCAGCAGCACCAGCGTGGAGATCGAATTGAGCGTGTTGAACAGGAAATGCGGGTTCAGCTGGTAGCGCAGCATCGCCAGCTGCGCGGACGAGGCCTGCACCTCCAGCCGGGTCAGCTGGTGCGCCTGCTTCTCCAGCAGCAGGTAGAAATTGATCCCGTAATAGAGGCCGGACCAGGCTGCGAGCAGCGCGAAATCCAGCAGGATCGCGCCGAAGAACTCGATCCCCACCGGCATCGCGCCGGGCCGGTAGAAGGTCGCATGCGCCCACACCTCGATCATCGAGAAGGCGGCCGAGGCGATCAGCAGGATCACGATCGACACGCTCCAGGTGAGCACCGGCTTCTGGTGGATCAGCCGCCGGAAGATCGCCGCCATCAGCAGCGTGATCGAATAGCCCGTCGCGGTGCTGAGCGCGGTCGGCACGATGAACAGGAGGCCCATCGCATTGGCGAAGCCGCCGAACGTGCGCAGCACGAAATAGCCGGCCCAGCCGAACGACTGCAGCATCCAGAACGCCCGGTTCTTGTCGTCGAAGAAGGGCTTTGCCCCGAGGGTCGCCAGCGCCATGGGCTGGCCTTAGAGGATTAAGCGGGCGGGTTGAACCGTCTTGCGCGCGTCGCCTTAGTGGAAGTGCTCGCCAGGCACCGACGGGCGCCAGCGGCCGCGGCCCTGCTCGGTCAACTCGCGGCCGCAGTCGGCGCAGTGCACCACGCGGTGGCCGTGCGCCCAGCGGAAGCGCATGTCCGGCCGGTGCAGCGCGATCAGGCAGAACAAGCGGGAAAACATCGTCGGCTCCACAACGGCATCTGGTTGACGCGGCCGCCCTAGCGCCGCGAAACCCCGCGCGCGCAGGTGCAGCGGGGCGCGCCGGCTGGTGCAACCCGTTGCATTGCCGCGCCGCGGCCGACGCATTATTGTGCCTGCGCGGGAATTGGCGCAGCGTAGGCTGCGAGTCACGGCGGCGGCCGCAGGGGGCTGCGGCGGCCGGCCCGGCCAGTATCGGGGAGTTAGCTGGGGTGAGGGCTGAAGAACTGGCCGGGTTGCTGCCGCGGCATTCGCCGATGGCCGGCATCGGCATCGACGAGCTGAACGACCTGATCGACGCGGGCAGCATCCACAAGCTGCGCCCCGGCCAGCAGATATTGCGCCAGGGCGAGGAAGGCGACGCGCTCGTCTTGCTGATCACCGGCGTCGCGCGCGTCAGCATGATCGCGCCCAACGGGCACGAGATCGTGCTGGACTATGCCGAATCCGGCGGCATCATCGGCGAGATCGCGCTGCTGGACGGCGAGCCGCGCACCGCCTCGGCCACCGCCATGTACCACGGCACGATGCTGCGCCTGTCGCGCCCCGCGTTCGAGGCGTTCATCGAGCGGCACCCCCGCTTCGCGCTCCGCATGCTGCGCGAGATGGCGCGGCGGCTGCGCGCGACCAACATGACGATCGAGAGCGACCGCGCCTTCGCCGCCGGCCCCCGCCTCGCCCGTTTCCTGAAGCGCCTGACCCAGCACAAGAATGACGGCCACCGCCTAGCCGGCGACCTCAGCCAGGGCGAGCTCGGCAACTTCGTCGGCATGAGCCGCGAGAACATCAACCGCCAGCTCGCCGCCTGGGCCGACCAGGGCATCATCGAGCTGGCCCACGGCAAGGTCCGCATCCTGGACGGCGCCCATCTGGACCAGATCGCCGAGACGAACGAGTAGGGGGCGACCCCCCGGCGGCCACCTGGAGCCTGATGCTGTCGGATTGATCTGATCCGTGGCAGAGAAGCGGGACCCCGGGTCGAGCCCGGGGTGACGAACCTTTCGGTGGCCGCCAGACTCGGACGGTACCTCCCACCAGTGCTTGCTCCGCACCAGTCGATGTATATGGCGGAATATATCGACTCGCGGGCCGCGGGGTCGGTGATCCGTTGGGGGAATGATCGATGCGTTCGGCGGGGTTGGTGCTTGCGTCCGTGGGCCTGTGCGTGGCCGCTCCCGCCTTCGCCGAGGCCGCCGAGCCTGCGACCGCCGCCGTATCCGGCACCCAAGCCGACGGCGTGCCCGAGGTGATCGTCACCGCCCGCCGCCGCGCCGAGGATGCGCAGACGGTGCCGGGGTCGCTGTCGGTAGTGGGCGGCACGCTGCTCGACCGCTCGTACACGGTCAACACCGCGCAGCTGAGCCAGCTGGTGCCCAGCCTCAACTACAGCTCGGCCAATCCGCGCAACACCGCCTTCACCATCCGGGGCCTGGGCAGCAGCGTCGTCGCGGTGAGCCAAGCCAATGACGGGCTGGAGCCGGGCGTCGGCTTTTACGTCGATCAGGTCTACCACGCCCGCCCCGCGACCGCCGCGTTCGACTTCACCGACATCGATCAGGTCGAGATACTGCGCGGGCCGCAGGGCACCCTGTTCGGCAAGAACAGCACCGCCGGCACGATCAGCATCAGCACCCGCCTGCCCAGCTTCACGCCCGAGGCGCGCGAGGAACTGTCGGTCGGGGAAGATAATTTCGTCCAGGCCAAGGCGTCGGTCTCCGCGCCGCTGATCGGCGATACGGTCGCGTTCCGCCTGTCGGGGCTCAGCACGCGGCGTGACGGCGTGATCCGCAACGTCCGCACCGGCAATGACGAGAATATGATCGGCAACCAGGCGGTGCGCGGGCAGTTGCTGTTCCGGCCGTCCGAGATCTTCCAAGTCCGCCTGATCGCCGACTTCGCCAATTTCCAGAGCGAATGCTGCACGCAGGTCTATGTCCGCGTCGCGCCCACGCTGAAGGCGGCGGCGCGGCAATATCCGGCGCTGGCCGCGAACCTGCCGGGCGGCGCGTACCGGCCGCCCAGCTTCAACCCCTACGACCGCAAGACCGACATCGATGCCGAACTGGGCGTCAGCACCAACGAGGGCGGCGCCTCCGCCATCGCCGACTGGAACCTAGGGGCCGCCACGCTCACCTCGGTTAGCGCATGGCGGTTCTGGAACTGGGATGCCGCGAACGACCGCGACTATACCGGCATCCCGATCCAGCTGACCCAGCACATCCCCTCGCGGCAGGACCAGTATAGCCAGGAGCTGCGCCTCGCCTCCAACGGCGATCACCGGCTCAGCTACGTCGCCGGCCTCTATTTCTTCCGCCAGAAGATCGTCGGCCGGCCGATCTCGATCTACGGGCCCCAGGCGACCTACTGGCTGCTCGGCTCGGCGCCCGCCTTCCCCGCCAACCTGCTCGACGGCTACGGCACCGACGGCCGCACCGATTTCGAATCGAACAGCTACGCCGCCTTCGCCGAACTCAACTGGCGCCCGCTCGACCGGCTGACCGTCACCGGCGGCCTGCGCTACACCTACGAGCACAAGACCGGCACCTACGACACCTTCGTGTTCGGCGGGCTGCAGAACGTCAGCACCTCGCTCCAGAACAGCAAGCTCTCGATCCTGCGCGGGCAGAGCTATGCGGCGAAGGTCAACGATGGCGCGCTCACCGGCCGCGCCAACGCCTCGTACCAGCTGACCGACGATATCCTGGCGTACGTCAATTTCGCGCGCGGCGAGAAATCGGGCGGCATCAACATGTCCGGTCTGCCGTTGAACAACCAGAACCTGCCGGCGCTGGGCACCGCGGTCGTTCGGCCCGAGAAGAACACCGCCTATGAGGTGGGCCTGAAGACGCGCCTGTTCGATCGCCGCCTGATCCTGAACGTCGACGGCTTCTACACCCGCGTCACCGATTTCCAGGCCAACGTGACCGACACCGGCGCGGCGGCGGCGCTGCGCACCTATCTCGCCAACATTCCGCGCGTGACGGTGAAAGGCTTCGAGGCGGACGCGACCGCGCAGGTCGGCCGCCACCTGTCGCTGCGCGCGCTCGTCGCCTATTCGGACGGCAAATACGCCTCCTACCCCGCCGCGCCGTGCCCGATCGAGCGGATCAGCAGCGCCACCACCGTCTGCGACCTGAGCGGCAAGGGATTGTCCGGCCTGCCCAAATGGTCGGTCACGCTGGGCGGCGATTACGCCCACCCGGTCGGTGCGTTGGGTGGCGGCGCGGTCTTCCTCCACGCCGATTCGAGCACGCGGACGAAGATGTTCGGCGATCCGACCGACTCCGCCTACACCGTGATCAAGGGCTATACCGTCGTCAACGGCAGCATCGGCTTCCGCTCCGGCCACGGCTGGGAGATCGCGGTCTTCGCGCGCAACCTGTTCGACCGGAACTACATCCAGAACCTGACGATCCAGGCGGGCAATTCGGGCCTGATCGTGGGCACCCCCAGCGATCCGCGCAACATCGGCATCACGCTCAGGGCGCGGCAGTAAAAATCGTCCCGTCACCCGAACCCGTTCGGCGATCAGCCCATGACGCTCAAGGAATGTCGCCTCCGTACCCCGGCGCAGGCCGGGGTCCAGCTACGCCCGGCCCTTTACTGGACCCCGGCCTGCGCCGGGGTACTGCTCCTTGTTCTAGCGGGATAGATATCGATCCGTTCCGGGGTGCACCGGGCAGCAGCGGTGCGTTTGCGTACCGGCCTACCGCCGCAATTCCAGGCTGAACGCCAGATAAATACCTGAACCGCAGTGCGCTGCATCACAGAGATGACGCACCGCACCACCGCCCAACGCTTCGTCGGCTCGCTTGAACGCAAAAGGAAGGTTGTCGCATCAACCGGGGGTTTCCCGCGGAGGCGCGATCGGCCAGTCACCCTTCCGGGCAAGATACACTGGAGCGCGAACGGATGTTGAAATCGATGAGGATGGCGCTTTGTTCCATCGCGATCGCCGCCGCCTCGCTTTTTTCCGTCCCCGCCAACGCCTTGCAATGCGCCCCCTTCGCCCGTGATTATTCCGGCATCCAGCTGTTCGGCAATGCCGCCGGCTGGTGGAGCCAGGCCGACGGCAAATATGACCGCGGCCACGCACCCAAGCTGGGCGCGGTGCTGGTGTTCAAGGCGACCGGCGCGATGCGCGTCGGCCATGTCGCCACGGTCAGCCGGATCGTCGGCGACCGCGAGATCCGCGTGACGCACGCCAACTGGTCGGTGATCGGCGGCCACCGCGGCCAGATCGAGCGCGACGTGACCGTACTCGACACGTCCGATGCGGGCGACTGGAGCCAGGTAAAGGTGTGGTACGCGCCGATCGGCAAGGTCGGCACGCGCGCCTATCCGGTCTACGGCTTCGTCTACGGCGGCAAGGCGCCCGCCCCGCCGGTACGGATGGCCAGCGCCGATCCCGCGCCCGCCGCCGAGCCCGCCCCGATCCTCCCCGGCCTCCTCGCCGCCGCCGGCACGCGGACTTTGCTGCCGTAGGATCCTCCCCGGCACGGGGAGGGGGACCGCGCGAAGCGTGGTGGAGGAGGGCCTCCACCAGCGTAGCGTGTTTTAGCTGCCCCTCCACCAGCCTGCGGCTGGTCCCCCTCCCCTGCGAAGGCGCAGGGGAGGATCTCATCATCCCGCACCGCAACACATAGCAACGCACACGCAAACGCGCTTGATCGCAACTGCACAATGACAAAGGGGCGGGGATCGGAAACGATCGCCCGCTTCGGTCATTTCAGCTACACTCCGCTCGATCGGAAGGTCAGGCTTCATGCGCACGCGTCCGTACCCGCTCAGCGACCTGGAAGACATTCCGGGGACGACCGTGTTCACCGCCACCCGCTCGCGCGCGGCCTATCATCTCCACAAATTCTGCATGTCGCTGATGGAAGCGCCCAACCGCGACGCGTTCAAGGCCGACGAGCGCGCCTATCTCGACCGCTACCGCATGACGCCCGAGCAGAAGCAGGCGGTGCTGGACCGCGACTTCAACCGGCTGATCGATCTGGGCGGCAACATCTACTTCCTCGTCAAGCTCTCCAACACCGACGGGTGGAGCGTGCAGAAGGCGGTCGGCACCATGACCGGCATGACCGCCGACGAATATGCCGCGATGATGCGCGCCGGCGGCCGCTCGCCGCACGGCAACCGCTCGATCCGCGAGAACGGCTGATGGCGCGCATCACCGCCGGCATCGCGACCAGCCACGTCCCCGCGATCGGCGCCGCGTTCGACCAGGACAAGACCGCCGAGCCCTATTGGGCGCCGGTCTTCGCCGGCTACGACTGGGTGAAGCGGTGGGTCGCGGCCGAGAAGCCCGACGTCGTCATCCTGTGCTACAACGATCACGCGACCAGCCTGATGCTGGACGTCGTCCCCACCTTCGCGCTGGGCTGCGCGGAGGAGTATATGCCGGCCGACGAGGGCTGGGGCGCGCGCCCCGTGCCGATGGTGATCGGCCACCCCGAGCTCGCCGCGCACATCGCCGAGCAGTTGGTGCTCGACGATTTCGACCTGACGATCATGAACCACATGGATGTGGATCACGGCCTCACCGTCCCGCTCTCGCTGATGTTCGGCAAGGTGGACGAGTGGCCCGTCCGCGTCATCCCGCTCGCGGTGAACGTCACGCAGTTCCCCACCCCCTCGGGCAACCGCTGCTGGATGCTGGGCGAGGCGCTGGCGCACGCGATCGAGAGCTTCCCCGAGGATCTGAACGTCCAGGTGTGGGGCACCGGCGGGATGAGCCATCAGCTGCAGGGCCCCCGCGCCGGCCTCATCAACCCCGAGTTCGACAATGCCTTCCTCGACGGCCTGATCGACCGCACCGACGAGCTGCGCGCCATCACCCGCCTCGATTATCTGCGCGAATCCGGCTCCGAGGGGATCGAGCTGATCATGTGGCTGATCATGCGCGCCGCGCTGGGCGGCCGGGTGGAGCAGCTCCACCGCTTCTACCACGTCCCCGCCTCCAACACCGCGGTCGGCCACATCGTGCTGCGCCCGGTGGGCGAGGGCCTGGCGCAGGCCGCCGCCTAACCCCAGTCTCCGTTTGCCCTGAGCCTGTCGAAGTGCCCGCGCTCGCCCTTCGACAGGCTCAGGGC
>CAXUMU010000164.1:0-7012 GCA_964252145.1 uncultured Sphingomonadaceae bacterium
GCTGGGAGTGGGTGGGGTGAGGGTGTCCGAACTCTGAGTAGGACGCTCGGCTGCGCCTCGCTCCCCCTCACCCCAACCCTCTCCCCCGGGGAGAGGGAGCTCCCGCTCGGTCTTCCAGCCGCGCAAGCTACTAAGCGGCGACATAATGAACGATCCCACCACGATCCGTCGGCTCTATGGCCGGCGCCAGGGCCACAAGCTGCGTCAGGGCCAAGCCGCGCTGGTCGAGCGGCTGCTGCCTGAGATTTCCGTACCCGAGGACGGCCCCCTGAATGCGCTGCGCCTGTTCGGCGACCTGCGCCCGCTGGAGCTGGAGATCGGCTTCGGCAAGGGCGAGCATCTCGCGGCCCAGGCGGCGGCACGGCCGGGCAGCGGCTTCATCGGCTGCGAGCCCTTCCTCGACGGCGTGGTTGGTGCGCTGATTAAGGTGGACGAGGACGGCATCGCCAACATCCGCCTGCATATGGGCGATGCGCTGGAGGTACTGGAACGGCTGCCCGATGCGAGCCTGGAGCGCGTCTACCTGCTCCATCCCGATCCCTGGCCGAAGGCACGCCACGCCAAGCGCCGCTTCGTCAACCATGGACCGATGGACATGATCGCGGCGAAGCTGCGGCCCGGCGGCGAGTTCCGCCTGGGCACCGATCACCCGGTCTATTGCCGCTGGGCGATGATGGTGATGGGTGCGCGGGCCGACTTTCACTGGCTGGCGCAAACGGCGCAGGACTTCCTGGTCCGCCCCGCCGACTGGCCGGAGACGCGCTACGAGGGCAAGGCCCGGCGCGAGGGCCGCGAGGTGTGGTACTTCCGCTACGAACGGATTTAGGTCTCCCGCTCCTTCTCGCGCGCGGCGTACCAGTCGGTGATGTAGGCCCAGCCCTCTTCCGCCGTCTCGACGAAATGCATCAGCTGCAGGTCGGTCGGCGAAACCACGCCCTCCTCCACCAGCGCGTCGAAATCGATCACGCGGTTCCAGAAGTCGCGGCCGTAGAGCAGGATCGGCAGCGCGGCCATCTTGCCGGTCTGGATCAGCGTCAGCAGCTCGAACGTCTCGTCGAACGTGCCGAAGCCGCCGGGGAACACCGCCACCGCCCGCGCGCGCAGCAGGAAGTGCATCTTGCGCAGCGCGAAATAGTGGAACTGGAAGCTCAGCGACGGCGTGACGTACGGATTGGGCGCCTGCTCGTGCGGCAGTACGATGTTGAGGCCGATCGACTCGCGTCCCGCATCCGCCGCGCCGCGGTTGGCGGCCTCCATGATCGACGGGCCGCCGCCCGAGCAGACGACGAACTGGCGCTTGCCGTCGGGATCGTCGGGGCAGCGGCTCGCCAGCGTCGCCAGCTTGCGCGCCTCCGTATAATAGATCGACTTGGCGCGCAGCCGTTCGGCGATGCGGCGCTGCGTGTCGGTGACGGCGGCTTCTACCAGCACATCGGCGCGCTCGGGATCGGGGATGCGCGCGGAGCCGTAGAACACGATCGTCGATCCGATCCGCGCCTCGTCCAGCAGCAGTTCCGGCTTCATCAGCTCCAGCTGGAAGCGCACCGGACGCAGATCGTCGCGCAGCAGGAAGTCGGTGTCCTGGAACGCCAGCCGGTAGGCCGGATCGGCGGTCTGCGGCTTGGGCGTGACCGCGCGCGCGGTGGCGGCATCGGTCTCGGCGCGCGCGAACACGCGCTTGGGCAGGGTCGGGTTCTTCATGGGATCGGGGATGCTCTCGAAGGGATCAGTGACAATATGGGCCGTTGCCGCCCATGTCGAAGTGGAGATGGTTGTAATGCGCGGCGTCGCCATCCGGTCCGATCACGATGCTGAACCGCCGGCACGCCGCCTTGTGGATCGCGCGCAGGAAGTCGCGGACGCCGGAATCGTTCCCGCGCCAGCCGTCGCGCACCGTGATCCGCCGCCCGTCCGCCAGCACGAACGCGGCGACATCCACCGCGTTGGACCGGCCATGTTCGGACAGGCGCGCGCCTTCGCGGTTGTTGACCGGGCGGCAGGCATAGGTGCCGAAGCTCTCGACCCGCACGACGTTGGTATCGAGCCAGACGAGCGCCGCCTTCTGCACCGCATCGTCCACCCAGTCGGCGAACTTCTCGGCCAGGCGGCATTTCATCGCGCCCAGATTGGTGATCGGGATGGCGGTGTCGGTTACCTTGACCGTGCCGATCTGCGTGCAGCCGCCGCCCAGGCTGCGATCGGGCAGCGGGGTATATTTCACGCCGCGCTCGCTCAGGTCGGCCAGGCAGGCGCGCAGTTGCGGGGCGGTGAGCTCGGGCGGCGCGGGCCGCACCGGGCGCTGCGCCGCCGGGCGACTCGCGGGCGGGCGTCTGCCCGGCGTTCCAGCCCCGCGCGGCGGCGGAACGCAGGCGGTGACCAGCAGCCGCGACAGCAGGACGCAACGGCGCAACATCCGCCCCCCTCTAGCCGCCCCGCACGAATGAGGGAAAGCGCGAAGCGGCCCGCGCCATGCCGGCCATCGCCTTGTGCGCCGAGGAACTCGTCTCGCCCACCGCCGGCGCGGATTTCGGCTGGCCGATGTGCTTCTACGACGGCTTCCAGAAGAAGCTGGTGCTCGCCCCCGAATATGGCGGAGACGGCAGGAAGACCGGGATCTGCGCCACGAAGAAGCCGCCGATCGCGACCTTCCCGGCGCACTGGGCGCCGAACGACGTGCTGATCTACGGCGGCACGCAGTTTCCGGCCGCCTATCGGGGCGGCGCGTTCATCGCCTTCCACGGATCGTGGAACCGCGCGCCGGCGCCCCAAGCGGGATACAACATCGCGTTCCAGCCGCTCGCGAACGGCCGCGCCGCCGGGCGCTACATCGTGTTCGCCGATGGCTTTGCGGGAGCGAAGCGTGACCCGGGCGGGGCCGAGCATCGCCCGGCGGGACTGGCGGTGGCGCCCGACGGTGCCTTGTTCGTCTCCGACGACGTGAGCGGGCGGATCTGGCGGATCGCCTATCAGGGGCCGGCACGCGCGCCGTTGACGGCGGCCAATCCGGTCAAGCCGGCAGCCGCAGCACCGGCTGCACCGGCCGGCGCGGTGCCGCCGGGCTTCACCGCGGCGCAGGTCGCGCTGGGCGACCGCATCTATCACGGGCTGGAGCGCGGCGGCACCTGCGCCGGCTGCCACGGCGCCGACGCCAGGGGCAGCACGGTCGGGCCGCCGCTGACCGGCCCCGAATGGCTATGGGGCGACGGTTCGGTCCAGGCGATCGCCGGTGTGATCACCGCCGGCGTGGCGCACCCCCGGGCCTATGCCGGCGCGATGCCGCCGCTGGGCGGTGCGGACCTGTGCACGGCGGACGTCAGCGTGGTCGCGGCCTATGTCTGGTCGGTCGGGCATCCGGCGAAATAGCCGGATCGCTTGCCGCCGCGCACCGGGCGTGGGAGAGTCGCGGCATGAGATCGCGAACGGCGCGCAGTGCCGGCATCCTGCTCCACCGCGAGACCGCCGGCACGCGCGAGGTGCTGCTGATCCACCCCGGCGGCCCCTATTGGCAGCGCCGCGACGAGGGCGCGTGGCAGATCCCCAAAGGCGGCGTCCAGCCGGGCGAAGAACCGCTGGAAGCGGCGCTGCGCGAGTTCGCCGAGGAGCTGGGCAGCGCCGCGGTGGGCGATCCGGTGCCGCTGGGCATGGTGCGCCAAGCCGGCGGCAAGCGCGTCGAGGCATTCGCGATTGCGGGCGACATCGATCCGGAAACGATCGTCAGCAACAGCTTCGAGATCGAATGGCCGCCACGCAGCGGCCGGATGCAGACCTACCCGGAGGTGGACCGCGCGGCGTGGTTCACGCTGCCCGACGCGCGCGCGATGATGCTGACGAGCCAGCTGCCGCTTCTCGACCGGCTGGAGGAATTGCTCGCAAGCGGTTGAAATCGAACCACCCCGTCATTCCCGCGAAAGCGGGAATCCATGGACGGCGGTTGGCTCTCGAATCGATAGGTAACGTATTCATGGATCCGCGCTTTCGCGGGGATGACGATGCTTTGGAACGGTCCGGCTGACCTAAAGCTGCCCGTGGCAATGCTTGTACTTGCGCCCCGAACCGCACGGGCACGGCGCGTTGCGGCTGACCTTGCCGGCCCACTGCGACGGATCGCTCAAGCTCTCGTCCGGCTCGGGCTGCACCATCTGCAGCGGCGCGATCCGCGTCGTCACCAGCCCCAGCGTCGCGGCGTCGATATCGTAGCTGTCGTCGCCGCCGGTCAGCGGATCGTAGTGCGTCGTCACGAAATCCGGCATCTCGGGCAACGGCGGCGGCGAATCCTCGACGCGCACATGCGCCAGGATGCGCGTCACGTCTTCGCGGATCGCGACCAGCATCCGCTCGAACAAAGCGAACGCCTCCTGCTTATATTCGTTGATCGGCGTCTTCTGGGCGTAGGCGCGCAGGTGGATCACCTGGCGCAGCGCATCCAGCGTGGCGAGATGTTCCTTCCAGTGATGGTCCAGGCTCTGGAGCAGCACGCTCTTCTCGAGCCGCTTCCAATTCTCCTCCTCCATCAGCGCCGCCTTGGACGCCATCGATTCCGCTGTCGCCGCTTCCAGCCGCTCGGTCAGCATCTCGGGCTCGACCGCATCCTCCTGCAGCCAGTCGTCGATCGGCACGTCCAGGCCGAGCAGGTTGGCGGTCGATTCCTTGAGCAGCGCCACGTCCCACTGCTCGGGATAGGTGTTGGGCGGGCAGGCGGCGCCCACCAGCGCGTTCACCGTCTCCAGCCGCATGTCGGCGACGACGTCGTCCACCGCATCCGCATCCATGATGTCGGAGCGCTGCTCGTAGACCACCTTGCGCTGATCGTTCATCACGTCGTCATATTCGACGACCTGCTTGCGGATATCGTAGTTGCGCGCCTCGACCTTGCCTTGCGCGGTCTGGATCGCCTTGGAGATCCAGGGGCTGATGATGGCCTCGCCATCCTCCAGATTCTTGTTCATCATCTTGGCGAACATGGTCTGCGGACCGAAGATGCGCAGCAGATCGTCGTCCAGGCTGAGATAGAAGCGGCTGAGCCCCGGATCGCCCTGCCGGCCCGAGCGGCCGCGCAGCTGGTTGTCGATGCGGCGGCTCTCGTGCCGCTCGGTGCCCAGCACGAACAGGCCGCCGGCATCCAGCACGGCCTGCTTCTCGATCTCGATCTCGCCGCGGATGCGCGCCGCCGCGGCGTCGAATTCGGGCGTGCCCATCTCCAGCGCGGCATGCTCGTCCAGCAGGCGGAACTCCAGGTTGCCGCCCAGCTGGATGTCGGTGCCGCGCCCGGCCATGTTGGTGGCGATCGTGACGGCGCCCAGCCGGCCGGCCTGCGCCACGATGTGCGCCTCCTGCTCGTGGTAGCGCGCGTTCAGCACCTTGTGCGGCACGCCGTCGGCGGCGAGGAACTCGGACAAGAGCTCCGACTTCTCGATCGAGACCGTGCCCACCAGCACCGGCTGGCCGCCTTCCGCCTTCTCGCGGATCGTCTTGGCGATCGCGCCGAACTTGTCGTGCATGTTCTTGTAGAACTCGTCCTCCTCGTCGATGCGGCGGACGGCAACGTTGGTCGGGATGGTGACCACGTTCATCTTGTAGATCTGGTAGAATTCGGCCGCCTCGGTCGCGGCGGTGCCGGTCATGCCCGAGAGCTTGGGGTACATGCGGAAATAGTTCTGGAAGGTGATCGAGGCGAGCGTCTGGTTCTCCGGCTCGATCGTCACGCCTTCCTTGGCCTCCACCGCCTGGTGCAGGCCGTCCGACCAGCGCCGCCCGTCCATCATCCGGCCGGTGAACTCGTCGATGATGATCACCTTGTCGTCCTTGACGATATAGTCGGTATCGCGCTTGTAGATCACGTTCGCGCGCAGCGCCTGGTTCAGATGGTGCACCACCTGCGTATTCTCGAAATCGTAGAGGTTGGCGCCTTCCAGCAGGCCGTCCGCCTCCAGCATCCGCTCGACGTCCTCGGTGCCGTCCTCGGTCAGCACGACGGAGCGCTGCTTCTCGTCCACCTCATAGTCGGTCGGCGGGATCAGCTTAACGATCCGGTCGACCTTCATGTACAGTTCGGACTTGTCGTCGGTCGGGCCGGAGATGATCAGCGGGGTGCGCGCCTCGTCGATCAGGATCGAATCCACCTCGTCGACGATGGCGTAGCTGAAGGGGCGCTGCACCATCTGTACGCGCTCGTACTTCATGTTGTCGCGCAGATAATCGAAGCCGAACTCGTTGTTCGTGCCGTAGGTGATGTCGGCGGCATAGGCGTCGCGGCGCTGGTGATCCATCAGGTTGGGCACGATCACGCCCACGGTCAGGCCGAGGAAAGTGTAGACCCGGCCCATCCATTCGGAATCGCGCCGCGCCAGATAGTCGTTGACGGTCACCACATGGACGCCGTCGCCGGTGAGCCCGTTCAGGTAGCAGGCGAGCGTCGCCACCAGCGTCTTGCCCTCGCCGGTACGCATCTCGGCGATCTCGCCGCGGTGGAGCACGACGCCGCCGATCAGCTGCACGTCGTAGTGGCGCTGGCCCAGCACGCGGCTCGCCGCCTCGCGTACCGTCGCGAACGCCTCGGGCAACAGGTCGTCCAGCGTCTCGCCGGCGGCCAGCCGCGCGCGGAACTTGACCGTCTGTTCTTTCAGCTCCTCATCGGACAGCGCCTGCATCGCCGGCTCATAGCCATTGATGCGATCGACGAGCGGACGCAGCGACTTGACGTAGCGGTCGTTCGACGATCCGAAAATGGCCTTGGCGATGCCGCCGAGCATGGGCGTTCCTTGGGTCGATTGCAGGCGCGGAAGGCGCGAAGGTCCGCCTCCCGCGGGTTGGCAGGCGAGATAGGTGGCGAGCGCGTCCCCGTCAATTCGGCGGACGGCTCGCGCCGCGCTGCTGTCACGGCGCCGTTCTCGCGCGTCGCGCGTTGTCGCCGAAACGTCACTGGAGTTTCCCTTGTTCAAGCTTGCCACCGCTCTGTGCGCGACCGTCCTGATCGCGGCGCCGGCCGCCGCCGCGACGCCGCGCGACATCCTGG
>CAXUMU010000165.1:0-7009 GCA_964252145.1 uncultured Sphingomonadaceae bacterium
ACATGGGCGGGATCGTGGCGAAGGCAATGGCCGACATGGGCTATCGCGGCGCGGGGACGATCGAGTTCCTGTACGAGAATGGCGAATTCTACTTCATCGAGATGAATACCCGCCTGCAGGTGGAGCATCCCGTCACCGAGGCGATCACCGGGCTGGACCTGGTGCGCGAGCAGATCCGCATCGCCGAGGGCAAGCCGCTGACGCTCAGGCAGGAGGATGTCGTCTTCCGCGGCCATGCGATCGAATGCCGCATCAACGCCGAGGATCCACGCAGCTTCGCGCCCTCGCCGGGGCTGGTGAAGGGCTTCCACGCGCCCGGCGGCATGCACGTGCGCGTCGATAGCGGGCTCTACGCCGGCTACCGCATCCCGCCTTATTATGACAGCATGATCGCCAAGCTGATCGTGTACGGCACGACCCGCGGCGGCGCGCTCCGCCGGCTGCGCCGCGCGCTCGAGGAGTTCGTGATCGAGGGGGTGAAGACCACCATTCCGCTCCACCAGGCGCTGCTGGACGAGCCCGATTTCCAGGCGGGCACCTATACGATCAAGTGGCTGGAGCAATGGCTGGCGCGCGAGGAAGCGGGCGAGGCGGGCGAATGAAGGCGACGATCTGGCACAATCCGCGCTGCTCCAAATCGCGCGAGACGCTCGCGATATTGCAGGCGGCGCCGGGGGTCGAAGTGACGATCGTCGAATATCTCAGGACGCCGCCCAGCATCGCCGAACTGTCGCGCCTGATCGGGCTTGCCGGGCTGAAGCCGCAGGGCGCGCTGCGCACAGGCGAGCCCGGCGCCGCCGCGCTGAAGGACGCCGGCATGGACGACACGCTCGCCGCGATGGCCGCCGACCCGATCCTGATCGAACGGCCGCTGGTGGAAACCGACAAGGGCGTACGGCTGTGCCGTCCGCCGGAGAAGGTGCGCGAGATATTGTAGCGGCCCTCAGCCGGACGCCGTTGCGCTTAGATCGGGAAGGTTACAGCGGCGACGCGCGGACACCCCGTCCCCCGACAGGGTCTCGAAGTCCGCGCGCCGCCGCCTCCGTCCGTCAAGCGAGCGCGTGTGCGTCCGCGACTTCCAGAGCGCGTTTCCAGCCGGCGATGGTCATCGCCTGCCGGTATTCCTGCTGCATGTCGGGGGTCAGCACCTCGACCATCTGGCAGCCTTCGATCCATAGCTCGATCACGCCGAACGCGCCGCCGCGCTTGCGGTACTTGACCGGCCAGCCCTCGCGCCGCGCGATGCCCAGCACCGCGTGCGGATCGAGCGTGGTGCCGATCGCGATGTGGGTCGATCCGTTGCGGCGCGGGATGCCGGGAACGCCATACGCATCGGCGTCGCCCGGCGCCTCGTGCAGCACCGTGCCGCGCGGATAGACCTCGACCAGCGTGTTGCGGTCGTCGCCGGCGAGCGCGACCCACGATCCGTCCGCCACCGGCGGGAACGGCGTCGCCTCGCCGCCCCAGAGTTCGGCGATCACGCCGGCCACGTTGGCGGGATCGTCCGCCTCGATCGAAACATGATAGAGCATCGCAGCCTCCGCTGAAATTCGGATGCCCGCCTGTTAGGGACGGCGGCGCCGGCGCGGTGTGCGGGGGATCACAGGGCTGTGCGCGGGCGCACAGGAAGCTCAGAAACCCACGTCGTCCAGCGACAGCAAGGTGGCGTTGCCGCCGGCCGAGGTGGTGTCGGTGGAGGTGACCCGCTCGGCGCAGAAGCGGTGGAGATAGTTCGGCCCGCCCGCCTTGGGGCCGGTGCCGGAGAGGCCCTCGCCCCCGAACGGCTGCGACCCGACGATCGCGCCGATCATCGAGCGGTTGACGTAGAGATTGCCGACGCGCGCCTTGTCCTCCACCGTCTCGGCGGCGCGCGCGATGCGGCTGTGCAGCCCCATCGTCAGGCCGTAGCCTGACGCGTTGACGCGCGCGATCGTCTCCTCCAGCCTGCCGGCGGGCCAGGTCGCGACGTGCAGCAGCGGGCCGAACCACTCGCGGCCGAGATCCTTGATCCGGTCGATGCGGATCACCGTGGGGGGCACGAAATGGCCGTCCGGCGGCACCGCCACGGTGTGGACCCAGCGCGCCTCCGTCGCCGCGCGGTGCGCCATGAGCTTCTCCCACGCCGGCCGATCGATCACCGGGCCGACATCGGTCGCGGGATCGGCCGGATCGCCCACGATCAGCGTGTCCATCGCGCCCGCCAGCATCTCCAGCGTCCGCTCGGCGATGTCCTCCTGCAGCAGCAGCAGGCGCAGCGCCGAGCAGCGCTGCCCGGCCGAGCGGAAGGCCGAGGTGACGATGTCGGCGACGACCTGCTCGGGCAAAGCGGTCGAATCGACGATCATCGCGTTGATGCCGCCGGTCTCGGCGATCAGCGGGACGAGCGGGCGCGCCTCGTCGTCCAGCAGCGCGCGGGCGATGCGGCGCGCGGTGGCGGTCGACCCGGTGAAGGCGACGCCGGCGACGCGCGGATCCGCCACCAGCGCGGCGCCCTCCTCCGGCCCGCCGACCAGCAGCACCAGCGCATCCTCGGGCACGCCCGCTTCATGCGCCAGGCCGACGGCATAGCCGGCGATGGCGGGCGTCTGCGGCGCGGGCTTCGCCACCACCGTGTTGCCCGCGACCAGCGCGGCGGCGACCTGTCCGAGGAAGATCGCGAGCGGGAAGTTCCACGGCGCGATGCATGCCCAGACGCCGCGGCCCTCATGGCGCAGCACGTTGCGCTCGCCGGTCGGCCCGGGCAGTTCGACCGGGCTGAGCGTCGCGCGCGCCTGCGCGGCATAATAACGGCAGAAATCCACCGCCTCGCGCACCTCGCCCAGCGCGTCGGGAATGGTCTTGCGCGCCTCCTGCACCGCGATCGCCATCAGCGCGGGGCGGTGCGATTCCAGCAGGTCGGCGAGGCGTTCGAGGATCGCGGCGCGCGCATCGAGCGGGGTGGCGGACCAGGTGGAAAAGGCTGCATTTGCACGGGCAACCGCCGCCTCTGCCGTACCCCGGCGAAGGCCGGGGTCCAGTCCTGCGCGCTGAGCTGGGCCCCGGCCTTCGCCGGGGTACTTGGCGACTGCCCCGGCCACCTGCGCCAGCGTCTCCTTGTCCTGCAGGTCGATCCCCGCGCTGTTGCGCCGTGCGCCGAACAGATCGGCCGGCAGCGGGATCGACGGGTGGCGCGCCCCGCCGACTGCCGCGATCTTCACCGCCGGATCGGCCAGCAGCGCCTCGTCCGACAGCGCCGCGTCGGCCAGTTGGTGGACGAAGCTGGAGTTCGCGCCATTCTCCAGCAGCCGGCGGACGAGATAGGCGAGCAGGTCGCGGTGCCCGCCGACCGGCGCGTAGATGCGGCAGTGATAGCCCTGCTCGGCGACCAGCGTCTCGTAGAGCCCCGCGCCCATGCCGTGCAGCCGCTGGAACTCGAAATCACGGGCATCGCCGGCCCATTCCAGGATGGTCGCGACGGTCAGCGCATTGTGGCTGGCGAAGGCGGGATAGATGTTGGGCGCGTCCAGCATGTCGCGCGCGCAGGCGAGGTAGGAGACGTCGGTCGCGGCCTTGCGCGTGAACAGCGGATAGTCGGGCAGGCCGGATTCCTGCGTGCGCTTGATCTCGCTGTCCCAGTACGCCCCTTTCACCAGCCGCACGGCGATACGGCGGCCGGTATCGGCGCCCAGCGCATCGGCCCAGGCGATCACCGGGCGCGCGCGCTTGCCGTAGGCCTGCGCCGCCATGCCAAACCCGTCCCAGCCTTTCAGCGACGGCGCGCGGGCGACCGCCTCGATGATGTCGAGGCTCATCTCCAGCCGCTCGGATTCCTCGGCGTCCACCGTCAGACCGATCCCGGCGGAGGCGGCGCCCTCGGCCAGCGCCGTCAGCCGCTCGGTGAGCGCGGGCACGCATTCGCCCCAGCGCGCCACCTCGTAGCGCGGGTGCAGCGCGGAGAGTTTCACCGAGATCGAATGGCCCTCGCCGGCTTTCTCGCCGATCGCGGCGATCGCGTCGCGGTAGGAGGCGAAGTAGCGCTCCGCGTCCGGCCAGGTGCGCGCGGCCTCGCCCAGCATGTCGAAGCTGGCGGTGAAGCCGCTATGCTCGCTCCGCGCCATGCGGCCGCGCGCCTCCTCGATGGTGCGGCCCATCACGAAGATCTCGCCCATCATCCGCATCGCCGCGCCCACCGCCTGCCGCACGAACGGCTCGCCCGCGCGCGCGATCAGGCGCTTGAGCACGCCCGCCTTGCCGGTGTCGCTGACCAGCGCGCGGCCGATCACCAGGCCCCAGGTGGCCGAGTTGACCAGCGTGGAGTGCGACCGCCCGGCGTGCGCGCGCCAGTTCGCATCGCCCAGTTTGTCGGCGATCAGCGCGTCGGCCGTCTCGGGATCGGGCACGCGCAGGAACGCCTCGGCGAGACTGAGCAGCGCGACGCCTTCCGAGCTGTTGAGCCGATATTCCTGCAGGAACTGGTTGACCCACCCCTCGCGCTGCGCCGCGCGCAGATCGGCGAGCAGCCCGAGCGCACGGCCGACGACACGGCCGCGCGTGGCGGAGTCCAGCGTGGCGGTGGGCAGCAGCCCGGCCAGCACCTCCGGCTCGGGCGCGCGGTGGAGGGCGGGCATGGCCCGGCGGGCGGCGGTGATCAACATGGGCGGCAACCTAATGTCCCGCGCGGCGGATTGCACCCGCCGACGACGGCGCTTGCCGCAAACGTAAAGCAGCGCCACAACGCCGCCGGCGAGACTGACGGGGAGAGCTGCGATGGCCGGGATCGGCGCGGATGCGATGCTGGCGCTGGTGGGCAGCGAGGTCGGCGTGTCGGAGTGGCTGACGGTCGATCAGGCGATGATCGACGCCTTCGCCGAGGCGACCGGCGACCGCCAGTTCATCCACGTCGATCCCGAGCGCGCGAAGCTGACGCCGTTCGGCGGCACGATCGCGCACGGCTTCCTCACCCTGTCGCTCTACCCGAAGTTGCGCCAGACGTCCGACTTCCCCCACCTCGACGGCATCAGGATGGGGCTGAACTACGGCGGCAACCGGGTACGGTTCCTGGCCACCGTCCGCTCGGGATCGCGCGTGCGCGGGCGCTTCAAGCTGCTGGCGTTCGAGCCGAAGGGGCCGGGCCGCTGGCAGGAGACGGTGGAGTTCACCATCGAGATCGAGGGCCAGGACAAGCCGGCGCTGATCGCCGAATGGCTCACCCGGATCTTCACCTGACCGAACGGACCCCACGACCATGCGCGACGCCGTCATCGTCTCCACCGCCCGCACCCCGATCGGCCGCGCGTACCGCGGTGCGTTCAACGCCACCCCCTCGCCCACGCTCGCCGCGCACGCGATCCGCGCCGCGGTGGAGCGCGCCGGGATCGATCCCGCCGCGGTGGACGACGTGATCGTCGGCGCGGCGCTGCAGCAGGGCGTGCAATATACGATCGGCCGGACGGCGGCGCTGCGCGCGGGACTGCCCGTGTCGATCGCCGGCATGTCGGTGGACCGGCAATGCGCCTCCGGCCTGATGGCGATCGCGACCGCCGCCAAGCAGGTGATCGTCGACCGGATGGACATATGCGTCGCCGGCGGGGTCGAATCGATCTCGCTCGTCCAGACGCAGGAGATGCGCGTCGCGCCCGACCGCGAACTGCTGAAGCTGCATGACGACGTCTACATGCCGATGCTGCAGACCGCCGAGATCGTGGCGCAGCGCTACGGCATCGGCCGCGCCGCGCAGGACGCCTATGCGCTGCAATCGCAGCAGCGCACCGCCGCCGCGCAGGCCGCCGGCCGGTTGGACGACGAGATCGTACCCGTCACCACGACGATGACCGTCACCGACAAGGCGACCGGCGAGACGACCAGGAAAGAGGTCACGCTCGCCGCGGACGAGGGTAACCGCGCCGAGACCACGCTGGAGGGGCTGACCGCGCTCAAGCCCGTCGTCGGCCCCGAGGGCGTGATCACCGCCGGCAATGCCAGCCAGTTATCCGACGGCGCATCGGCCTGCGTGGTGATGGAGCGCGCTCTGGCCGAACGGCGCGGGCTCGCGCCGCTCGGCCGCTATGTCGGGATGGCGGTGGCGGGGACCAAGCCCGACGAGATGGGGATCGGCCCGGTGTTCGCGGTGCCCAAGCTGCTCGAACGGTTCGGCCTGACCGTCGCCGACATCGACTTGTGGGAGCTGAACGAGGCGTTCGCCGTCCAGGTGCTCTATTGCCGCGACCGGCTGGGCATACCGGATGAGACGCTCAACGTGAACGGCGGCGCGATCTCGATCGGGCACCCTTACGGCATGTCGGGCGCGCGGATGGTGGGCCATGCGCTGATCGAGGGGAAGCGCCGCGGCGCGCGCCACGTCGTCGTCACGATGTGCGTCGGCGGCGGCATGGGCGCGGCGGGGCTGTTCGAGCTGATCTGAACCGCATCGCCTGGGCGGTGCGAACTGTGCCGCGCGGCACTTACCGTCGCGCGGATGGGATGGTAGGCGGCGGCCACGCTAGCGTGGGGATGCTGCGACTATGCCTGCCGGTGCGGGATTCAGCCGTTGGATGCGCTGACGACGCCGGCACGGCCGCGCGCCTATCGCGCCTTCGTCAGCTACAGCCATGCCGACACCGCCGTCGCGCGCTGGGTGCAGAAGGCGATCGAGAGCTACCGCGTGCCGCGCCAGCTGCGCCGCGCCGCCGTTCGCCCGCTGCCGGAGCGGCTGTACCCGGTCTATCGCGACCGGCTCGACATGGGCGTCGGCCAGGACCTGCAGAACAGCCTGCTGGAGGCGCTGAATGACAGCGACGCGCTGATCGTGGTCTGCTCGCCGGCGGCGGCGCGGTCGCCGTGGGTGGACCTGGAGATCCGCACCTTCATCGCCTGCCACCCCGGGTCGCCGGTGCTGGCGGTGATCGCCGCGGGCGAGCCGGGCGAGGGGCCGGAAGCCTGCTTCCCCGCCGCGTTGCTGGAGCGGCACGACGCGAGCGGCGCCACGGTCGAGGGGACGCGCTAGCCGGTCGCGGTCGACCTGCGCGAGGTC
>CAXUMU010000166.1:0-2715 GCA_964252145.1 uncultured Sphingomonadaceae bacterium
GTGCTGCGGCCGGCGCGGGCGCGGGCTGGCGCGCGGCGCTGGGGCGATCCTCGGTGCGGCGGGCGGCGGGGAAGCTGAACACCTTGGCCGGCTCGGCCTGCGGCGACACGTCCGCCTCGATGCCGGTCGCGACCACCGACACGCGGATGCGGCCTTCCAGATCGTTGTTGAACGCCGAGCCCCAGATGATGTTGGCGTCGGGATCGACCAGTTCCTTGATGTGGTTGGCGGCCTCGTCGACCTCCATCAGGCGCATGTCCTCGCCGCCGGTGATCGAGACGATCACGCCCTTGGCGCCGCGCATCGACACGCCGTCCAGCAGCGGATTGGCGATCGCGCGCTCGGCCGCGTCGATCGCGCGGTTGTCGCCCGACGCCTCGCCCGTGCCCATCATCGCCTTGCCCATCTCGCTCATCACCGAGCGGACGTCGGCGAAGTCGAGGTTGATCAGGCCGGGCATCACCATCAGGTCGGTGATCCCGCGCACGCCCTGCTGCAGCACCTCGTCCGCCATCTTGAACGCTTCCTTGAACGTCGTGTTCGGGTTGGCGATCAGGAACAGGTTCTGGTTGGGGATGACGATCAGCGTATCGACGTGCTTCTGCAGCTCCTCGATGCCGGCATCGGCCGACTTCATCCGGCGGTTGCCCTCGAAGCTGAACGGCTTGGTGACGACGCCCACGGTCAGGATGCCCCGGTCGCGCGCCGCCTTGGCGATCACCGGGGCGGCGCCGGTGCCGGTGCCGCCGCCCATGCCGGCGGCGATGAAGCACATGTGCGCGCCTTCCAGCGCCTGCTCCAGCTGCTCCAGCGTCTCCTCCGCGGCGGCGCGGCCGATCTCGGGCCGCGAGCCCGCGCCCAGCCCTTGGGTGATGCGCAGGCCCAGCTGGATGCGCCGCTCCGCCGACGAGGCGTTCAGCGCCTGCGCGTCGGTGTTGGCGACCACGAAGTCGACGCCCTGGACGTCGGAGGCGATCATGTTGGCGATGGCGTTGCCGCCCGCGCCGCCGACCCCGATCACGCTGATCCGCGGCCGGAGCTCGTCGACTTCCGGGCGGATGAATTCGATCGTCATGCACGTTCTCCCTGAGGATCGGTGGCCGCGAAGCACCTCGTGCAAGGAATCTTGCCCGAAGCGATTCGGCGACGCACGCGAAAAGTTGGAACCATCCACATATATTTCAGTAGCCGCTGCGAACGGCGGAAATCAGCCGTTGCAAGAGGTTGGTGGGCGACACGCGGTGCACCGTCTGCTGCGCCGCGGGCACGATCTGACGCAGGTCGACCGGGTTCGACGCGACATATTGCGCCAGCCCGGCGAGCGTCGCGAACGCCGGGCCGCTATGCGCCTCGGGCAGGCCGGCCAAACCGCGCGGTCGGCCGATGCGGACCGACCGGCCGAGCACGCCCTGCGCATAATCTGCAATGCCCTTCAGCTCCGCGCCGCCGCCGGTCAGCACCACCTGCCGGCCGACCGGCCCGGCGAAGCCCAGCGTCTTCAGCGCGGCGGCGATCTCCCCCATCCATTGCTCCAGCTGCTGGCGGATGACGGTGATCAGCTGCGCGCGCGTGATCCGCGACGGCTCCGACCCATCCTCCTCGCCCGACATCGGCGCCACGTCGATCATGTCGTGATTGTCGCGCGGGGAGGTGGTGGCCGATCCGTAGAAGGTCTTCATCCGCTCGGCCTGATTGCGGCGCGTGCCGAAGGCGGAGGCGATCGCGTCGGTGATGTCGGCCGCACCGATCGGGATCGTCTCGAGCCCCACCAGCATGCCGCCGGCGAACAGCGAGACGTTGGTGGTGCCCGCGCCCAGCTCGACCAATGCGACGCCCAGCTCGCGCTCCTCGTCGGACAGGCAAGCCATGCCGGTCGCGATCGGCGCGGCGACGATCGACTTCACGTTCAGCATCGCCGAGCGCACGCACAGATCCAGGTTGCGCACCGGCGAGGCGTCGGCGGCGACGACGTGGATGTCTACCCCCAGCCGGTCGGCGTGCAGGCCGAGCGGGGTCTTCACCCCGGTCAGACCATCGAGCGTGTAAAGCGCGGGCTGCGCGTGCAACACCATCCGCCCGTCCGGGTCGATCGAGCCGCGCCCGGCGGCGAGCAGCTCATCGATATCGTTCTGCTCGATCCGGTGGCCGCCCAGGTCGACCTCGACCGAGGCCAGCTTGCTCACCAGCCCGCCGGCCGAGAAGCTGACCCAGACATTCTCGATGTTGATTCCCGCAATCCGCTCGGCCTGCTCCACCGCCTCGCGCACCGCCGCCTCGGTGCCGCCCATGTCGGCGATGTAGCCGCGCTTGACGCCCCTGCTCTCGCGCTGGCCGGTGCCCAGCACGCTGAGTTCGCCGCCTTCCGGCGCCTGCGCGATCAGCGCGCACACCTTGGACGATCCGATGTCGAGAACGGTGATGAGGTTGTCGCCGCGTGCCTGTGCCATGCTGTTCGCCGCCCTAGAGTCTGAGGATTTCAGCTTGAACCAACCCCGTAAGATCGATCACTCGCATGTTCATGTCCTAAATCGTCTTGTCGGCAACCGGCGCATCGCCGATCCGGTGCCCCGGCTCGTCCGACGAACGGACCACCAGGCGGCCGGGCACGCGCATGTCGAAGCGCACATAGCCCTGGCCCAGCAGCCGCGCATTCTGGTCGCGTCGCGCGAACTCGATCAGCGCGCCGCGCGCCTCCGCGTCGCCCTCCGGCAGCGC
>CAXUMU010000166.1:2725-4478 GCA_964252145.1 uncultured Sphingomonadaceae bacterium
CTCGCCCGACTGGAAGCGCACGTCCCAGCGGCGCTCGCCGATCCAGCTGGCGCCGGCGAGCATGGGTTTGAGCGCCGGCGCGGCCGACAGCAGCGTCTCCAGCGCGGGGATCTGCCGGTTGGCCGAGGGGCCGATGACCAGCGGCAGGTTCTCGGGCATCGCCTCCAGCTTGACCGGGGCGATCACCTTGCCGGCCTGATCGATCAGCGAGAGGCGCCCGCGATACTGCCAGATCGCCGCCGGCCGCCGCTCGACCACGTCCACCACCAGCGTGTCGGGCAGCCTACGCGAGACGCGCGCGTCGGCGATCCAGCCGAAGCCCAGCAGCCGCTGCCGGATCGCATCCAGGTCCACCAGCGGCATCGCGCGCGATTTCTGCCCCAGCGCGACGTCGTACACCTTCGCGCGGTCCATCTTGCGGATGCCGTGGATCTCGATCCGGTCGACCGCGAAGCCGGCGCGGCCCACCGCCTCGCCCAGCTCGATTCCCACCATCTGCGGCAGCTTCATCGCGACCACACCGGCGACGACGAGGCCAACCATCAGCAGCCCCAGCGCCCAGTTGCCACCGACGCGGATCTTCGCCTGGATCGGACCCGGGATCACCGCCAGCGCGCGGCTCGTCGGCGTGTTGCGGACCGGCACGAGCGCCCGGCCGCTGCCGCGCGCGCTGGGGCTGACGCGCTTGCGCGGGCTGGCCGGGCCGCGCCGGATGCGCGCCGTCTTGGTGGTTCCGCCGCGCTTCACGGGCATAGGGCTTCCTCGACGATGCGCTGGACCAGCTGGGGATAGGTCATGCCGACATGCTTCGCCTGCTCGGGCACCAGGCTGAGCGGGGTCATCCCCGGCTGGGTGTTGACCTCGAGCAGATAGAGCCCGTCGATCCCGAACGCCTCGTCCCAGCGGAAATCGGAGCGCGAGGTGCCGCGGCACTTGAGGATGCGGTGCGCCCGCGCGGCGATCTCCATCGCGGCCGAGGCGATGTCGGCAGGGATCTGCGCGGGGCAGATGTGGACGGTCAGCCCGTCGGTATATTTGGCGTCATAGTCGTAGAAGCCGCTCTTGGGCTTCAGCTCGGTCACCGCGAGCGGCCGGTCGCCCAGCACCGCGACGGTCAGCTCGCGGCCCTTGATGAACGGCTCGGCGAGCAGCTGGTCGAACTCCTGCCACGGCCCAGTTGCTTCGCGCGCGATCGGCTGGCCGTAATTGCCCTCCGCGGTCACGATCGCGACGCCCACCGAGCTGCCCTCGTTGACGGGTTTCAGCACATAGGGGCGCGGCAGCGGATCGGCGGCATACAGGCTTTCGCTGGCGACCATGAACCCGCCGGGCATGCGGATGCCGTGCGGCACCAGCTCGTTCTTGGTGAGCTGCTTGTCGATCGCGATCACCGAGGTGGCGAGCCCCGAATGGGTGTATCTGAGCCCCATCAGGTCGAGCAGCCCCTGCACCGAGCCGTCCTCGCCGGGCGTGCCGTGCAGCGCGTTGAACACCACGTCGGGCGCCGCCTCGGCCAGCTTCGCGGCGACGTCGCGGCCCATGTCGATGCGGGTGACGCGGTGGCCCAGGCTCTCGAGCGCCTCGGCGACGCCCTTGCCCGAGGTGAGCGACACCTCGCGCTCGGCCGACCAGCCGCCCATCAGCACGGCGACGTGGAGCGGCGAGGAAGCCCTCTCCCCCGCGGGGAGAGGGTTGGGAGCGGGGAATACGGGCCGCTCGGGCATACGGGCGGGGGGGGGGGGGGGGGGGGGGG
>CAXUMU010000166.1:4488-6977 GCA_964252145.1 uncultured Sphingomonadaceae bacterium
CCCCGACCCTCTCCCCGCAGGGGAGAGGGAGTACCCACCCGCTGAATTTCCCATTCCAGCGCCACGCCGGAATGCGCCAGCACGCGCGCGCGCACCTCTTCGCCCAGCGCCTCGATCTCGGCGCTGCTGGCGCTCCCGAGGTTGAGCAGGAAGTTGCAATGCTTCTCCGACACCTGCGCGTCGCCGATGCGCAGACCGCGGCAGCCGGCGGCATCCACCAGTTGCCATGCCTTGTGGCCGGGCGGGTTCTTGAAGGTGGAGCCGCCGGTGCGCGAACGGAGCGGCTGGCTCGCCTCGCGCTCGGCGGCGATGCGGTCCATCTCGGCGCCGATCGCGGCGGGATCGCCCGGCGTACCCTCAAACAGCGCCTCGACCACCACCGCGCCCTCCGGCAGCTCCGAGTGGCGATAGCTGTAGCCGAACCGCGCGGCCGGCCATGTCTCGATGGTCCCGTCGCGCAGCACCACCATCGCCTCGACGAGGATGTCTGAAACGTCGCGGCCATAGGCGCCGGCATTCATCCGCACCGCGCCGCCGGCGGTGCCGGGAATGCCGCGCAGGAACTCCAGCCCGGCGATGCCCGCATTGCGCGCCGCGCTGGCGACCGCGATGCCCGGCGCGCCGCCACCAGTCCGCACGCAGCCGCCTTCGACCGTGATGCGTGCGAACGGCTTGCCCAGCCGGACAACTCCGCCGAGGAACCCACCGTCGCGTATGATGAGGTTGGAGCCCAGGCCTAACGGGAGCAGCGGGTATGCCTGATTGCTGGCGACGAGGAAGGTCGTGAGATCATCCACGTCAGCCGGCTCGAAGAGCAGCGAAGCCGCGCCGCCGGACTTGAACCAAACGAGCGGTGCCAGCGGCGCGTTGCTGGTCACCCGTCCGCGCGCCGGGACCATCCGGGGAGCGGTGGCGCTCACTCGATCCCCCACAGCTTCGCCCATTCGGCCCAGGCCTTGCGGTTGGCCTCGGCGGCGCGCTGCATCGCCTCCTGCGCCTCCTCCATCGCCTTGCTGGGATCGAGTGCGCGGTGCGTCGCCTCGATGACGCGGAACTGCGCCGCGACCGCTTCGTCGCGCAGCTCGATCGCGGTGCGCCAGAGGTCGTTCATGCCGGCACCGTGCGCGCGGCACCGATCGCGTCGGCCAGGCCCGCCGCCCATTTAGTGATGTCGCCCGCGCCCAGGCAGATCAGCATGTCGCCGGGCTGCACCACGTCTGCCAGCGTTTCGGCCAGCGCTTCCGCATCGGCGATCTCGTGCGCCGAGCGGTGGCCGCTGCGCTTGATCCCCGTCACCAGCGCGGCCGCATCGATGCCCTCGATCGGCGCCTCGCCCGCGGCGTAGACCGGTGCGACGTACACCATGTCGGCATCGTTGAACGCCTGCTGGAAATCGCCCATCAGGTCGCGCAGCCGGGTGAAGCGGTGCGGCTGGACGACCGCGATCACCCTGCCCTGCACGCCCTCGCGCGCCGCCGCCAGCACCGCGCGGATCTCGACCGGATGGTGACCGTAATCGTCGATCACCGTCGCGCCACCGACCTCGCCCATCTTGGTGAAGCGGCGCTTGACCCCGCCGAACTTGGCGAAGCCGGTCTGGATCACGTCGTCCGGGATACCCATCTCCAGCGCCACGCCGATCGCCGCGAGCGCGTTCTGCACGTTGTGGCGGCCGGGCATCGGCAGCTCGATCCCCTCGATCGAGCGGCTGGTGCCGTCGCGCTGGCGCACGATCGTCTCGAACCGGTTGCCGCCGGGGATCGGCGTCACGTTGACGCCGCGCACGTCGGCCTGCGCCGAGAAGCCGTAGGTGACGACGCGGCGGTCGCGCACGCGCGGGATCAGCGCCTGCACCTCGGGATGGTCGAGGCAGAGGAGCGCCGCACCGTAGAACGGCACGTTCTCCACGAACTCGACGAACGCCGCCTTCACCGCGTCGAACGAGCCGTAATGGTCGAGATGCTCGGGATCGATGTTGGTGACGATCGCGTAGGTGCCGTCCAGGCGCAGGAAGCTGCCGTCGCTCTCGTCCGCCTCGACCACCATCCAGTCCGACGCGCCCAGCCGCGCGTTCGATCCGTAGCTGTTGATGATCCCGCCGTTGATGACGGTCGGGTCGACCCCGCCCGCGTCCAGCAAGGCTGCGACCATCGAGGTCGTCGTGGTCTTGCCGTGCGTGCCGGCGACGGCGACGGTGGACTTCAGCCGCATCAGCTCGGCGAGCATCTCGGCGCGGCGCACGACGGGCACGCGGCTCTCCAGCGCCAGCTCCACCTCCGGGTTGCCGCGCTTGATCGCGGTGGAGGTGACGACCACCGCCGCGTCGCCCAGATTCTCCGCGCGGTGCCCGATCGCGACCGGGATGCCGCGCTTGCGCAAGCCCTCGATCACATAGCCCTCGGCGACGTCCGAGCCCTGCACCTTGTAGCCCAGATTGTGCATCACCTCGGCGATGCCGGACATGCCGATGCCGCCGATGCCGATGAAGT
>CAXUMU010000167.1:0-3167 GCA_964252145.1 uncultured Sphingomonadaceae bacterium
CGGGTGATGCCGAAGCCGTTGTTCTGTCGATAGGTGGTGGTGCGGTTCGCCGGGCTCGCGGTGAAGCTGGGGGGCGGGAAGGTGGTGAAAATCTCGTCCTTCAGCCGGTTGTCGAACCAGGTCGCGCCGATCGTCGCCTTGTGATCGGCGAAATCCTGCTCGACGCCCGCTTCCCAGCCCTTCGACTTCTCCGGCTTCAGGTTCGGATTGCCGATGTAGCGGCCGTCCGAGAAACCGAACAGTTCGTAATAGACCGGGTTCTTCACGCCCGTGCCGTAGGCGGCGTGCAGCCGCGTGCCGGTCGCCAGTTTGTAGCTGCCCTGCACGCGCCAGGTGGTCGCATCGGCGAAGCGGTCATTCTCGTCGCGCCGCACCGATCCGCCCAGCGCCAGCCGCTCGCCCACCAGCAGTTCATATTGCCCGACGATGCCGACATTGTCGGTGTGCCGCCGGCCCTGAAACACGAACGGCGAGGGCGCGGTGTTGCGGAACTCCTCGCGCTCCACGTCCACCGCGCCGGTGATGCGGTGGCGCACGGTATCGCTGCCGAAGCGGATCGCGCTCTCGAACGACGCCTTGTAGCGCCGCCCCTGATCGCCCCCGTCGAGCGCGCCGGCGCTGTAGCCCTTGCGCACCGTGTCGGCGATCTGCGCGGTCAGCGCGTTGGTCCAGCGCCCGTCCAGCAGCGCCAGTTCGCCGCGCACCAGCCCGTAGAAGGCGCGGTTGCGGAAGTGCGTGCCCGGGCTGTCGACGATCGTGCCGAAGCGCGGGCTGCCCGGATCGTTCTCGCTATTGTTGTTGTCGGCGTCGGTCAGGCTGTAGCGGCCGACCGCGGTCAGCTTGAACGCGCTGCCCGGCGTCCACGTCAGCTTGCCGCTCGCGCCCACATTGTCCGATCCGATGTCGCGCGTGCCACCCTCGGCGGTCGGGAAGCCGGCGGTGTGATAGCCCGACGCGCTCAGCGCATAATCGAGGTCGCCCGAGACCCCCGCCGCGCGCGCGCCGCCCGAGACGGTGCCGAACGATCCGCCCTCGGCGCGCAGGCTGATCCCCGGCGCCTCGGCTCCGGTCAGCGTGATGTACTGGATCACGCCGCCGATCGCGTCCGATCCGTACAGCGCGGACTGCTGGCCACGCAGCACCTCGATCTTCGCCGCCTCGTCGGCGATCAGCGTGCCGAAATCATATTCGCCGTCATAGGGATCGGATGCCTTGATGCCGTCGATCAGCACCAGCACGTGGTTGCTCTCGCTCCCCCGCACCCGCACCTGCGTGAGGCCGCCGATCCCGCCGACGCGGCTGACCGCCAGCCCCGGCACGTCCCGCAATATGTCGGAGACGATCCGCGTCTGGCGCTGCTCCAACGCACCCGCATCCAGCACCGTCACCGATGCGCCCAGTTGGTCGGTGCGCACCGTATCGCCCGATCGCGTGGCGGTGACGACGATCGTCGCGCCGCTGGCGTCGCTGGTCGGCTGGGTCGGATCGCTCTGCGCGAACGCGGGCGTCGCCGCGGTCCCGGCGAGCAGGGTCAGGATCACCGCCCGGCCGGCGACCTGCCCAATGCCGTTTGCGGAACCGGATGAACGCGAATAGTCTGAAAATGGCTTGGTCATGAGAGTCCCCCCATCTAGCGTTACCGCACGGCGAATGCCGCACGGCTCGTCGCTCAGACGGGCAACCGCGCCTCGGCCATCCCCTGGGCCGGGGCAAGAGCGACCGGGCGCCGGCAGGTCTCCTGGCTCGCGGGTCAAGGCTCGACGCACGCCTTCCCAGATCCGTGCGGATCCAGTGGCTGCCCGTTGCCGGGCCCGTGCGTCGCGCTCGCCGCTTACAGTTGCAGGGACAGCCGCGGCTTTGGGCGGGACCGAAGGCCCGCCCGCACCGCATTCCCGATTAAGCCCTTGGCAGGGCACCGGCGCGATCGTGCGCCCTGGAAGGACGCAAGCGCCGCCTTAGCGGGCGCCGCGCGCCGCGCCAATCCCCTCGTCCGTCACCAGGCCACGTCGCTATTGTCGTAGTTCACGAACGAGACCCCGCCCGATCCCGCGCGCCGCTCGGTCATGTCGGCGATGCGCGGCACGCTCTGGCCGATCTCCAGCATCGCGCGCGGCCCGCCCATGTCGGTCTTCACCCAGCCCGGCGTCACGCACAGATAGGTGCGCCGGCCGGCCTGACGCGCAGCGAGCGATTTCAGCCCCATGTTGAGCGCCGCCTTGCTCATCCGGTAGATCTCCCACCAGCCGTTGCTGCCGGCGATGCTGCCCAGCCCCGACGACATCACCGCGACCGTGCCCTCCGGCGCGACGAGACGGACCAGCCGGTCGACCGCGCGGATCGGCGCGTAGGCGTTGACCAGCATGATCCGGGTGAAGTCGGCCTCCGCCACCTCGCCCAGCGGCGTCCGCTCCGCCAGCGAGATGCCGGCGTTGACGAACAGCAGGTCGATCGTGCGCCCGGCGAGCCTCGCCGCCAGCGCGTCGACTCCGGCCGCGTCGGTGGTGTCGAGCGTCTCGACTTCCACACCGCACGCCGCCAGCGCATCGCGGCCCTTGTCCCGCACGGTGCCGATCACCGTCCAGCCGCGCTTGCGATATTCCTGCGCGAGCGCCAGCCCCAGCCCACGCGACGCGCCCACGATCAACGCGGTCGATGCCATCTCCAGCACTCCTCAATCGATCGCGCGCAGTTCCTCCGCGAAGCGGCGCGCCCGTTCCACATAGCCCTGCGCCGATGCCCGGATCGCGTCCACCGTCGCATCGTCCAGCACGCGCACCGCACGCGCCGGGCTGCCGACGATCAGGCTGCGCGGCGGGAAGACCTTGCCCTCGGTCACCAGCGCCCCCGCGCCGCCCAGGCAGCCGTCGCCGATCTCGGCGCGGTTGAGGATCGTCGCGCCCATCCCGATCAGCACGTCGTCGCCCACCGTGCAGCCGTGGAGGATGGCGTGATGGCCGATCGTGCAGCCCGCCCCGATCGCCAGCGGCGCGTCCGGATCGGAGTGCAGCATCGCCCCCTCCTGCACGTTGGTGCGGTCGCCGATCAGGATCGGCGTGTTGTCGGCGCGGATCACCGCGCCGAACCAGATGCTGGTCCCGCGCCCCAGCCGCGCATCGCCGATCACGTGCGCGCCGGGTGCGATCCAGGCGCTGCCGTCGGCGGGCAGC
>CAXUMU010000167.1:3177-6975 GCA_964252145.1 uncultured Sphingomonadaceae bacterium
CGCTCGGGCCGATCGCATAGCGCGTCATCCGCGCGCCTTCGCCTCGGCGCGGAAGGCGTGAAGCAGCGGCTCGGTATAGCCGTTCGGCTGCGCCAGCCCGTCGAACACCAGCGCGCGCGCCGCCCGGTAGGCGATGCTCGCCTCCGGGTCGGGCGCCATCGGCCGGTACAGAGGATCGCCCGCATTCTGCGCGTCTACCTTCACCGCCATCCGCCGCAGCGCCGCCTCCACCTCGGCCGCCGAGCACACGCCGTGCAGCAGCCAGTTGGCGAGCGCCTGGCTGGAGATACGCAGCGTCGCGCGGTCCTCCATCAGGCCGATGTCGTGGATGTCGGGCACCTTCGAGCAGCCGACCCCCTGGTCGATCCAGCGCACGACATAGCCCAGGATCCCTTGCGCGTTGTTGTCCAGCTCGTCGGCGATCTCCTGCGCCGACCAGTTGACGCCATCCGCCAGCGGGATCGTCAGCAGCGGCTCCAGCCCCGGCACCGTCTCGCGCGCCAGTTCCGCTTGGCGGGCGAACACGTCGACCGCGTGATAGTGCATCGCGTGCAGCGTCGCCGCGGTCGGGCTCGGCACCCAGGCGGTGGAGGCGCCGGCGCGGGGGTGGCCGATCTTCTGCTCCAGCATGTCGGCCATGCGGTCGGGCGCGGCCCACATCCCCTTGCCGATCTGCGCCTTGCCGGAAAGCCCGCAGGTGAGCCCGATGCCCACGTTGCGTGCCTCGTACGCCTTGATCCAGGCACTGTCCCGCATCGCCCCCTTCGCGACCATCGGCCCGGCCTGCATCGAGCTGTGGATCTCGTCGCCGGTGCGATCGAGGAAGCCGGTGTTGATGAACACGATCCGGTGCCGCACCGCGTGGATGCAAGCGGCGAGGTTGGCCGAGGTGCGCCGCTCCTCGTCCATCACCCCCACCTTGATCGTGTGGCGGGCGAGCCCCAGCAGGTCCTCGATCGCGTCGAACAGCCTGTTCGTGAACGCCACCTCGTCCGGGCCGTGCATCTTGGGCTTGACGATGTAGATCGATCCCGCGCGGCTGTTCACGAAACGGCCGAGGCGCTTCAGGTCGTGCAGCGCGATCAGGCTGGTGACGATGCCGTCCAATATGCCCTCGGGCGCCTCGCCGCCGCCCGGCAGCAGGACCGCCGGCGTGGTCATCAGGTGGCCGACGCTCCGCACGAACAGCAGGCTCCGCCCCGGCAGCGTCAGCGAGCCGCCGTCGGGCGCGGTATAGTCGCGGTCCTCGTCCAGCGAACGCGTGATCGTGGTGCCGCCCTTGACGAAGCTGGCGGAGAGATCGCCCTTCATCAGCCCCAGCCAATTGGCATAGGCGGCGACCTTGTCGTCGGCATCCACCGCCGCGACCGAATCCTCCAGGTCGACGATCGTCGACAGCGCCGATTCCAGCAGCACGTCGGCCACCGCCGCCGGCTTCGCGCCGCCGATGCCCAGCTCGATATGCAGCCCGTTGTGGCGCAGCAGGATCGCCGAGGGCGCATCCGCATAGCCGCGATAGCCCGCCAGCGCGGACGGGTCGGCCAGCTCGGGCAGCCCGCCGCACCAGTCGCTCCAGCTGCCCGCCGCCAGCGGCACCGCCTCGTCCAGGAAACGGTTGGCGCGCGCGATCACCTGCGCGCCGCGTTCCGGGTCGTAGCCGCCGGGCGCCGCCGTGCCGGGCAGCGCATCGGTGCCGTACAGCGCGTCGTACAGGCTGCCCCAGCGCGCATTGGCCGCGTTCAGCACGAACCGCGCGTTCAGGATCGGGACGACCAACTGCGGCCCGGCCAGCCGCGCCAGCTCGTCGTCCACATTCTGCGGGTCCACCGCGAACGGGTCCGGCTCGGGCACGAGATAGCCGACCTGGCGCAGGAACGCCTGATACTCGGCCATGTCGATCGGACGGCCGCGGTGATCGGCGTGCCAGGCGTCGATCTTCGCCTGCATCGCGTCGCGCGTGTCGAGCAGGTCGCGGTTCTCGGGGGCGAAGCGCGCGAAGATGTCGGCGATGCCCCGCCACAGCCGGTCCGCGTCGATGCCGAGGCCCGGCAGCACTTCGTCCGCGATGAACCGGTCGAGCACCTGCGCGACCTTCAGCCCGTGCCTGTCGATCCGCTCGTCCACGCCGCTCTCCTCGCCCGCCCGCGCGCCTAATAGGAGGACGCGCCGTCACCGTCATGCTGAACTTGCATCAGCCGCGGCGCGAGATCGCCGGCCTGCTCCACCACTACGCCGCTCAATCCCAGCCACGCCGCCATTTCCGCCAGCGCCATCGCCAGCCGCTCGGCCACGTGGGCCGGCGCACCCGGTTCGGCGTGTGCGCTCCGCACGCGGAGCAGGCCCGCCTGCCGGTCCGCCTTCAGGTCCACCCGCGCGACGATCGCCTCGTCCAGCAGGAACGGCAGGACGTAATAACCGTGCGTGCGCTGCGCCGCGGGGGTGTAGATGCCGATGCGGTAGCGCAGGCCGAACAATCGCTCCGCCCTGCCGCGTTCCCAGATCAGCGGATCGAACGGCGCGAGCAGCGCGGCTCCTTCGATCCGCCGCGGCCGGCGCGCGGCGGGATCGAGATAGGCGACCTGCTTCCACCCCGCGACGCGCACCGGCACGATCGCGCCCTCCTCCGCCAGCTCGGCGATGCGCGGATAGGCGTCGGCGGGCTTCAGGCGGAAATAGTCGCGCAGCTCGCCCGCCGTCGCGATCCCCAGCGCGCCCGCCGCGATCCGCAGCAGCGCGCGGTGCGCCTCGGGTTCGGGCGGCGTCGGCAGATCGCGCACCGCCGCCGGGATCACGCGCTCGGCCAGGTCGTAGACGCGTTCGAAGCTGGGACGCCTGGTCGCGGTGGTGATCCGGCCCGACCAGAACAGATATTCCAGCGCGCGCTTCGCCTCGCTCCATTCCCACCAGCCGCTCTTCTTCTCGCCCGCGGCGAAGTCGGATGCGGCGAGCGGGCCTTCGTTCGCGATCCGCGCCAGGATCGCCTCGGCCTCGCCGCGCCGCTCGGTCGCGAACGGGGTCATCCCGCCCCACATGCCCTGCCCGCGCGCGGCCCGCGCCATTCGCCAGCGCAGCAGCGGGTGCAGCGCCAGCGGCAGCAGCGACGCCTCATGCGCCCAATATTCGAACAGCTTGCGCGGCCTGCCCCACGCCGCCGCGTCCAGCGCCGCTTGGGGGTAGGGCCCGAGGCGCGCGTAGGCCGGCAGATAATGCGCGCGGGCGAGCACGTTGACGCTGTCGATCTGGAACAGCCCGATCCGCGTCGCCAGCCGGAGGAGATCGCGCGCGCCCGCCCCGTCCGGTCGCCGCCGGCCGAAACCCTGCGCGGCGAGCGCGATGCGGCGAGCGGCGGCCGGCGAAAGCGTTGCTGTGATCACCGGCACAGCGATTGGCCAACCGGGCCGCCAAAGACAAGCCGCACGCGACGATTTGCGGCCGCGCCATTTTGACTTGGAGCCCCCGAATGGATAGTAGTCGTCGACCCCAAACGAGCGGAATGGATCAGCAATGAAACGGCTACTCGGATACGTGTCGGCCAGCGTCGCGGTTGCCGCTACCCCGTTGTTGCTGGCCCCCGCGCAGGCGCAGACCGCCGACAAGCCCGAGGCGATCGTGTGCCAGCTGCTCGACAACTGCAGCGATTCCGCCGACAGCGCCGCGCCCGATCAGCGCCCGGTGCGGCGCGGCGAGGTCCGCGGCTTCAGCCTCGCGCGGCCCAAGTCCGCCGTATCGGGCGGCGCGCCGGCCGCGTCCGCCGGCGTGCCGCGTCCCAGCTCGACCGGCATGGCCTCCGCCTCGCGG
>CAXUMU010000168.1:0-6965 GCA_964252145.1 uncultured Sphingomonadaceae bacterium
CCAAGAAGGTGGTGGAGACGAGGGGGATCGAACCCCTGACCTACGCAATGCCATCGCGTCGCTCTCCCAGCTGAGCTACGTCCCCATTCCATCCCGCCGGCTTGGGGTACCGGCAAGGCTGCGCCGCCCTTTAGAGCAGGCGGCGCAAGCTTGGCAAGCGCATCGATCGCGTCAGCTTCAGCCGATCAATGCTCGTCCTCGTCGTCGGCGGTGTTGACGCCGATATCGTCGTCGCCGCCGAGATCCACGTCGTCGTCCGGGCTCGGTTCGGCATCGTCGATGTCGATGTCCTCCTCGCTCAGGTCGGCATCCACCTTCTCCTTCTCGACCTCCTTCTTGGGGGCGTCGAACGGCATCGGCTGCTTGGACTTCAGCACCGTATCCGGCTCGAACGCGGTGCCGCATTCGACGCAGGTGACGGGATCGGTCTTCTCGAGATCGTAGAAGCGGGTGCCGCATTTCGGGCAGGTCCGCTTGGTGCCCCATTCAGGTTTCACCACGGGTTTTGCTCCAGTCTGTCAGGGTTCGCGAGTGCGCCGGAGGGGTCGCCGGCCGCGAAGCGCCGCGCGCCTTGCCATAGCGGGGGGCCGCTGTCAAAAGCCCGGCCGATGCACCCCGCCCCGCCTGGTCCGATGCGCTTCGCCGCCGCCGCGCCGCTGCGCGGGACGGTGCGCGTGCCGGGCGACAAGTCGATCTCGCACCGTGCGCTGATGCTCTCGGCGCTGGCGGTGGGGGAAAGCCGGATCGAGGGATTGCTGGAGGGCGAGGACGTGCTCGCCACCGCCGCCGCGATGCGCGCGATGGGCGCGCGGATCGATCGGGATGCGGACGACATCTGGCGCGTCCACGGCGTGGGCGTCGGCGGGCTGCTGCAGCCGGAGGCCGCGCTGGAGATGGGCAATTCGGGCACCTCGACCCGGCTGCTGATGGGGCTGATCGCCAGCCACCCGATCACCGCCGCGTTCACCGGCGACGCTTCGCTCTCGCGCCGGCCGATGGGGCGCGTGATCGAGCCTTTGTCGCGGATGGGCGCCGAGTTCACGGCGTCGCCGGGCGGTCGCCTGCCGCTGATGGTGCGCGGGATCTGCCCGGCGGTGCCGATCGAATACCGCCTGCCGGTCGCCTCGGCGCAGGTGAAGTCGGCGGTGCTGCTGGCGGGGCTCAACACGCCCGGCATCACCCGCGTGATCGAGCCGGTCACCACGCGCGACCATAGCGAGCGGATGCTGCGCGGCTTCGGCGCCGAGCTGGACGTTGAAGTGGTGGACGGCACGCGGATCATCTCGATCCGCGGCGAGGCGGACCTCCGGCCGCAGCACATCGTGGTGCCGGGCGATCCCTCGTCGGCGGCGTTCCCGTGCGTCGCGACCTTGCTGGTGCCGGGATCGGCGGTGACGATCGCGAATGTCGGCCTCAATCCGACTCGCGCCGGGCTGTTCGAGGTGCTGCGCGCGATGGGTGCCGACGTCGCCTTCCAGGACGAACGCAGCGTGGGCGGCGAGCCGGTCGCCGATCTGGTGGTGCGCCATTCGACGCTCAAAGGCGTCGAGGTGCCGCCGGAGATCGCGCCCAGCATGATCGACGAGTTCCCGATCCTGTTCGTCGCGGCGGCGCTGGCCGAGGGCCGGACCGTCACCCGCGGGCTGGAGGAACTGCGCGTCAAGGAATCCGATCGGCTGGCGACGATGGCCGAGGGGTTGCGGGCGATCGGCGCACGCGTGGAGGAGACCGCCGACGGCCTGATCATCGACGGCACCGGCGGCGCGCCGCTGGCCGGCGGCGCCACCATCGCGGCGAAGCTGGATCACCGTATCGCGATGAGCTTCGCCGTCGCCGGGCTCGTCTCGCGCGCGCCGGTCGCGATCGACGACATGGCCCCGGTCGCGACCAGCTTTCCCGGCTTCGCCGCGATGCTGGCGGGGCTCGCGTCGTGATCGTGGCGGTCGATGGGCCGGCGGCGTCGGGCAAGGGCACGATCGCGCGCGCCATCGCCGATCGCTTCGGGCTGCCGCACCTCGATACCGGCCTGCTCTACCGCGCGGTGGGGATCGGCGTGATCCGGAGCGGCGGCGATCCGGCCGACCCGGATGCCGCGCTGGCGGCGTGCGACTTCGACGACGCGCTGCTCGCCGAGCCCGGGCTGAAGGGCGAGGACGCCGGCGGCGCCGCCTGGATCGTTTCCGCGCATCCGGCGGTGCGCGCGGCGCTGCTGGATCGCCAGCGCCGCTTCGCCCACCGGCCAGGCGGCGCCGTGCTCGACGGGCGCGACATCGGCACGGTCATCGCGCCGGATGCCGACGCCAAGCTGTTCGTCACCGCGAGCGCCACGGTGCGCGCGGCCCGCCGCCATGCCGAGCTCGTGCGGCTGGGGATATCGACGCCGCTGGACGCGGTGCTGGCGGACATTCGCTCGCGCGACGCGCGCGATTCCGCCCGCAGCGCGGCCCCGCTCCGCCGCGCCGACGACGCGCTGCTGCTCGACACCAGCACGCTCGACATCGCCGATGCCGCCGCCGCCGCGATCGCGCTGGTCGAGCAGCGGATGGCGCGGGCAGGCTGATCAGCCCGCGTCGAGCGGCATCGTGAAGGTGAAGCAGGTCGCCTGCGCGTCGGAGGTGGCGCGGAGCGTGCCGCCGTGCGCGCGCGCGATCTCGGACGCGATGTAGAGCCCCAGCCCCAGCCCGGCCTGCCCCGGCCGGACCGAACCCCGCTCGAACGGCTCGAACAACCGCGCCAGCGCGGCGGGTGGCAACGGGTCGCCGCCGTTGCTGATCGCGATCTCCAGTTCGTCCCCGTCGCCCACCACGCGGACGCGGACCGGCACGTCCGCCGCGCCGTGGGTCAACGCATTGCCGATCAGGTTCGAGATGAGCTGCGTCAGCCGCGTGCGGTCGCAGCGGATCGCGTGCGGCAGCCGCGCCTCCAGCTCGATCGCGCGGCCGGGATGGCCGGTCTGCAGCTCGTCGATCACCTGACGCAGCACCGGCATCAGGTCGACCGGCGCGCGCTGCACGCTCAGACCCCCGCCCAGCCGGCCGCGCGCCAGATCCAGCACATTGTCGATCAGCGCCGCCATCCGATCGACGCTACCCACCATCAGCGACAGCACCCGCTCGGTCTTGTCGGGGTCGAGGCCGCGGCGCAGCAGGTTCACGCCCGAACTGATCGAGGCGAGCGGATTGCGCAGATCGTGGCCCAGCACGGCGATGAACTGCTCGCGCAGCTCGGCAGTGGCGCGCTCGTCCAGCAGGCTCGCCTCGCTGCGGTCCAGCCGGGCCTGCGCGTCGAGGTGGAACGCGATCAGGTCGGCGAACATGCGGAACATGCCGATCGTCTCGGGCGTGCGCACCCGCGCGGGGCGCGGATCGATCGCGCAGAGCGTGCCGAAAAAGGTCCCGTCGGGCAGCACGATCGGCATCGAGACATAGCTCTGGAAGCCGTACATCGCCGGCACCGGATGGCCGGCGAAGCGCGGATCGTCCGCCACATGGCCGATCACCACCGGCTCGCCCGTCTGGCGGATCTCGTTGCAGATCGTGGTCTCGACGCTCAGCTCGGCGCCGGGCGCCAGGCCGAAGGCGATGTCGTCGCGCACGCCGCACGCGATCCAGCGGTCGCTGGTGACGCGCGCCACCGCGGCGAAGCCCATGCCGGTCGTGCGGCACACGACCTCCAGGATCGTCGGCACCGCCTGGATGCGCTCGATCGCCGCGACGTCGGCGGAATAGGATTGCGGTTCAGTCAGATCGGCCTCCGGCGGCGGCATGCGCCTTACCGACACGCCGCATCCGCGTCATCCCAGGATCTGCGCTACCGGGCGAGCGACTGCGTCTCGATCGGCATCGTCCCGAAGAACTGGAACTGTCCGCCGCTGGGGCGATAGGATTGGAAGTAGAATTTCCAGGCGGTGCCGATGCGCAGCCCGAAGGTGGTGCACGTCATCTGCGCGACGGGGCGATACATTGACGGCTCCAGCAGCGTGACGTTGGCATTCTTGTGGCTGCCCAGCGTGATGTCGCGCTGCGTCACCGCCTGGTTCGGATCGGACGCGCGGTTGCAGTGGCTGACGATCACGTCCCCCGACGAATTTGGCGCGCCGATGCCGAACGTGCAGCCGTTCATCGTGATGGTGAAGCAGAACTTCGCCCGGTCGCCCAGCATCACGAACTTGGTGTCGTTCTTCTGATAGTCGCAGATGTACGAGAAGAGCGCGGCGTTCGTCGTGTTCTTGTCGCTGGCTTTGAGGTACCAGACCTTGCCGACCTCCTTGCCGTCCTGGATGACCGGCGTGTCCTTCTTGTCGAGATAGAGATACTCCGGCACGCCCGGCTGCTGGCTGTTCGGCAGCAGCCCGGTGGCGATGACGTTGGTCTGGAGGAACGCGAGGAGCGCGGACGGATCGGCTTGCCAGCCGGCATAATCGGGATCGGGCATCTTCGGCACCCCATAAGGCGCGGCACGCCCCCCGCGTGCTGGCGGCTTAGGTATCGCCCGATGCGCGCATACCGTCAACGACAGGTCGATGACGATCCTCCTGCCCCTTGCCCCAGAACGCGCGCTCGGCTAAGGCAACATCGTCCTGCGGGCGGCAAAGCTCGTGGAGGTTGGCGCGGAGCATCGCTCACGCGCCCTTTTCGCATTTGGCGTCTTGATACCTCCGCGAACGATTTCAGCCGCCCGGCGGATGCCGCGCCGGCATGGTGTCGTCGCGGCGGATCGGCCAAAGACCATCGGACACAACCGATTGGCCGGAAACAGACAAGTTCGGGATACACAGCTACATGGCCACTGCGGCACACCCCACGCGTGACGATTTCGCGGCGATGCTCAACGAGAGCCTCGGCCAGGGCGAGGGCTTCGAAGGACGGGTCGTCAAGGGCACCGTCACCGCGATCGAGAACGACATGGCGGTGATCGACGTCGGCCTGAAGTCCGAGGGCCGCGTGGCGCTGCGCGAGTTCGCCGCACCTGGCCAAAAGGCCGATCTGAAGGTCGGCGACGAGGTCGAGGTCTATGTCGACCGCGTCGAGAACGTCCACGGCGAGGCGATGCTCAGCCGCGACCGCGCCCGCCGCGAGGCCGCGTGGGACAAATTGGAGGGCGAATTCTCTACCACATCCCGCGTCGAAGGCGTGATCTTCGGCCGCGTCAAGGGCGGCTTCACCGTCGATCTGAACGGCGCCGTCGCCTTCCTGCCGGGTTCGCAGGTCGACATCCGCCCGGTGCGCGACGTGACCCCGCTGATGGACATCCCGCAGCCGTTCCAGATCCTCAAGATGGATCGCCGCCGCGGCAACATCGTCGTCTCGCGCCGCGCCGTGCTGGAGGAGACCCGCGCCGAGCAGCGCACCGGCCTGATCCAGTCGCTCCACGAGGGCCAGATCATCGAGGGCGTGGTCAAGAACATCACCGACTATGGCGCATTCGTGGATCTCGGCGGCATCGACGGCCTGCTCCACGTGACCGACCTCAGCTACAAGCGCGTCGGCCACCCCAGCGAGATGATCAACATCGGCGACACGGTCCGCGTGCAGATCATCCGCATCAACCGCGACACGCAGCGCATCAGCCTCGGCATGAAGCAGCTGGAGAGCGATCCCTGGGCGGGCGCCGCGGCCAAGTATCCGGTCGACGGCAAGTTCACCGGCCGCGTCACCAACATCACCGAATATGGTGCGTTCGTGGAGCTGGAGCCGGGGATCGAAGGCCTCGTCCACGTTTCCGAGATGAGCTGGACCAAGAAGAACGTCCATCCGGGCAAGATCGTCTCCACGTCGCAGGAAGTGGACGTGGTCATCCTGGAGGTCGACGAGGACAAGCGCCGTATCTCGCTGGGCCTGAAGCAGGCGATCAACAATCCGTGGGACAGCTTCGCCGAGATCCATCCGATCGGTTCGGTGGTCGAAGGCGAAGTGAAGAACGCGACCGAGTTCGGCCTGTTCATCGGCCTGGACGGCGACGTCGACGGCATGGTCCATATGTCCGACATCGCCTGGGGCGTGACCGGCGAGGAAGCGCTGGCGCTGCATCACAAGGGCGAGACCGTGAAGGCGGTCGTGCTCGACATCGATGCCGAGAAGGAGCGCATCTCGCTCGGCATGAAGCAGCTGGAGCGCGGCGGCACCTCGTCGGCGAGCCCGGATGCGGCATCGCGCATCAACAAGAACGCAATCGTCACGGTGACGGTGCTGGCGGTGGGCGACGGCGGGCTGGACGTCCAGGCCGGCGACGACGGTGCGCACGGCTTCATCAAGCGGACCGACCTCGGCCGCGACCGCGACGAGCAGCGCCCGGAGCGCTTCCAGGTCGGCCAGAAGTTCGACGCGATGGTGATCGGCTTCGATCGCTCGAAGAAGCCGAACTTCTCGGTCAAGGCGATGCAGCTGGCCGAGGAGAAGCAGGCCGTGGCGCAGTACGGGTCGTCTGACTCGGGCGCGTCGCTGGGCGATATCCTGGGCGCGGCGCTGAAGGCGCGTAACGACGAGCAGTAAGACTGGCGTGTCCGGGGCGATCATAACAGTTGATATGATCGCCCCGGTGCGGCATGCTCCCGCCAAGGTCGCGGCGGGGAGCGGAGCATGAACAAGCGCGAATTCCTGAAGGCGGGCGGCGCCGGCATCGTGGCCGCCACCCTCGCCCGGCCGGCGCAGGCCGCGCGACCGGGGCGCCGCATCGCGATCGTCCAGACCCACCTGCCCGGCGCCGACGCTTTCGCCGCACGCGAGCGGGCGGCGGGCGCCGAGCTGATGGCGCCGTCCGGCGACCCGGTCCGCTGGTTCCGCCAGACGCTCCGCCCCGTGCTGGGCCGGGCCGACGTTGCCGGTTTCACCGATGCGGCGCACAGCCTGGTGCTGGAGGGGAGCCTGCGCGAGGCGGGCTATGTCCGCTCGGGCAAGCCGGCTCATGCGGGGCGTGCGATATTGTGGGGGGCGGTGAAGCGGGTGTAGCTTCGCCCTCTCCCATGT
>CAXUMU010000169.1:0-6958 GCA_964252145.1 uncultured Sphingomonadaceae bacterium
GCGCGACGCTGGCGGCCATGAGCCAGCAGCTGGAGGCGTCGCAGTGGCTCTCCGCCGACGAGATCGCCGCACGCCAGTTCGCGCAGCTCGCGCTCACGCTCGCGCATCACGCACAGCATAGCGGGCAGTTCCAGCGGCGCCTCGCCGCGACCGGCCTGACCGCAAAGGAAGCCGCGACGTCGGATGGCCTGACCCGCCTGCCGCCGCTCACCCGCCGCGACATCCAGACCGCGACCGACTTCTTCTCGGAGCCCCCGAAATCCCACCTGCCGATCACGCCGGTCGATACCTCCGGCTCGACCGGCGAGCCGCTCCACGTCCGCCGCACCGCGCTCAACCGGCTCGACTGGCTGGCCGGCACGATGCGCGACCACCGATGGCACCGCCGCGACCTGACCGGGCGTTTCTGCGCGATCCGCGCGCATATCGACAAGCCGTGGGTGATCCCCGACTGGGGTCCGCCCGCCAGCCTGCTCCACCGCACCGGCCCGTCGATGGGCATCCCGATGACCGTGCCGATCCGCGAACAGGTGAAGCTGCTGCAGCAGTTCCGACCGACCAGCCTGCTGGTGTATCCCAGCAACCTGCTGGGGCTGTTCGACGAGATCGACTGGCGCGGCGTCACGCTCGACAGCATCCGCGACGTGCGCACGATCGGCGAGATCCTGACGCAGGAGACGCGCGAGCGCACCTGGCGGACGCTGGGCGCGACGATCAGCGACAGCTACTCGTCGCAGGAACTGGGCTATCTCGCGCTGCAATGCCCGGACAGCGGGCTGTATCACACGATGGCCGAGACGATCCTGGTCGAGGTGCTGGACGAGGACGGCGCCCCGTGCGCGCCGGGCGAGATCGGCCGGATCGTCGCGACCGACCTGCGCAATCTCGCCAGCCCGCTGATCCGCTACGAGATCGCCGACCATGCCGAGGTGGGCGAGCCGTGCCCGTGCGGACGCGGGCTGCCGACGCTCAGGCGCATCCTAGGCCGCAGCCGCAACCTGATGGTGAAGCCGAACGGCGATCGCAGCTGGCCGCAGGTGGGGCGCCACTCGTTCCGCGCGCTGGCCGGGATCATCCAGTACCAGTTCGTCCAGCACACGCCCGAGCGGATCGAGGCGAAGCTGCTGCTGGAGCGGCCGATCGACGAGGCGACCGAGCAGGCGCTGCGCGCGCACATCCAGACCGCGCTGGGCTTTCCCTTCGCGATCGATTTCACCTATCTGGGCGAGCGGATGGAAACCGGCCCGACCGGCAAGTTCGAGGAATTCGTGAACAAGGTGCCGATGTGAACACGATGACCGAGCAGGTCGCCTCGCTGTCGATGGCCGAAGGCGCGCGCGATCCGGCGGGGTTCGCCGGGGCGCTGGGCGCGTCGTTCGCGCGCTACGGCTTCGCGGTGGTGCGCGATCACGGCATCGATCCGGACGTCATCGCCGCCGCCGATGCCGAGGCGCGCGCCTTCTTCGCGCTGCCCGATGCGGCGAAGCGCGCCTACCACCTGCCCGGCACCGGCGGCGCGCGCGGCTACACGCCGTTCGGCACCGAGGCGGCCAAGGGTGCAAGCGCGGTCGACCTGAAGGAGTTCTGGCACGTCGGGCGCGATCTGCCGCGCGGCCACCGCTTCGCGGATAGGATGGCGCCGAACCTGTGGCCGGTGGAGCTGCCGGCGTTCCGCCCGGCACTGCAGGCCTTGTTCGCCGCGTTCGATGCCGCCGGCCTGCGGCTGCTCACCGCCATCGCGACGTATCTCGGGCTGCCCGCCGGCTATTTCGACGACAAGGTGGCGGAAGGCAATTCGGTGCTCCGCCTGCTGCACTATCCGCCGGTTTCCGCCGACGCGCCCGGCATCCGCGCCGGCGCGCACGAGGACATCAACACGATCACGCTGCTGCTGGGCGCGGAGGAGGCGGGGCTGGAGATCAGGCTCGCCGACGGCCGCTGGCTGGCGGTAGCGCCGCAGCCCGGCGAACTCGTGGTCAACGTGGGCGACATGCTGCAGCGGCTGACCAACGGCGTGCTCAAATCCACCACCCACCGCGTGCGCAACCCCGCGCCCGAGCGGCGCGGGCATGCGCGTTACTCGATGCCGTTCTTCCTGCATTTCACGCCCGATTTCCTGATCGAGACGCTGCCCGGCTGCGTCACGCCCGAGCGGCCGAACCGCTATCCCGAGCCGATCACCGCGCACGATTATCTGTTCCAGCGGTTGCGCGAGATCCGGCTGCTGTGAGCGGGGACCGCGCCCGCGACTTCCACCGTCGCTGGGCCTCGATCGCGGTGCCGCTGCGTCCCCCGCCGCGGGCCGTGGCGGCGATGGCGGCGCTGGTGGCGGGGCGGAGCGGACGCACGCTGCAGCTGGGCGTGACGCCCGAGATCGCCGGGATCATCCGTCCGGTGATCGCGGTCGACTGGAACGCGCAGATGGTGCGGCTGGCCTGGCCGGCAGGGGCGGGGCGGCACGCCGCCGTCGCCGACTGGCGCGCGCTGCCGATCGCGGGCGGCACGATCGACACGGTGATCGGCGATGCGAGCCTCAGCGTGCTCGACTGGCCGATGACGGCGTTCCTGGGCGAGCTGACCCGCGTGCTGCGCCCTGGCGCGCGGATCGTGCTGCGCTGCTTCGCCACGCCCGAGCCCGCCGAGACGCTGGACGCGCTGCGCGACGCGGCGATGGCGGGCGCGGGCGGCAGCTTCTCCGCGTTCAAGCTGCGGCTGAACATGGCGGTGTTCGCGGCAGCCGGCGGGGTGCGCGCGGTCGCCTCGCACGAACTGCTCGCCGGGTTCGAGCGCTGCTTCCCCGACCGCGCCGCGCTCGCCCGCGCGAGCGGCTGGACGGCGGAGGAGATCGGCCGGATCGACAGCTATGCCGGCAGTGAGACGCTCCACGCCTATCCGGACCGGACGCGCATCCTGGCCGGGCTGCCGTGGCCGGGGCGGTTCGTGGAGGCAGACGGATACGAGCTGGCCGAGCGGTGCCCGCTGCTGGTGGTGGACGTGCCGTGACACCGCCCTTCGTCATTCCCGCGCAAGCGGAATCCATGGATGCGGCAGCTGTCGGATCGGAAGCCGACCGCCGTTCATGGATCCCCGCTTTCGCGGGGATGACGGTCGTGCGGGGCGTCACCCCCGCCCGCGATAGGCCGGCACGCCCTGGTCGGGCAGCCACAGCCCCGCGGGCGGCGGGCCGGATTGCCAGAACACGTCGATCGGCATGCCGCCGCGCGGATACCAATAGCCGCCGATGCGCAGCCACAGCGGCGCCATCTCCCGCGTCAGCCGCTCGCCGATGCCGACCGTCACGTCCTCATGGAAACCGGCATGGTTGCGGAACGCGCCGAGGAACAGCTTCAGCGACTTGGATTCGACGATGCTGGCGGCCGGCGCATAGTCGATCACGATGTGCGCGAAATCGGGCTGGCCGGTGACCGGGCAGAGCGAAGTGAATTCGGGCGCGGTGAAGCGGACCAGATAGGGCCGGCCGGGGCGGGGATTGGCGACATAATCCAGCTCTGCCGCGTCGGGAGAGGGGGGCAGCGCGCTGGGCTGGCCGAGATGGGTGAGGCTCATTGCCGCCCATGTAGGCGCGGGTGCGGATTGCGCAAAGACCCGTGTCCTCGCGCGCCGGCTGCTGTAGGGCGCTGCGCATGAAATCGCTCGTCTCCCCCGCCTGGCTCGCCGCCAATCTCGCCGCACCCGACCTGCGCATCCTGGATGCGACGGCGTTCGCGCTCGACCCGTCGCGCGATCCGCGGCGCGAATTCGCCGAGCGGCACATCGCCGGCGCGCGCTTCCTCGATCTCGCCGGGCTGGCCGATCCCGACAGCGACTTGCCGGGCATGCTGCCGACGGCCGGGCGCTTCGCCGACCGCATCGGCGCGCTGGGCGTGGGCGACGGCGATCGGGTCCTGCTGTACGACAACTCGCCGCACCGCACCGCGGCGCGCGCGTGGTGGATGTTCCGCACCTTCGGCGCAAACAAGGTGGGTATCCTCGACGGCGGGCTGGCGGCGTGGATCGCGGCTGGCGGCGCGACCGCGAGCGGCGACGTGCCCGCGCCGCCTCCGGCGCGCTTCACCGCGCACAGGAACGATGCCGCCGTGCGCGATCTCGCCCAGATCGAGGCCAATATCGCGACCGGCGTGGAGCAATTGCTCGATGCGCGCGGCGCCGCCCGCTTCGCCGGCACCGAGGCCGATCCGCACGGCGCCGCGCCCGGCCACATCCCCGGATCGCGCAACCTGCCCTACACCCGGCTGCTGGATGCGGACGGCCGGTTCAAGGACAAGGCGGTGCTGCTCGCCGAATTCGACGCGGCCGGGATCGATCTGGCCAAGCCGCTCGTCACCACCTGCGGCTCGGGCGTCACCGCATCGGTCCTGCTGTTCGGCGCGCACCTGCTCGGCAAGGACGATGCCGCGCTCTACGACGGATCGTGGAGCGAATATGGCATGCGCGCCGAAACCGCGAAGGCGCTGGGCCCGGCATGAGCGACGAGCAGCCCGGCACGCGCGTCGTCACCGCCGGGCGGCGTGCCGAATGGACGCGCGGCATCGTCAACCCGCCGGTGTGGCGCGCCTCGACGATGCTGTTCGACAGCGTCGCCCACCTGCGCGCGGCGTCTCGGGCGCCGAACGACGGACTCTATTATGGCCGGCGCGGCACGCCGACGCAGTGGTCGCTGGCCGAGGCCCTGACCGAGCTGGAGCCGGGTGCGGCGGGCACGATGCTCTACCCCTCCGGCGTCGCCGCGATCGCCGCGACCTTGCTGGCGGTGCTGGCGCCCGGCGACGAGCTGCTGCTGGCGGACACGGTGTACGAGCCGACCCGCGCCTTCTGCCGCAACATCCTGGCGCCGCTGGGCATCGCCGCGCGTTTCTACGATCCGGGCATCGGCGCGGGGATCGTCGCGCTGATCGGCGAGAAGACGCGCGCGATCTTCCTAGAGAGCCCGGGCAGCCTGACGTTCGAGGTGCAGGACGTGCCGGCGATCTGCGCGGCGGCGCGGGCGCGCGGGGTGGTGACGATCCTCGACAATACCTGGGCGACGCCGCTGCTGTTCCCGGCCCTCAGCCACGGCGTGGACGTCAGCATCCTGGCCTGCACCAAATATGTCGTCGGCCATTCGGACGTGATGATGGGATCGGCCACCGCCGGCGCGGAATGGTTCGATCGGATCCGCCGGACCGCGCATTCGTTGGGCCAGTGCGTCAGCCCAGACGACGCCTATCTCGCCAGCCGGGGGCTGCGCACGCTGGCGGTGCGGCTGCGCCAGCATCACGAGGGCGGGCTGGCGGTCGCGCGCTGGTTGGCGGAGCAGCCGCAGGTCGCGCGCGTGCTGCATCCGGGCCTCCCCGGCGATCCGGGGCACGCGCTGTGGCAGCGCGACTTCAGCGGCGCCTCGGGCTTGTTCGCGTTCGTGCTGCAGGGCGGCGACGATGCGGCGCGCGCGGCGCTGATCGATGGGCTGAAGCATTTCGGCATCGGCTTCTCGTGGGGCGGGTTCGAGAGCCTGGCGCTGCCGATCGATCCCGCGCCGATTCGCACCGCCACGCGGTGGCAGGCGGAAGGCCCGGCGGTGCGGCTGCATGTCGGGCTGGAAGACCCGGCGGACCTGATCGCCGATCTGGCCGCCGGACTGCGGCGCTTTACGGCCGCGCGAAACGGAAGCGGCGAATAGACCGACGCGATCTTATGTTGCGGTGCGGCAACAGTCCATTCACATCCCGCCAGCGTGTTTTCTTTTCCGCGTTGTGCGGGTGCGGTCGTTACGGCACAAGCCGCCGGCACATCGGCAACCCTGCCCGCGCTCCACTGGAGGCGACCATGAGGCGGGGAGCGGATGACGCAGGGGAACGGAAAACCACCTTCAGGGAGGGAACACCCATGCGCACTTCCATCATCGGCCTCGCGGCCGCAGCCTTCGCGTCGCTTGCCGCCCCGGCCCTGGCCGAGGATGCCGCGCCGGACGCGCCGAAGAGCCCGTTCACCGTCTCGGGCGGCGCCACGCTGACGAGCGACTACCGCTTCCGCGGCATCTCGCAGACCAACAAGCGTTTCGCAGTCCAGGGCACCGCCAACCTGACGCACGAATCGGGCGCCTATATCGGTTTCTGGGGCTCGTCGGTCGACGACTACATAGCCAACGGCGGCGATGCCGAGATCGATCTGTACGGCGGCTACAAATACACCTTCAGCGGCACCACCGCGGACGTGGGCATCCTCTATTATTATTATCCGGGTTCGGGCGGCATCAATTCCGATTTCGTCGAGCCCTACGCCTCGCTGTCGCACAGCTTCGGCCCGGTCGGTGCGAAGATCGGCGCGGCCTATGCGCCGAAGCAGCACGGCCTGTCGATCGGCACCAAGCCGCGGGAGGACAATCTCTACATCTACGGCGAGGGCTCGTTCGCGGTGCCGAACACCGGCTTCTCGCTCACCGGCCACCTGGGCCACACGTTCGGCCCGAGCTACCTCTCGATCGGCAAGGAATATACCGACTGGAACGTCGGCGCCTCCTACGCCTGGCATGGCCTGACGTTCGGCGTCAGCTATGTCGACACCAACAAGTCCTCCTACCCGCTATTTCCGGATGGTCGTCTGGGCACTCGCAATCTGTCCAAGGCCGGCGTCGTCGGCTCGATCGGCGCGTCGTTCTGATCGCTTCCGACTGACGGTATCGAGGGGGCCGCGGCGGCAAGCCGCGGCCCGTTTCGTTTCTCCCTCTCCCCACCCGGGAGAGGGCTAAAGACTGGCGGCGACCATGCGCTGCGTGACCGGATGCACCGGCGCGGCGATCAGCGCCTCGGTCGGGCCCTCCTCGACGATGCGCCCCGCGGCCATCACCGCCACCCGCCCGCACAGCGCCCTCGTCACGCCCAAATCGTGCGTGATCAGCAGGATCGCGAGACCGCGCTCGCGCTGCAGCCGCGCGAGCAGATCGATCACCTGGCCGGCGACG
>CAXUMU010000170.1:0-6915 GCA_964252145.1 uncultured Sphingomonadaceae bacterium
GGGGGCGCGGGGGGGGGGGGGGGCCCCCCGCCCGCGACCCGCCAGGCGAGCGTCCCACCTGCCTCGCCCGCGCCCCTCACCCAACCCTCTCCCACCTGGGAGAGGGCTTTCAGCCCGCGCCCCCTGCCCCCTCGAGCGCGACCTCTCGTTCCACGCGCTGGCGCGGCGCCATCGCCCAGGCCTGTTCCGCCGATCGGGGCCGCGCGTGCGTGATCGTCACGCGCGTGGTCCAGCTGGTCATCCCATAGAGCGTGCGCGCGAAGCCGTAGGGCAGCCGGATGCAGCCGTGCGACGCCGGATAGCCGCGCACCATGCCGGCATGCAGCGCCACGCCGTCGCCGGTGAGCCGCTGCATGTAGGGCATCGGCGCGTTGCTGTAGAGATTGGAGTGGTGGATCGCCTGCTTCTGCAGGATCGGGAAGGTGCCGGTCGGCGTCGGGTGACCGCGCATGCCGGTCGACACGCGCGAGGTCGCGAGCAGATCGCCGCCCCGCAGCACGTACATCCGCTGCTGCGGGATGCTGATCACCAGCTTCAGGCCGGCATCGATCGCCGCCGCCCGCGCCTCGGCACGCGCCAGCGCCTCCGCCAGCAAACGCTGCCGCTCGGCCTCGGCCAGCATCTCCTGCTCGCTGTGCAGCACGGCGCAGGCGGCGAGCTCCAGCCGGTCGCATGCGCGCGAAGCGACGAGCCCGGCATAATCATAGCCCAATGCGGCGGGCGGCGTGGCGCTGCCCAGCACCACCGCGATTGGCGGGGCGCAGACCCACAACCGCTTCATCGCTGCTCCGCTCCGCGCCAACGCGCACGATCCTTCCAATGGCCATGGCTGACGCCAGATTGGCCATTGTCATCGCTTGCGGCTGTCGGGGCAAGTACCGCCCCTTCGCGCGATCGGCAGACCGTCCCGCGGTGAACCGGGCTACCGCCCCGAATGCCTGAACCGCCGTGCGATCCAGCACAGGATGCCAAGGTTCAGCAAGGCGAGCGCGAGCGACACATGACAGATCATCGCGCCGGCGCCTCGCCGGGCCGTCCGCCCTCGCCGCGCCCGCCATGCTGGGCGGCGACGACATCCGGCGGGACGGGCGATCGGCGTCCGGTGCGCACGCGATCACGCCCCTGCGGTGCGGGCGGGCGCGCGGCGCGCCCTGGTCGGCGAGAAAGACCGTCGCGCCCACCGTTCCGAGATCGCGACCGGATCAAAGATATGCGCGCCGAGAACGGCCAGGGCCACGCCCGCGCTCAGGCAGAGGAAGCCCGCCGCCGATTCCACGAACTCGCCGAACGTCGGATCCTGATGGTGCAGCAGGTCGGGCGCATGGAACAGCCGGCGCATCAGGAACCCGCCGAGGCCCAGCAGCACGAACCCGGCGATCCGGAGCAGCGGATCACGCAGCCTGCCTTTGCGAGAATCGAACATGCCGCACTCCATGATTGCGGCCGTTCATTTATAGCTCGCCGCATAGGCTTTCGAGACCGGCACCGGGCGGGCGCCATAGTGTTTGCATAGCGCCGGCAGCCCGGCCGCGGGCGGTCGGCTAGGTCTCGGCGAGCAGGCGGTAGCCGATGCCCAGCTCGTTCGCGATCACCGTCGGGCGCGCCGGATCGGCTTCCAGCTTCTGCCGCAGATTGCGGATGACGATCCGCAGATATTCGATCTTGCGGTCATGCTCCAGCGGCCACGCCGCCGCCAATATGCGCGTGTGCGTGATCACCCGGCCGGGCGCCATCGCGAGTTCCGCCAGCACCTCATATTCCTTGCGCGTGAGGTGAATCTCCGCGCCGTCGCGCGTCACCTGGCGGTTGGCGAGATCGATCTGGAGCGCGCCGGCGCGGACGATGGGGTCGCTCCCTTGCGCGCGCACGCCGTGGCGCAGCGCCGCGCGCAGCCGGGCGAGCAGCTCCTCCCCGTCGAACGGCTTGGTCACGTAATCGTCGGCGCCCAGGTCCAGCGCGGCGACCTTGTCGTCGGTCGCCTCGCGCGCCGAGACGACGAGCAGCGGGGCTTTGGTCTGCTTCTTCAGCAGCGATACGAGCTCCAGCCCGTCGCGGTCGGGCAGGCCCAGGTCGAGCAGGATGGCGTCGGGCGACGTGCCGGCGGCGAGTTCCAGCGCCTCGCGCCCGGTCTTCGCCTCGATCACTTCGTAGGAGGCGCGGCTCAGCGTGCCGTGCAGCAGCCGGCGGATATGAAGGTCGTCGTCGACGATCAGGATCCGTTGTCCGCTCACTCACCGACCTCCTCGGAATTCGTTACCAGCAGCCCCTCGGGAAACCGCAGCGTGAAGCACGCGCCCTGCTTGTCCCGCCGCCCGGCCGCGGCGACGTTCATGCCCATCGCCTCGGCGAAGCCCTTGACGATGGCAAGCCCCAGCCCGGTTCCAACCGCGCTGCGATCCGATCCTTCCAGCCGGCGGAACGTCTCGAACACCTCCAGCTCGCGGCCCGGCGGCAGGCCCGGCCCCTCGTCGAGGACGGACAGGCTCAGCTCGCCGTAGCTGCGCTCCGCCCGGACGGTAATCGGCGTGCCGGGATCGGCATAGCGGCCGGCATTGTCCAGCAGGTTCAGCAGGCAATGGTGGAACAGCTGCGGATCGACCCGCACCAGCGGCAGGTTCGGCAGCACCTCCAGGTTGATCGCATGGCCTTCCAGCGAACGCCGGGTATCGGCCACCGCGGCGGCGACGGCGTCGGTCAGGTCGACCGGCTCGATCCGCAGCCGCAGCGCGCCGGCCTCGACCCGCGCCATGTCCAGCAGGTTCGACACGAAACGGTTGAGCCGCAGCGCCTCGCTTTCGATCACCTCGATCAGCGGATGCTCGATCTCGCGCCGCAGTTCGCCCGCCGCCGCCAGCACGGAGGTGAGCGGCGTGCGCAGATCGTGGCTGACCGACGACAGCAGGGCGGCGCGCAGCCGGTCGCGCTCGCGTACCGCATCCACGTCGCGCATCTCGGCTTCCAGCCGCAGCCGTTCCAGCGCCAGCGCCGCCTGGTCCAGCAGGCTGGAGAGCAGCGGCAACTGGTCCGAGCGGATCGGATCGCCGCCGTCCTCGCGCGCGATCCCTAGGACCGCGAGCGTGCGATCGCCCGACTTGAGCGGCTGGAACAGCCAGTCCGAGGCGGTCAGCGTGCCCGAACCGCGTCCCGCCGCCTGCCCCGTTTCCTGCACCCACTGCGCCGCGGCGAGCTCCATCGTCTCAAGCCGCGTATCCGGCTCGCTCGCCGCCTGGACGGCCAGGCCGGTCGGCTCCTGCTCCAGGATGACGGCGCGCAGCTCGAACAGCCGCCCGATCTCGGTACAGATCGCGCGGCACACCTCGGTGCGGTCGCCGAGCGAGGTAAGCTGGCGCAGGAACCCGGCCAGCGCGGCGTTCGAGCGGGCGCTGGACGCGGCCAGATCGGCCTGCGCCCGCACGCGCGAGGTAAGCTGGCTGGTCACGACCGCCACGCTCAGCAGCACGATGATCGACACCACATTCTCGGGATTACTCACGGTGAGCGTGTGCGTCGGCGGCAGGAAGAAGAAATTATAGGCGAGCGACGAGAGGATGCCGGCGAACAATCCGGTCCTCAGGCCGAACAGGCTCGCCGCCGCCATCACCGGCACTAGGTAGAGCAACGCCACGTTGCCCAGATCGAGGATGTGGAACAGCGCGCTGCCGAGGCTGGTGACGGCGGCGACCATCGCTGTCGTCCAGACATAGCCGGCCCGCGCACCCCAAGCGCCGCGCGACCGCGGCCGCTTCTCGCTGGCCGGAGCCACCCCCTCGAGCGGCATGACATGCACCGCCACACCCGGCGTCTCGCGGACGAGCCGGTCCACCACCGAGCCGTGGCGCAGCTCGAACAGCCGCGAGCGGGCGGATTTGCCGACGACGATCTGCGTCGCGCGCGCCTCGGTCAGGTAGGTCTTCAACCCTTCGACGACCGACGTCGCCGGCACGCTGATCACGCCGGCACCGAGTTGCGTCGCGAGGTTGAGCACGAACGCGATCCGGCGGTGATCCTCCGGGCCCAGCTGGCGGCTGCGCGGCGTCTCGACATGCACCGCGGTCCACGGTGCGTGCTGGGCATCGGCGATGCGCTTGGCGGCGCGCACCAGCCCCTCGGCGCCGGCCAACTCGCTCACCGCGACGGCGATGCGCTCGCCACCCGCCCAGGTGCCGCCCAGCGCGTTGGCCCGCAGATGCTCCAGCATCTGCGCATCCACCGCCTGCGCCGCGCGGCGCAGCGCAAGCTCGCGCAACGCGGACAGGTTGGACTTGGAAAAGAAGTGCGCCAGCGCCCGCGTCGCCTCGTGCGGGAGATACACCTTGCCGTCCTTCAGCCGCTCGATCAGCTCGTCGGGCGGGATGTCGACGACCTCGAGCTCGGCCATCTCCAGCACGCTGTCGGGCACGGTCTCGCGCACGCGCACCCGCGTGAACGAGGCGACGACGTCGTTCAGGCTCTCGATATGCTGGACGTTGACGGTCGAGTAGACGTCGATCCCGGCGGCGAGCAACTCCTCGACGTCCTGCCAGCGCTTGGGGTGGCGGCTGCCGGGGGCGTTGGTGTGGGCCAGCTCGTCGACCAGCGCGAGCTTGGGATGTCGCTCCAGGATGGCGTCGAGGTCCATCTCCTGCAGCGTGCGGCCCTCATAGGGCACGTCGCGGCGGGGCACGATCTCCTGCCCCTGCGTCAGCGCCTCGGTTTCGGCACGGCCGTGCGTCTCCACGATGCCGACCACCACGTCCACCCCGGCACGCCGGCGCGCCGCACCCTCGGACAGCATCTCGTAGGTCTTGCCGACGCCCGGCGCCGCGCCCAGAAATATCTTCAGTTGCCCTCGCCCCTCCTGCGCCGCCTGGCGCAGGAAAGCCTCCGGCGACGACCGTTCGGGCGTGCTGCTCAAGGGCCGGCCGCGCCCGCCCGCTTGTCGAGCGCGCGGTTCAGCGCCAGCAGGTTCACGCGCTCCTCGCCGATGAACCCCAGCAGCGGATGCTGCGTGCCCTGGTCGACGAGCGCGCGAACGTCGCTCACGGCCAGGCCGCGCACGCGCGCGATCCGCGCGACCTGCGCCTGCGCCGCCGCCGGCGACAGATCGGGATCGAGGCCCGAGGCGGAGGCGGTCACCAGGTCGGCCGGGATCGGGCCGGTCAGGCCCTGCGCGCGGCGGAGCGCGATGTCGCCCTTGATCCGATCGACCAGCGCCTTCGACGTCGGACCCAGATTGGAGCCGGACGACGCGCTGGCATCATAGCCTTTGCCGGCGGCGGACGGCCGCGAGTTGAAATAGCGGTCGCTGGTGAACGACTGGCCGATCAGCTCCGATCCGGTGACGACGCCCTTGTCGACGATCAGGCTGCCGTTCGCCTGGTGCGGGAAAGCGAGCTTGCCGATGCCCATCACCACCAGCGGATAGACGCCGCACGTCAGGATCGTGAGCAGCAGCGTCAGCATCAGGGCGGGCCGCAGCCCCGAGAGGAAATCCGAGCGCATGTCCCTGTCCTTACGCCAGACCGATCGCGGACACAGCCACGTCGATGAGTTTGATGCCGATAAATGGCGCCACCAGTCCGCCCAGCCCGTAGATGCCGAGGTTGCGCGCCAGCAGCGGCCCCGCGCCGACCGGCCGGTACCTGACCCCCTTCAATGCGAGCGGAACGAGCAGCGGGATGATCACCGCGTTGAAGATGATCGCCGACAGGATCGCGCTGGTGGGCGTCGCCAAATGCATCACGTTGAGGATGGCGAGGCCGGGATAAAGGACGATGAACATCGCCGGCAGGATCGCGAAATATTTGGCCACGTCGTTCGCAATCGAGAAGGTGGTGAGCGCGCCGCGCGTCATCAGCAGCTGCTTGCCCAGCCCGACGATCTCGATCAGCTTGGTCGGGTCGCTGTCCAGGTCGACCATGTTGCCGGCCTCGCGCGCCGCCTGCGTGCCGGTGTTCATCGCCACCCCGACATCGGCCTGCGCGAGCGCGGGGGCGTCGTTGGTGCCGTCGCCGCACATCGCGACCAGCCGCCCGCCCACCTGCTCCTTGCGGATATAGGCCAGCTTGTCCTCGGGCGTCGCCTGCGCGAGGAAGTCGTCCACGCCGGCCTCGGCGGCGATCGCGGCGGCGGTGAGCGGGTTGTCGCCGGTGATCATCACGGTCCGGATGCCCATCTTGCGCAGCTCGCCGAAGCGCTCGCGGATGCCGGCCTTGACGATGTCCTTCAGCGCGATCGCGCCCAGCAGCCGGCCGTCGACCGCGACCGCGAGCGGCGTCATGCCGGCGCGCGCGATCTCGTCGGTAATGCGCCTGAGCTCGGTCGCGGCAGCGGTCTGGCCGAGACCAGGATTGACCCTGAGGATCGAATCGACCGCGCCCTTCTGGATCAGCGTGGCGCCGGTCCGGACGCCCGAGATGCGCGTCTGCGCGGTGAAGGGGATAACCTCGGCGCCGCCGGGCAGCGCGCTGGTGGTCACATGGAACCGCTCCCGTGCCAGCAGGACGATCGATCGTCCCTCCGGCGTTTCGTCCGCGAGGCTGGCGAGCAATGCGGCTTCCGCCATCTCGCCCGGAGCCACGCCGGCGACGGGGCGGAACTCGCTCGCCTGGCGGTCGCCGATGGTGATCGTGCCGGTCTTGTCGAGCAACAGCACGTCGATGTCGCCCGCCGCCTCGACCGCGCGGCCCGATTTGGCGAGCACGTTGAAGCGCACCAGCCGGTCCATGCCGGCGATGCCGATCGCCGAAAGGAGCGCGGCGATCGTCGTCGGGATCAGCGTGATCAGCAGCGCCGACAGGATGACGACCGGCACCAGCCCGCCGGCGTAGGTGGCGAACATCGGAATCGTGCCGACCGCGATCAGGAAGATGATCGTCAGCCCGACGAGCAGGATCGTCAGCGCGATCTCGTTCGGCGTCTTCTCCCGCTCGGCGC
>CAXUMU010000171.1:0-6885 GCA_964252145.1 uncultured Sphingomonadaceae bacterium
TAACGACCCGATCGGAATGAACGCGAACGCGACCGAGCTGTCCGCCACGCCGTAGGGCACGAACAGCATGTCGCCGTGGCGCAGCGCGCCGCAGGTGTAGACGACGTTGGGCACATAGCCCTCGCGGTCCTCGTTCGCCGCGGACAGCACCGGCTCGCTCGTCCGGCCGATCACCTTGGACGGATCGTGCTTGTCCAGCAGCACCGCGCCGATCGAATATTTGCGCATCGCGCCGACGCCGTGGGTGAGCAGCAGCCAGCCCTCGTCGATCTCGATCGGCGATCCGCAATTGCCGATCTGCACCATTTCCCACGAGTAGCGCGGCGTCAGCAGCAGCTCGCCCTCGCCCCAATAGTCCAGGCGGTTCGATTTCAGCAGGAACAGGTTCTCGCCGTCCTGCCGGCCGATCATCAGATATTCGCCGCCAACCTTGCGCGGGAACAAGGCCATGCCCTTGTTGCGCGCCGCCGGCCCACCCATCGGCGCCAGCACGAACGAACGGAAATCGCCGGTGCGCAGCAGCTCGGAGCGGATCGTCGATCCGCTATAGGCGGTGTAGGTGCCGAGCCATTCGCGCTCGCCGTCGTCATGCGTGAACTCGACGAGGCGCAGGTCCTCCAGCCCGTTGCGCTGCGCGGCGGTCATCGGAAACAGCACGGTGCCGGAAAGCGAGCTGTCGTGGTGGCGGTGCACCTGGATCGCGCCTTCGCCCAGCTCGACCGCGGTGTCGGCCGAGGTCGCGAACGGCGGCTCCGGCATCAGGTCGAACACCGGGCCGGGGCCGACGATGCCCTCGCGGAACGCGACCGACGAGATGTGCCCCTCGCCCACCGCGCGCAGTGACATCGCGATCCGCACCGCGCCGTGGCTGAGACCGCTCTGGTCGGGGTGGGCGATGATGCTGGGGTTCATCAGCGCGGCGGCGGCATAGCTATATTCGTGGCAGAAATAGGCGCCGATCAGCTGCTGCTTGACGCGCGGGATCGCCGACCGGTCGAGCTGGAGCGCGGCCTCGATCGCGGCGTAGCGCGTGTCGAACACGTTGCGCGTCTGCCAGTGGCGCGCCTCGAAATCCTTGAGCACGAGCTGGAGTTCGGCCTCGGCCTCGATCTCGTCCATCACGAGCACCGAATCGACGATGCGCCGCGCGCGGCCGGGGCGGCCCGGGACGGAGCCGGCCTCGATCGCGATGTGGAACGGGCGGACGACGACGCGCGATGCGTCGGCCTGCAGCCGCAGCGGACTGTGAATCACGTCGAACAAGGCCGGTCCCCGCTATCCGGGCGACCGCCCTCCGTTCAGGAAGCGAGCGCGCCGGCGTTCGGAACCGATATGCAATGATCCGCGCGTTTAGCCAACCTCTCCATCGCACAGCAGGCGAGCTGGAACGACAGCACCGATTCGGCGCCGCGATTGAGGTTGGCGCGGTCCGCCATCAGGCCGTCATAGCAGTCGCCATCCGATACCGAGGCGATCGGCACGCCCAGATCGTTGGCGCCGAGATACCAGCCGTAGGCGCGCCGTCCCATTTCGAGCCAGCGCGGATCGCGCGTCGCATCGATCGCGGCGATGGCGGCGTCGATCGTGGCCCACGCCTCCAGCGGCTGCTGATCGAAGCGCGAGGGCGGGCTGTACGGCACGCCGAAGCTGTCGGTGCCGACCGCGCGGAAATTGCCCGCCTCGCTCGTCTGCACGCCGTCGAGCCAGGCGAGCGTCGCGATGCCGTCGGCGATCATGTCCTTGTCGCGCAGGCGCTGTCCGGCGAGCAGCAGCGCCTCGGGCAGGCGGGCATTGTCGTAGCTCAGCACCGCCTCGAACCACACCCAGTCCGGCCGGCGCGTCACGGCGAGCCGTTCGCGCAGGCGGCCGGACAATTCGGTCAGCAGCGTGGTCGCCAGGCCGTGCCCGGGATGGACATCGAGCACCGCGGCGGCGCCCAGGATCGCGAACGCCCAGGCGCGCGGGCTGCCCAGCGTCAGCGTGCGCGGGGCGACCTGATCGAACAGATGGAGCGCCCAGCGGCGCAGGTCGTTGCGCCGCGCGCAGGCGGCGGTGACGCCGATCGACCAGAGCGAGCGGCCGTAACTGTCTTCCGACCCCTCCTCTTCCAGCCAGCTGCGGTTGAAATCCATGAAGTTGCGGAAGCGACCGCGCTCGCCGTTCCAGGCGTGCTGCACGAAGGAGGCGTAGATCCGCGCGAGCTCGTCGGCGCGGCCCGCGAGCGGACCGTCCATCCGGTGCATCAGGATCAGCGCGCGCGCATTGTCGTCCACGCAATAGCCGTGATCGCGATCGGGGATGCTGTAGATCGAGTGCTGCAGCATGCCGGTATGGTCCGACATCCGCTCGATCCCGTCGAGCCGCGGCGCGACCAGATCGGCGACCGGCTGCCGCGCGCCGACGACCAGGCGTACCGGGCGGCGGGCCATCGCCTCGCGCATCGCATCCATATAGGCGTGCGCGAGCTTCTCCCACGTCATGCCGCGCCCGATCGCCCAGGCGCGGTGGCGGATCGCGTCCAGCCGCTCCGGATCGGCGAGCAGGCCCGTCACCGCCACGGCGAAGCCGGCGCTGTCGCCGAAGTCGACCAGCAGGCCGACGCCGTCGGCGAGCAGCTCGGCAGCATGCCAATAAGGGGTCGAGACGACCGGCTTGCCGAGCGCCACCGCATAGGAGAGCGTGCCGGAGGTGATCTGCGCCTCGGTCAGGTAGGGCGTGACGTAGACGTCGGCCGCGGCGAGATATTCCAGCAGAAGGTCCTGCTGCAGGAACCCGTCGATGAAGCGGACGTGATCGGCGACGCCAAGCTCGGCGGCGAGCAGCATCAGCCGCTCGCGATAGGCTTCGCCTTCGCGCGCGACCAGATGGGGGTGGGTCGCGCCCAGCACCACGTAGAGGGCGCTCGGATCGGCGGCGGCGATCGCCGGCATCGCCCGGATCATCGTCTCGATGCCCTTGTTAGGCGACAGCAGCCCGAACGTCAGCAACACCTTCCGGCCGTCGAAGCCGAAGCGCGGCTTGAGACGGGCCGTGTCGGTGAGCGGCCGGTCCGGAACGCCATGGGGGACGACCATGATCTGGTCCGACGACACGCCGTGGACCTTCTCGAGGATCGCACGACCCTTCTCGGCCATCACGATCAGACGCGACGCGCGGGCGGCGAGCGCCTCGATCACGGCATGCTGCTCGGCATCGGGCGTTTCGAGCACGGTGTGGAGCGTGACCACCACCGGCACGGTGACGCGGTCGAGCAGGCGGAGCACGAGCGCGCCGGCGGCGCCGCCGAAGATGCCATATTCGTGCTGGACCAGCACGACGTCCGCGCCGCTGTCGTTGATGCGCTGCGCGGCGCGATGATAATCGGCCAGGTCGTCCTGGGAGACGGTGCAGGTCACTTCGGGCGGATAATCATGCGGCGCGGACGGCTCGTCCATCGCGTAGGTATCGATCGAAAGAGTCGGAAAAGCGGCCAACAGGGCGGCACGCACATCGAAGGTGAATGTTGCGATGCCACACAGCCGCGGCGGAAAATTGCCGATCAGGGCAACCCGCCGAACCGATTTTCCCAAGCCAAGCTCCTGCATAGCGATCCTCTCAAGCGGATCATCGCGATCTCCTGCTGGGAATCGACACCGGCGCAGGGGGCGACGAAACTGACGCGACGACAATGCGCCAGCCGCGATATGGTTGCGCCATTTCATTGTGCAATGCAACAAGCGGGCGGCTCCGCGGTTGAAATCGTCACAATTCCCCGTTGACGGGCACCATCCTCACGCTATGGGGGCGCTTGGGGCGGCGTTCGGGCCGGCCCTGTTACGAACTTGGAGCCGCTCGAATGAAGAAGATGACCTTTGTTCTCGCTGCCGCCGGCCTGATGTCTCTGGCTGCCTGCAGCAAGCCGACGCCGGCCGAGAATGCTGCGGAGAACACCTCCGAGGCGCTCGAGGCGACCGCCGACAACATGGAAGACGCCGCCGACAACGCGACGAACACCATGCAGGAGCAGGTCCTCGAGAACGCGGCCGACAACATGCACGACGCAGCCGACAACGCCCACGAGGCGGCCACCAACGGCTCGATGAAGTAAGCCGTTCGCCGCTGCGCGCGGCGACATGGTTTCAGGGACGGGCGTCCTCCGCGAGGGGGGCGCCCGTTCCGCGTCCGGCGCGCGCGACCGGCGCGAACCGGCGTCCGGCATCGGCGCGGACAGCGCCAAACATTCGCTTCGCCGCCGGCGCGGGCTCATGGTAACAGGACGCAACGAGTCGATAAGCGGCGGGTCGCAACCGAATAGTTCTGGCGAGGCCGCACACCGCGGGCACGGTGTCGCGCATCCTCGCCTCAGGTGTTGTGGCGGGAGGCGGTAGTGCGTCAGACTTGGGGAATGCGGGCGGCGGTGGCCGCCGCGGTGGCGTTGGCATCGATCGGCCCGGCGGACGCGCAGGACAGCGGCAGACCCAGCCTGAAGAACAGCTTCCGCCTGGGCGGCGGCGCGGGCGTGCTCTGCCAGGTGCAGACGCGCGGGATCGACCCCGCGCTCAAGGATATCTTCGACCGCGCTTATTCGGTGGTGTGCCGCGATGCGACGGTCCCGATCGGCCGGCTGTTCGCGCTACGCAAGGGCGCGAGCGATCCCCTCGCGCGGCTGACCGCGCTGCGCGCGTCGCAGGCGACCTGCGGGCCGATGGCGGCCGGCAGGATCGAGGGCGTGGCCGGCGCGCAGACCGCCGAGTGCAAGCTCAACCAGGCCGATGTCGGCTACCGCGTCTACACCTACGAGCGCGGCAAGACGGTGTACGTGGCGGAGGGGCTGGCCGGCTACGATTCGGCGCTGCAGCTGGGCCTGCGCACGATCGTGGCGGACCGCTTCGTGCCCGGCGAGATCTCGATCGCGACGACCGCCGCCGGCGACCCCGCCGCCTTCGCCCGCGCGCAGGCGGGCAGCCTGGATCTCGACCAGGCGCTGGCCGAGGGCTACCGCCGCAACAATAGCGGCTCCTACGCCGAGGCGGCCGAGTTCTTCGACACGCTGTTCGAGCGGTCGGAGAGCGCGGAGGATCAGCGCAAGCGGCTGGGCGAGTATCTCGTCAACCGCGCGCTGCAGAAGTCCAACCTGGGCGACTTCGCCGAGGCGGACGCGCTGTTCGCGCAGGCCGCCGGCGTGCCGACCGACGATCCGGTCGAGCTGAGGCTGCGGCGCAACCTGATGGCGCTGCACCTGATCAACCAGCAGCGGCTGCCGGCGGCGCTGGCCGAGCTGACCCGGCCGCTGACCGCGGTGGGATCGGCCGCCACGGTGGAAGCCGGCGTGATCGATCCCGCGACCGCGGCGCAGATCAACAGCAGCGCCCCGCTCGCGCGACAGCTGGGGATCACCGAGAACGTGATGCTGACGCCGCAGGAAAAGATCCAGATCCTCGACGCGCAGGCGCAGGCGCTGAAGGGCACCGTGCTGCGGCTCGAGCGCAAGCCCGCCGAGGCGAAGGCCGAGCTTTTCGGCGCGCTGGCGACGTTGGTCGCGATCCGCGAGGGCCGCGTCACCTCGATCGCCCGGCTGCGCGCGCAGACGATGGCCGAGCTCGCCGCGCTGGACGAGGATGCCGGCGACTTCGCCGGCGCCGAAGGGCTGCTGCGCGGCGGCGTGACGCTGCTGGAGACCGAATATCCCGCCTCCGCGGCGGTGAACGCCTCCAAGGCGCGGCTGGCGGCCTATCTCGGGCGGCGTGGCCAGACCGATCAGGCGCTCGCGCTCTACAAGGAGGTCGTCACGACGATGGCGGCGAGCGGCGGATCGACCATCGGGTTCGAAAATCTGCTCGCCCCCTATTTCGCGCTGCTGACGCAGCAGATGGCGGCCAAGCCCGCGCTGGTGGACGATTTCTTCCTCGCCAGCGAAACGCTCGTCCGCCCCGGCGTCGCCGATACGCAGGCGGTGCTGGCGCGCGAGCTGAGCGGCGGCAGCGACGAGGCGTCGCGGCTGTTCCGCCAGTCGGTCAACCTCACCCGCGACGTCGAGCGCAACCGGATCGAGCTGGCGCGCGCAGCGATGGTGCAGAACCTGAAACCCGAGGATGCGCGCCGCATCGCCGACCTGCGCACCACCGTCGCCGCGCTGGAGCGCGATCAGGTCGCGACGCAGGCCAAGCTCGCCGCCTTTCCCAAATATCGCGCGATCAGCACGCAGGCGCTGACGCTGGCCGACCTGCGCGGCGCGCTGCGGCCGGGCGAGGCCTATCTCAAGCTCGCGATCGTCGGCGACACGGTCTACGGCCTGTTCGCGACGCAGGCCGACGCGATCGCCTATCGCACGCCCGTGGGCGCGGCGGCGCTGGACAAGGCGGTCGACGCGCTGCGCGACACCATCGCCAAGGAGGAGAATGGCGAGCTCCTGACCTATCCGTTCGACGTGAGAAAGGCGCGCGCGTTGTACGTCGACCTGCTCGGGCCGGCGGCGGAGCGGATGGCGGACGTGCGCCATCTGGTGTTCGAGCCCGACGGCGCGATGCTGCGGCTGCCGATCAACCTGCTGATCGCCGACCAGGCGAGCGTGGACGCCTATCAGGCACGGATCAAGGCCAAGGGCGCCGACGAGTTCGACATGCGCGGCATCAACTGGCTGGGCCGGTCGGCCGAGGTGAGCACGGCGGTCTCGGCGCGGGCCTTCCGCGACGTGCGCCAGGCCGCGCCGTCCAGCGCGCCGAAGGTCTATCTCGGGTTCGGCCACAACGCGCCGGTTTCGCCCGCCGCGACCGTGCAGCTCGCCTCCACCCGCTCGGTATCTGGCGCGGGCGCGGTCGACTGCAATTGGCCGCTCGACAATTGGAGCCGGCCGATCTCCGACCAGGAACTGAAGACCGCGCGCTCGATCATCGGCGCGGGCGAGTC
>CAXUMU010000172.1:0-6876 GCA_964252145.1 uncultured Sphingomonadaceae bacterium
GTTGGCGAGCCGGCCGCCATGCTCCTCGGCGAGGTCGAAATAATCCATCGCGCGGGTGATGTAGAGGTAGGAGTTGGCGTCGAACCGGTCGACGAAGCTGATCCCCTGGTGGCGCAGATAGCTCTCCACCTGGAAATCCGCATCGAAGCCGAAGCTCTTTTCCTCGCGCTGCTGGAGCCGCCGTCCGAACTTCTCGGTCAGCCCCGCTTCCGACAGATAGGTGATATGCGCCGCCATCCGCGCGACCGCCAGGCCCGCGGCGGGCGCCTCGCCCGCATCGTAATAGGCACCCTCGCGCCATTTGGGATCGGCCATTATCGCCTGGCGCCCCACCTCATGAAAGGCGATGTTCTGCGCCGAGTGGCGCGCCGCCGCGGCGATCACCACCGCGGAGCGGACGCGGGTCGGATAGGTCGCCGCCCATTCCAGCACCTGCATACCGCCCATCGACCCGCCGACGACCGCGGCGAGCGTGCCGATGCCCAGGTGATCGAGCAGCATCGCCTGCGCGCGCACCATGTCGCGGATCGTGATGACCGGAAAGCGCATCGCGAACGGCGCGCCCGTCGCCGGATCGATCGTGGGCGGGCCCGACGATCCCATGCAGCTGCCCAGCACGTTGGCGCAGACGATGAAGTGGCGCGCCGGATCGATCGGCATCCCCGCCCCCACCATCCGCGTCCACCAGCCGGGCTTGCCCGTCACCGGATGCTGGGAAGCGACATGCTGGTCGCCGGTGAGCGCGTGGCAGATCAGGATCGCGTTCGACGCGTCGGCATTGAGCCGGCCATACGTCTCGTAACCGATCTCGAGGGGCTCAAGCGTCGCGCCGCCGTCCAGCCGGAGCGGTCCGGCGAGCGAGACGTGGCGCGCGAGGCCGAAGCGCTGGTCGTCGGACATGGGGCGCCGCGCTAGGGCGGGGCCGCCCGGCTTGTCAACGGCGGGAGACGCGCTAGAGCCGCACGACCAGCCCGTACCCCGTCTTCCGTTCGGGCTGAGCCTGTCGAAGCCCCGTCCTGAGCCTGTCGAAGGGCCCCGGCGCCGGCACTTCGACAGGCTCAGTGCAAACGGACGTGGCGCGGCTCACCCGTTTGTCCGGATTGCGCATGGCCACCTCCCCTTCGCCCAAGCCCTGGATCGATGCGATCGCCCCCTATGTGCCGGGGCGCTCGTCCACCGACAGCGGGGCGAAGGCGGCCAAGCTCTCGTCCAACGAAAATCCGCTGGGCACCAGCCCCGCCGCGCGCGCCGCCTTTGTGGCCGCGGTCGAGTCGCTCGATCGCTATCCCGATGCGTCGGCCACCGCGCTGCGCGAGGCGATCGCGGGGATGCACGGCCTGGATCCGGCGCGGGTGATCTACGGGACCGGCTCGGACGAGATCCTCCACCTGGCCGCCGGCGCCTATGCCGGGCCGGGCGACGAGGTGCTGTTCGTCCGCTACGGCTTCTCGGTCTACCCGATTGCGGCGCGGCGGGTGGGGGCGACGCCGGTGGAGGCGCCGGACAGCGATTACGCGACCGACGTCGACGCGCTGCTCGCCTGCCTGACGGAGCGGACGCGCGTCGTGTTCCTGGCCAACCCCAACAACCCGACCGGCACCTATCTGCCCCGGCCTGAACTGCTGCGGCTGCACGCCGCGCTGCCCGCCGACGTGCTGTTCGTGGTCGACCAGGCCTATGCCGAATATGTCGAGGAGGGCGACGAGGACGGCGCCTTCGCGCTCGCCACCGCCGCGCCGAACGTGCTGGTGACGCGCACCTTTTCCAAGATCCACGGGCTCGCCGCCGAGCGGATCGGCTGGGGCTACGGCGCGGCGCCGCTGATCTCGGCGATGCACAAGATCCGCGCGCCGTTCAACGTGACGAGCGCCGGCCAGGCGGCGGCGATCGCGGCACTGGGCGACACCGGCTTCGTCGCCGCCAGCCGCGACCACAACGCCTTCTGGCGCGCCTGGCTGAACGACGAGATCGCAAGCCTGGGCAATGCCGGCCTGCGCGCGGTGCCGTCGATGGCCAATTTCGTGCTGGTACTGTTCGAGGGCCGCCTGTCGGCCGAGCAGGCCTATCACGGGTTGATGGAGCGGGGCTACATCACCCGCTGGCTGCCGGGGCAGGGACTGCCCCACGCGCTACGCATCTCGATCGGCACCGAGGCGGAGATGCGCGGGCTGGCCGGGGCGCTGCGCGCGCTGGCGGACGCGGGCGCCTGATGCTGCCTCCCTCGACTTCGCTCGGGACAGGCTTCGCGCGCGTCACGATAATCGGGCTGGGGCTGATCGGATCGTCGATCGCTCGCGCCGTGCGCGCCGAGATGCCGAGCGTGCGCGTGACCGGCTACGATCGCGATCCCGCCGTGCGGCTGGAGGCGGACGCCCTGGGCTTCTGCGACGACATCGCCGACAGTGCCGGCGCGGCGGTGACGGATGCCGACCTGGTGATGATCTGCGCCCCCGTCGGCGCGATTGGCGCGGTGGCGGAGGAGATCGCGCCCGATCTGCCCGCCGACGCGGTGGTGAGCGACGTGGGCGGCGCCAAGGCCAGCGTGCTGGCGGCGATGCGCACCGCGCTGCCCAACGCGACGATCGTCGCGGGCCATCCCGTCGCCGGCACCGAATATAGCGGGCCCGCCGCCGGCTTCGCGACCTTGTTTCGCGGGCGCTGGTGCATCCTGACGCCCGAGGGCGACGCCGATCCCGCCGCGGTGATGCGCGTGTCGTCCTTCTGGGAGCGGCTGGGCGCGCAGGTCGAGATCATGGACGCCGCGCACCACGATCTGGTGCTGGCGGTGACGAGCCACGTGCCGCACCTGATCGCCTATTCGATCGTCGGCACCGCCAGCGACCTGGAGGAGGTGACGCGCGGCGAGGTGATCAAATATTCCGCCGGCGGCTTCCGCGACTTCACCCGCATCGCCGCGTCCGATCCCGTGATGTGGCGCGACGTGTTCCTCAACAACCGCGAGGCGGTGCTGGAGATCCTGCAGCGGCTGACCGAGGACGTGACGATGCTGCAGCGCGCGATCCGCTGGGGCGACGGCGACGCGCTGTTCGACCTCTTCACCCGCACCCGCGCGATCCGCCGCAGCATCATCGAGCAGGGCCAGGACGATGCGCGGCCCGATTTCGGGCGGGTGCACGAATAGGATCGCTCGACTGCGCATCCGTACCCGGCGCAGGCCGGGGTCCAGTACCTGGCCGCTCGTGGCTGGGCTCCGGCCTGCGCCGGAGTACGTGGCGCGCCTTAAGCCGCCGGCTCCCTCTCCAGCGCGTTGATCGCGTCGTGCACGCGGCGCTCCGCCTCGCGCCGGGGCAGGCCGGGGGGCACCGGCGCACCGAAGCGGAACGTCACCGTGCCCGCGCGCTTGACGAAGCTCTGGCGCGGCCACAGCCGCCCGGCATCCACCGCGACCGGCACCACCTCCACCTTCAGCAGCCGATAGAGGCCGGCGAAGCCCGATCGCAGCGGCGGCGATTCGCCTACCGCCACGCGCGTCCCTTCCGGGAAGATCAGCAGCGAGCGGCCCTCGCCCATCGCCTCCTCCGCCTCGCGCATCATCGCCCGCAGCGCGGCCGCCGATCCGGCGCGGTCGACCGGGATCACCCCCCAGCGCATCGCCGCCCAGCCCCACAAGGGGATCTGCGCCAGCTCGCGCTTCACCAGCACCGCCGGGCCGCCCAGGATCGCGACGAGCTCCATCGTCTCGTACATCGACTGGTGCTTGGCGGCGTAGAGGCGGATGCCGGGCGTGGTCTCCCCCTCGATGCGCGGCGCAATCCGCAGCAGCACGCGCGTCGCCCACCCGTGAAAACGGATCCAGCCGTCGCCATAGCTGCGGATCGCGCCCCGCCCGAACAGCGCCACCACCGGCGCGAGCAGCGCCGCGACCGCCGTCACCGAATAGAAGACCGCCGCGAACAGCATCGAGCGGCCGATATCGGCGCGGGTGGAAGGCGGCGCGCTCACAGCCCAAGCGGAGCCATCACGCGCCGCAGGACATATTTGTTATACTCGTTCAGCAGCGACATCAGCCCCGGCTCGCTGGGCACGGCATCGGGCAGCAGCGTCACGTCACGGCCCAGCAGCCGCGCCAGCTCGAACCGCGCGCGCGCCATGTGCCAGTCGGTCGTGACGAGCCGGATCGAGCGATAGTGCCGCGCGCGTGCCCAGGCGGCGGTCTCCTCGGCGTTGGAGCGGGTATCGACCGCCTCGCGGCCGAGATCGACGCAGCAATCGACCAAAGCGGGCGGCACGCCGAAGCTCGCCGCCAGCTCGTGCGGCTGGACGCGGCGATCCGCACCGGAGACCAGCATCCGCTTCGCGCGGTGCTGGCCCAGCAGCGCGAGCCCCCGCCGCACGCGGCTGGCAGCCCCGGTGGGCACGACGATGCCGTCGGTCACGCGGTCGTCGGCGGGGCCCGGCAGCGCCACCGCGAACCAGACGAAGCCCAGCACCCACACCAGCAGGCATGCCGAGAACAGCCGCAGGATCACAGGATCTTCCTGAGCGCACCCAGCACGGTGAAGCGCGCCGCCGCCATCGCCACCCCCGCGCCGAACAGCGGCAGCGCCAGCAGCAGCGCCCACGACGCGACCGGCAGCGCGACCGTGCCCAGCAGCTCGGACCCGATCGCGCCGATGCTGCGCCCGATCGGCAGGATCACCAGCGCCGCGGCGACCAAGCCGATCAGCCCGCCGAACAGCGCATCCAGCGCGAGCCGGCGCTGGAACAGCCGTGCGATCTGCACGTCGGTCGCGCCCAGCAGGTGCATGATGTCGATCGCGGCGCGGTAGGTGTCGAGCGCGGCGCGCGCCGCCAACATCACCACCGCCGCGGCCGCCCCGGCCATCAGCAGCACCAGCCCCAGCGCGAGCCATTTGAGCGCGCCGATCAGCCCGGACAGCGGCGCGAGCGAGCGGCCATGCTCGTCCACCCGCGCGCCCGGCGCGACGCGGCGCAGCGCGGCCTCGAACGCGGCCTCGTCGTGCGGGCGATCGGAGATGAACTCCGCGTCGATCAGCACCGGCAGCGGCAGGTCCTGCTCCAGATTGCCCTCGCCCAGCCACGGCGCCAGCAGCGCCTTCATCTCGCTCGGATCGACGCGGTGGACCGAGGCGAGTGCCGGATCGGCGCGCAGCATCGCCAGCGCCGCCGCCGCCTGCCGCTCGCGCGAGGCCGGTTCCGCCTCGATGATCTGGACGGTGATCCGGTCGGCCAGGTCCGCGCCGATCGACGAGGCGGCGTGGCGCAGCGCCAGCCCGCCTGCGGCGGTCAGCACCGTCAGGAACATCATGATCGCGATCACCCACGGCATCGGCCCGGCGATGCGGCCCTCCGGCAGCAGGCGGCGATCGGCCTGCGTGGGCCGGCTGCGCGGCATCAGGCGCGCCCGCGCGGCGGGTAGCGCAGCGCGCCGGTCGGATCGGACAGCCGGCCCTTTTCCAGCCGCATCATCTCGGCATTCGAGATGCGCGAGAGCAGGTGGATGTCGTGCGTCGCGACGACGATCGTGGTGCCGAGCGTGTTGAGCGTCGCGAACAGGTGCAGCAGCCGCGCCGCCATCTCGGGATCGACGTTGCCGGTCGGCTCGTCCGCCACGAGGATCTCGGGCCGGCTGATCACCGCGCGCGCGATCGCGACGCGCTGCTGCTCGCCGCCCGAGAGCGTGGCGGGCGGCGCATCGGCGCGGCCGGCCAGCCCCACCCAGCCCAGCATCTCGCGCACCGGCGCCTCGATGTCATGCTCCTCCACGCCCGACAGCCGCAGCGGCAGCGCGATATTGTCGTAGGCGGAAAGATAGGGGACGAGCCGGAAATCCTGGAACACCACGCCGATGCGGCGGCGGAAGCCCGGCATGCGCGTGCGCGGCAGCGTCACCACGTCCTGGTCGAACAGGTGGATCGTGCCGCGGCTGGGGCGGAGCGACAGATAGAGCAGCTTCAGCAGCGAGGTCTTGCCCGCGCCCGACGGGCCGGTGAGGAAGTAGAAGGCGCCCGCCGCCAGCGTAAACGAGATGTCCGACAGCGTCTCCTCGCCCGTGCCGTAGCGCAGGCCGACATTCTCGAACTGCACGATGCCTGCCACGCGATCCCGTCCTCCGCGCTTCGATCGACGAGCGCGCCAAGCCCATGACACAGCGCCGCCGCGACAGTAAAGCCGGCCGATGGCCGCGCTTGCCAGCGGCCCTCGCGCGGTGCTTTAGTCGCGGGCGGGCTGCTCGTGCCTCGCCCCGTCCCCCAAGCGTTTCGGATCGATGATACTCACCTGCCCCGAATGCCAGACCCGCTACACCGTGCCGGACGCCTCGATCGGATCGGTCGGGCGGCAGGTGCGCTGCGCCGCGTGCCGCCACAGCTGGTTCGAGCCGCCGATGAGCGAGGCGGAGGAGCCGGCCGAAGCTGAGCCGGTTGCCGAGATCGTGGCGATCGCACCGGAGCCGCCGGCCGAGGCGCCGGCCGCCGCCGTGCCGCAGCCCGACCCGATCGCCGCCGATCGCGCAGTCGATCCGTTCGCGCCCGTCCCGCCGTTCCGGCCGCGCAGCAATCCGGCGCGGATCTGGGTGTATGTCGCGCTGGTCGCGGCCGCGCTGCTGCTGGGCGGGATCGGCGCGCTGGTGACGCTGGGGCCGCCCGCGATCGCCGCCAAGTTCGGGCTGTGGCGGACAAGCGGCGTGCCGCTGACGATCCGCGTGACGCAGAAGCCCGAGCGGCGGCCGATGGAGAGCGGCAACGAGCTGTTCTCCGTCACCGGCCGCATCCACAACCCGACCGGCAGCACGCAGCCGGTGCCCAACATCCGCGCGCAGCTGATCGATGCCCGGTCGCGCGTGGTGTATAGCTGGACGATCGCGCGGCCGATCGCGCAGCTGCCCCCCGGCGG
>CAXUMU010000173.1:0-6875 GCA_964252145.1 uncultured Sphingomonadaceae bacterium
TCGAAAGTTGCGGTGTCCATGCCGGTCTCCCTTCGGGGTAGTGGGGTTCGGTGGAGGCGAGCATCGCGCAGGAGGCAGGAAAGGAGACTAGTGCCGCCATCCCGGAGGAGACGCCCGTGCCCGAGAGCAACCTGCAGGTGCTGCTGCGCCGCCGCCCCGCGCGCGGACTGCTGGGCGGGATGCGCGCGCTGCCGAGCGGGCCGTGGACGGCGGACGATCCGGGCATCGCCGACGCGCCGTTCGATGCGGACTGGCGGCCGATCGGCCGGGTCGGCCACGTCTTCACCCATTTCGCGCTGGACCTCGCGATCGTCGCCGCGCCGGCGCCTGCGGAGATGCCTGATGGCGAGTGGTGGCCGCTCGCCGATCTCGCCTCCGCCGGACTGCCGACGCTGTTTGCAAAGGCCGCGGCGCTCGCCCAAGAGGCGGCTCCCGGCGCCGACTGAGGACTCGCACCCAGCATGACCAAGGCAATCCCCGGCTTCACCGGATCGCCGCTCGCGCGCGTCGATCACCTGCGCGACGATGAAGCGGCGGTGGCGGCGATGCGTTCGGACCCGGCGGCGCGGTTGATCGCGCTGGCGGGGCTCGATCCGATTGCCGGTGCGGACGGGCGCCTGCAATGGCTGCCCGTGCCGCAGGGCGACGCCGCGCTCGCGCTGCTGGGGCTGATCGACGGCGCTCCTCGTTTCGCGGCGCTGGGCGACGCCACGGGCGCGACGACGCCGGCGCGCTCGCCCGCCCTGTTCCGCATGCTGGGCGACATGCCTGCGAGCGAGGCGGCGACCTATGCCGTCGCACGCAGCCTGATCGACTGGCATGCGCGCCACGGCTTCTGCCCACGCTGCGGCGCGCCGACCGAGCCGATGCGCGCCTGCTGGGCGCGCCGCTGCACCGCCGACGGGAGCGAGCATTTCCCGCGCACCGATCCGGTGGTGATCATGCTGGCCGAGCATGACGGCCGCGTGCTGGTCGGCCGCCAGCGGCAGTTCCCTGCCGGGCGCTATTCGGCGCTGGCCGGCTTCGTCGAGGTGGGCGAATCGATCGAGGAAGCGGTGGCGCGCGAGCTGCACGAGGAAGCGGGCGTCGTCGCGACGAGCGTGCGCTACCTTGCCAGCCAGCCCTGGCCGTTTCCCTCCTCGCTGATGATGGCCTGCGTCGCGCCCGTGGAGAGCGACACGATCATACTCGACGAGAAGGAGCTCGAGCATGCGATGTGGGTGACGCGCGCCGACGTCGCCGCGTCGCTGGCCGAGACGCCGGGCGCCCGCTTCCTCGCGCCGCCTGCTTATGCGATCGCGCACACGCTGTTCCGGCGGTGGCTGGACGGCGACTGAACTCCCCGCCATAGAGCGGGCATGGTTCGCTTTTCGTTCTGTTCGGCCGAGTTGGTCGCGCTGCCGCAGGGGGCGCTCTACTGGCCGGCGCGGCGCGCCTTGCTCGTCGCCGACCTGCACTTCGAGAAAGCGAGCTGGTTCGCGCGCTTCGGCCAGATGCTGCCGCCCTACGATTCGCTGGCGACGCTGGCCGACCTGACCGCGCTCGTCGCCGCTACCGGGGCGACCGAGACCTGGTGCCTGGGCGACAGCTTCCACGACGCGGCCGGCTGCGAGCGGCTGCCGGTGCGCGCGCAGGAGATGCTCCGCGCGCTGACGACCGCCACCGCCTGGACGTGGATCACGGGCAACCACGATGCCGGCATGGTCGACCATTGCGGCGGAACGGTGCGCGAGGAAGCCGAGGTGGACGGGCTGGTGCTGCGCCACGAGGCCGATCCGAGCGATCCGCGACCCGAGCTATCCGGCCACTTCCACCCGAAGTTGCGGCTGCACCTCAAGGGGCGCCACGTCGCGCGGCGCTGCTTCGTCGCCAGCGCGACCAAGCTGATCCTGCCCGCGTTCGGCGCGCTGACCGGCGGGCTCGACCCGCATCATCCCGAGATCCTGCGCGCGGTGGGCGGTAAGGGCCACGTGCTGGTCCCGCTCGCCGACCGGCTGCTCCGGTTTCCGCTGGCGGCGTAGGCGCCCCTCCCCTTCAGGGGAGGGGATGGGGGTGGGGCCCTTCCGCGAGCACCCGCAAGTTGAGGCGCCCCACCTTAACCCCTCCCCTGAAGGGAAGGGGTTAAGGTCGTGACTACCTCGACGCCACCAGCACCGGCTTGTCGCGATATTGCGCCGGGAACGCCGCCTTCAGCGCCTCGACCTTGGGCATGTCGTTGACGACGATGTACGGATAGTCCGGCTGCCGGGCGAGGAAGTCCTGGTGGTACGCCTCGGCCGGGTAGAAGCCCGGCAGCGGCTCGATCCTGGTGACGATCGGCCGCTTGAACGCGCCGGTCTTGCCCAGCTGCGCGATATAGCTCTGCGCGACCTTCTTCTGCTCGGGCGTGAGCGGGAAGATCGCGGTGCGATACTGCGTGCCGTGATCCGGCCCCTGATAGTTCAGCGTCGTCGGATCGGCGGTGACCGAAAAGAAGATCTGCAGCAGCTTGCCGTAGCTGACCTGGCGCGGATCGTAGGTGATCTTCACCGACTCCGCGTGGCCGGTGGTCCCGGTGCTGACCGTCTCATAGTCGGCAGTGTCCCTGCGGCCGCCGGCATAGCCCGAGACGGCGCTCGTCACGCCCTTCACATGGCTGAACACGCCCTGCACCCCCCAGAAGCAGCCGCCGGCGAACACCGCGGTCTCCAGCTTGGGAGCGGCGGGCACGTCCACCGCCGGGGCGGGAAGGCGCACGATGGTGTCGGCCGCAAAGGCTGCGGGTGCGACCTGCGTCAGCAGTCCGCCGGCGAAAACCAGCGCGGCACCGGCCAGCATTGCATCACGAAACTTGCTCATCTCGTCACTCCAGGAACCTGCTCGGAACCATATACGCTCCGCTCCACGTTCCAGATGTGACTTCGATTACAGAAAGCAAGCTCAGCGCAGCGCCGCGCACGCGGTCTGGATGCGCTCGCACGCCTTGGTCAGCGTCTCGTCGGAGACGGCGTAGCTGACGCGGAACGCGGGCGAGACGCCGAACGCGCCGCCATGCACCGCCGCCACGCGCCCCTCGTCGAGCAGATAGCCGACCAGCATCTCGTCATTCTCGATCCTGAGGCCGCCGGCGGTGGTCTTGCCGATCAGCCCGGCGACGTCGGGGTAAACGTAGAACGCGCCCTCCGGCCGCGGGCAGCGGATGCCGTTCACCTGGTTGAGCATCGACACTACGAGATCGCGCCGCTTCTGGAACGCCGCGGCCCGGTCGGCCAGGAAGCCCTGCGGGCCGTTCAGCGCCGCCGTGGCGGCTGCCTGCGCGATCGAGCAGGGATTGCTGGTCGACTGCGACTGCAGCTTGGCCATCGCCTTGATCAGCCACGTCGGGCCGCCGGCGAAGCCGATCCGCCAGCCGGTCATCGAATAGGCCTTGGAACAGCCGTTGATCGTCAGCGTCCGCTCGTACAGGTCGGGCGCGACCTGCGCGATCGTGGTGAACTTGAACCCGTCGTAGGTGATGTGCTCGTACATGTCGTCGGCCATCACCCACACGTGCGGATGGCGGCGGATCACGTCCGCGAGCCCCTTCAGTTCGTCCTCGGAATAGGCCGCGCCCGTGGGGTTGGACGGCGAGTTGAGCAGCACCCAGCGCGTGCGCGGCGTGATTGCGGCGTCCAGCTGCGCGGGCGTGATCTTGTAGTTCTGCGCCGCGCCTGCCACGATGATCACCGGCGTGCCGCCGGCGAAATTGACGATGTCGGGGTAGCTCACCCAATAAGGCGCGGGAATCACCACCTCGTCGCCCGTCTCGACCGTCGCGACCAGCGCGTTGAACAGGGTGTGCTTGCCGCCGACGTTCACGCTCACCTGCTGCGGCGTGTAGTCGAGACCGTTGTCGCGCTTGAACTTGGCGCAGATCGCCGCCTTCAGCTCGGCGGTGCCGTCGACGTTGGTATATTTGGTCTTGCCGGCGCGGATCGCCTCAATCGCGGCATCCTTCACGAAATCAGGCGTGTCGAAGTCCGGCTCGCCCGCACCCAGCCCGATCACGTCGATCCCCTGCGCCTTCAGCTCCAGCGTGCGGGTGGTCATGGCGAGCGTGGCGGACGGCTGGATGCGGCCCAGCGCGGCGGAGAGGAATTGCATCGGAAGCCCTTCTGGTAAGGTCGCGCGCGCCTATAGACCCGGGCGCGCGGCTCCCGCAACCAGCCGCGCCGGCATCAGCCCGCGGAGCGCATTGCCGATCAGGAAGCCCTGCGACAGGTCGGCCGGGCACAGCGGCCCTTCGGTCGCGCGGCCTTCCTCGATCAGCCGGCCGCGCAGCACGCCGGGCAGCAACCCCTGCGCCAGCGGCGGCGTGACCAGCGTGCCGCCCCGCTCCACGAACAGGTTGGTGAAGCTGCCTTCGGTCAGCCGCCCGTCCGCGCCCACGAACAGCACCTCGTACGTGCCGGCCGCAGCCCACGCGGCATCATAGAAGCGGCGGTCGCTGGTCTTGTGGCGCAGGCGGAAATCGTGTGCGGCGACGGGCAGGCCGGCCAGTGCGACATCCACCGGCCCGGCGGGCACGGCAGGCAGCGGGCGCACCTCGATCGCGGTGGCGCCGCTGGGCGACAGCCGCAGCCGCAGCCGCCGCGCCACCGGCAATCGAAAGGTGGCGGCCTGCAGTTCGTTGCGTACCGCGTGGCGGTTGAAGCGGAAAGCCAGCGCCTCGGCCGACGCCGCCATCCGCGCGAAATGGCGATCCAGATCGGCGATGCCCTCGATCGGATCGAACCGCATGGTCTCGATCAGGTCGAACGCGCGCGCGCCATCGGTCACGAACGCGCCCTTGGCCAGGCACTCGCGCCACTCCGACTCAGCGACCGAATCCGCCACGATGCCGGAGCCGAGCCCCAGATGCGCATGCCTGTCCCCGTTCCGCAGCACCAGCGTGCGGATCGCGACGTTGAAGCATTCCCCCGCCTCGGTCCACCCGCCGATGCTGCCGGTATAGGGGCCGCGCGGGGCGGGCTCGACCTCGGCGATCACCTCCATCGCGCGGATCTTGGGCGCGCCCGTCACCGATCCGCACGGGAACAGCGCCTCCAGCAGCCCGAATGCTCCGCGCGGCGCGTCGTCCAGCGTCGCGGTGATCGTGGAGGTCATGGTGTGGACGGTGGGATAGGTCTCGACGTCGAACAGGCTGGGCACGGCGACGCTGCCGGCGACGCTCACGCGCGCGAAATCGTTGCGCAGCAGGTCGACGATCATCAGGTTCTCGGCGCGCTCCTTCGGATCGGCAAGCAGGTCGCGCGCGGCGGCCGCGTCATCCGCCGGATCTGTGCGCCGCGCCGCCGTGCCCTTCATCGGCCGCGCGGTCAGGCGGTCGCCCGCGCGCAGGTAGAATAGTTCGGGCGAGGCGGAGAGCAGCCAGTGCTCGCCGGTGAAAACGATCCCGCCCCACCCTGCCGCCGCCCGCCGGAGCCGCGCATAGATCGCCAGCGGATGCCCGGCGACGGCCACGCGCGCGGGAAAGGTGAGGTTCGCCTGGTAGATGTCGCCGGCGGCGATGTACGCCTTCACCCGCGCCAGCGCCTCGCCATAGGCGGCGCGGTCGACCAGCGGCTCCGGCACGCCGGCCCAGGCCCCGGCAGGATCGGGCAGCAGTGCGCCAACCTCGTCCGGCGCGATCGTCCGGACCGCGCCGAACGCGGCGAACCAGCCGAGCGGCGGCGCGTCCGGCGCGGCATCGCGCGCCAGCGCGGCCAGCTTCGGTTCGAACGCATAGCCGGCCTCGTAGGAGAGGAAGCCGGCGACCGGCCGGCCATCGCGCCGCGCTTCGCCAACGAACCGGGCCAGCGCTTCCACCTCCGCCAAGGTGCGCGCCGCCGCGATCCGCCCGGGCCGCGTGAACAGGCGGACGGCACGCCCGGGCACGCTGCGTGCATCGTCGAGCAGGACGAAGGGCTCGGCGGGATCGATCATCGCGCCCCGTTGCGCGAGGGCGGCGGCTTGCGCAATGGCTTGCATGGTCGCGGCACCCCCGCCATCTCGGGCGGATGGACAAGCCCCAGCCCCCCTTGCGCGCCGCGATCGTACCGGTCACCGCGTTCCAGCAGAACTGCACATTGCTGTGGTGCACGAAGACGATGCGCGGCGCGTTCGTCGATGCCGGCGGCGATCTCGATCGGTTGAGGGCCGCGGCGAAGCAGCACGGCGTGACGATCGAGAAGCTGCTCGTCACGCACGGCCATATCGATCATTGCGGATTGGCCGGCATCCTTGCCGCCGAACTGGGCGTGCCGATCGAGGGGCCGCACGAGGACGACCGCTTCTGGATCGAGCGGCTGGGCAGTGATTCGCGCGGCTTCGGCATTCCCGGCACGCCGTTCGAGCCGGATCGCTGGCTGGCCGACGGCGACACCGTCACCGTCGGCCAGCTGATCTTCGACGTGATCCACTGCCCCGGCCACACGCCCGGCCATGTCGTGTTCCACCACGCGCCGTCGAGGTTGGCGCTGGTGGGCGACGTGCTGTTCCAGGGATCGATCGGCCGCACCGATTTCCCGCGTGGCAACCACGCCGACCTGATCGCCTCGATCACGACCAAGCTGTGGCCGCTGGGCGGCGAGACCGCGTTCGTGCCGGGCCACGGCGCGATGTCCAGCTTCGCGCGCGAGCGGGCGTCGAACCCGTTCGTCGGCGACCGCGTGGTGGGGACGGCGGCGGAGAACCGGGCGGGGCCGGGCTAGCCCCGCGGCCGCGCCTGCGGGTAGGTGCCCAGCATGCGCACCCATTTGCAGTGGAAGCGCAGTTCCTCCAGCGACCGCGCCACCGCCGGATCGTCCGGATGGCCCTCGATGTCGCAGTAGAATTCGGTCGCGGCGAAGCTCGCGCCGCGCTGGTAGCTCTCCAGC
>CAXUMU010000174.1:0-6871 GCA_964252145.1 uncultured Sphingomonadaceae bacterium
GCGGGCGGCGACGCGCGCATCCTCGTCGCGCAATTCCTCCAGGCATCGGACGCGACGCTCGATACGCTCGGCCAGGAGATCGGGCTCATCTATCTGGTGTTGCTGGGCGTCGGCCAGCCGGCGGCGCTGATCACCACCGCAGCGACCGGCTATACCAATCCGCTCGGCCTCGCCGCCTTCGCGGTGATCGCGGGCGCGGCGATGGCGCTGTACCTCGCCAAGCTGAACGACGGCGCGGCGGTGGGCGAGGCGCTGCGCAAGGCGACCGAGCAGACCGATCCCGATTTCCTGGCCAGGCTGAAGACGCTGAACGGTCCGCGCTACGACACCCGCCTTTCCCCGCACCCGGCCAGGCTCGCCGACAATCCGGTCTCCGCCAGCATCCCGCTGCCCGACGGGCGCACGCTCGCCGACCTGCAGGACAGATGGGGCGTGTTCCACCAGAAGATCCAGCTCGTCCGCCACGCCGACGCGCTGGCGTCGGACAACCCGAGCCGCCACGTCGCCTACGTCGGCGGGATCGACGTCAACGAGAACCGGCTCGACACGCCCGGCCATCAGGGCGCCGGCTACCGCAAGCCCGATGCGGTCGCCGATCCCACCGCCGCGCCGTTCCACGACGTCCACAGCCGCATCACCGGGCCGGCGGCAAGCGAGGTGTTCGCGGTGTTCGCGGGCCGCTACCGGCGCGATGCCGCGGGCGATGCGAGCGCTCCGCCGGTGCTGCCGGTGCCGACCGCGACCGCACTGAACGGCACCGGGCGCGACGTGATGCAGGTCGCGCAGACCTCGTTCCGGCCCTTGCCCGGATCGGGCAGCACGGCGTTCGACTGGGCGCCGCAGGGCAATGCGACGACCTATGGCACGATCGTCCGCGCGATCCGCGCCGCGCGCGAGCTGATCTACATCGAAGAACAATATATGGTGCCGGACGAGGGCTATATCGACGCGCTGGTGGGCGCGGCCGATCATTGCCAGCGCTGCGTGATCGTGCTGCCCAGCTTCCTGGAGATATTCTTCGGCGATCGCCGCCGCGGCGCGATGTTCGAGCGGATGCAGACGGCGTGGGGCGACCGGCTGCTGATCGGCACGCCGATGCGCCGCCCCGTGCTCGCCCCCACCGGGCGCACCGCCAGCATCGGCCGCTTCGCGCTGCTGGCCGATATCGGCGCGGGCGACGATACCTTGTTCGTCGGCCCGGTCACGCGCGTGCCGAAGGGCGCCTTCTTCCTCTGGATCGGCGGCGAGCTGATGTACGCGACCGGATCGGCCGCCGTCACCGGGCCGGGCGGGATCGGGCCGGCGGCGCAGCTGACCGTGCTGCGCGGCGGGCTGGGCACCGATCAGCGCTGGTGCCCCAATCCGCGCCCGCACATCGCGGGCGAGCCGGTCACCTGCGCGCAGCCGGCCGGCATCTTCGTCCATGCCAAGATCATGATGGTCGACGACCTGTTCGTCTCGATCGGATCGACCAACATCAACCGGCGGGGCTTCTTCCACGACGGCGAGATCAACGCCTTCGCCATCCCGCAGGACCTGAAGCGCGCCGCCGACCATCCCGCGCGCGACCTGCGCACGCGGCTGTGGGCGGAGCAGCTGGGCCTGTCGCCGGCGATGGGCGCGTCGCTGCTGGCCGATCCGATCGCCGGGTTCGAGCTGTTCCGCCGCTCCGCCTACCAGGGCAACCGCTTCGTGCCGCTCGACCAGCTGAAGGTGCCGACGCCGACGCTGGCGACGCTGCCCGACCTGTTCCAGATCATTCCGGAATGGGCGCGCCAGCTGCTCCAGTTCACCGTGCAGAACGTGCTGGAGCTGGAGAGCGACGACATCTTCAACACGCTGTCCGACCCGACGAGCGCGATCGATCCCGATCCGCGCCCGGGCCCGGACCTGCACTGAGGGGGCGGCGCGTGGGCATCGGCCTCTACGACCTGCTGGGCCTCGCGGACGAAGCCTCGCCGCGCGATGCGCTGGCGGCGTTGTGGCCGGTGTTCCGCGTCCAGACGTTCACCGGGGAGGCACCGCCGGACCTGCCCGCGATCAGCGCGATGGTCCAGAACCTGTCGACCGCGCTGACCTTCACCAACGTGCGCCCGGGCGCGTTCGCGGGCGGGATCGACAGCGGTGAGGTGCCCGCGGTCGGGCTGAGCGCCGACCTCCACGTCGGCGCGCCGCTGACTGCGCCGTTCGTGTTCGCCGCGCTGCCGAAGGTGGAGTTCCATCCGCTCCAGACGCAGGGCGTGCCGCCGAAGGTCTATATCCGCCGGACGCCGAACGGCGCGGAGTGGATCGTCGAAGCGCTGCCGGTCGAGATCAAGCTGCCCGAGCGGCTCGTCATCCCGCTGGAGCCGAAGCCGGGCGCGGAGGTGCCGCTGGAGGCGACCGTCACCGACGGCTTCGTCGTGGGCCAGCCCGACACGCTGAAGATCGTCCTCCGCCGCGACCAGCCGAGCTCGATCTTCGTCCACATCAAGCTGCACGTCACCGACCGGTTCGATTTCGTGCTGGAGCCGGCGGTGCCGCTGTCGATCGGGCCGTGCCGGTTCAGCGGCATCCCCAGCCGCGGCATCCATGATCTCAACTTCCTGCTGACGCCGCGCCCGTCCGACGCGCTCGATCCGCGCGCCGAGGCGCTGGAATGGCTGCGCCACGATCTCGACACCAGCCTGCAGGACGATCCGCCGGGCTTCCTCACCGTCCGCACGATCGACCTGAACAATCCGGGCTCGCGACTGGACGACGCGACCGCCACCGCAAACGCCGGCCGCACCGACGATCAGCGGATCGAAGTGGTGCTGGAGGATGTGGCGCTCCCCAACAAGTCGGTGCTGCCGTGGCCGGCCCACTTCACCGCCGGCATGCGCCGCGCGCTCGGGCCCACCGACGATCCGAACGGGCTGTACAAATTGGGCGACCACCCGATCGTGGTGCCGCTGGTGGAAGGGAGCGGGCCGGACAAGAGCGGCGGGCTCTACATGATCGTGCGCGAGCTGTTCGTGCGCAGCGTCGGCCCCGGCGACGCGCCGCTCGCGACCGATCAGTTCGCCTTCCTCAACCTCGCCTTCAGCGACGATCCGGCGGCGCAGGGCAAGTCGGTCACGGTGGAGCTGACCGACGAGTGGACGGTGGAGGCCGGCCTCCACATCGAGCCGCCGAAGCCGCTGTTCACGCTCTTCAACGTCCACGTCAACGGATCGGGGGTGCGCGCGGGCGTCTCGTTCAAGAAGCTGTTCGCCGACGATGCGGGCGACGCCGGCGCCGCCACCGACAAGAAGAGCCTGTTCGACGCGCTCGTGCTGCTGGCCGACCTGCAGATCGTGCTCGGGTCCACCCCGGCGCCCGGTGCGCCGCCGGAGAAGGACACGCTCGTCAAGGTGACGCCCACCGCCGACAAGCCGACCACGGTGGTGGTGGACGGCATCGGCTGGCGGCTGGGCAGCTTCACTATCGGCAGCTTCTGGGACCCGAACGCGACCGAGCTGAAGGCCGCCGGCGTGATCCGCCTGTCGATCGACGAGTTCGGCTTCACCACCGAACCCAACGGCGCGCGCTATTTCTCGTTCAGCGGATCGTGGCCGATCACCGGCAAGCCCAGCACCGCGCCCGCGACGAGCGGCACCTCCACCAACACCGATCCCAAGCGGGGCACGTCGGCCGGCATCTCCTTCTATCGCCTGCGCTGGAAGATCCGCGGGCCGGAGGATGCGAGCGAATTCCTGATCGACGGGATCGGCATCTCGTTCAGCTACGGCAGCTTCGCGCTGATCGGATCGGGCATGCTGAGCGACCGGATCGATGCCGGCATCCGCTACCGCGAGGCGGGCATCGCGCTCACCATCCAGGCGCGCATCGCCGGCACCGACCTGAAGATCGGCGGCCAGTTCCTCCACGGCCGCGCGACCGGGCCGTCGGTCGATTTCCAATATCTGCTCGCCGGGCTGGAGGTGAGCCCGATCCCGATCGCGGGGGCGGTGCAGCTGACCAACGTGCGCGGGCTGTTCGCGTGGAACATGACGCCCGACACCGGCCCTGCCGACGCCGGATCGGCCCAGCCGATGCAGCTGTTCACCTGGTACAAGGCGCATGGCGACGGCGTCACGCTGCCGCCGGGGCGCAACATCTCGGCCGCCGGGTGGACGCCGCAAGAGGACAGCTACACCTTCGCGGCGGGGGCGGGCGTCACGATCAGCGGCTCCCACGTCTTCACGATCGACGCCTTCTTCCTCTACGCCAAGTCGCCTGCCGCCAAGGGCTTCCTCGCCGCGCTCCAGCTGTTCATCAGCAAGAGCAAGAACCCGATCGCCTATGCCGTGGTCGAGCTGGACGGCGACCGCTGGAGCCTGCTGCTGGGGCTGGCGCTGGGGTGGGAGAACGTCACCGGCAAGAAGATCCCGTTCTTCACCGATCTGCCGCTCCTGTCCGGCACGCTCTACGCGACCAACAAGCCGGGCACGGTCGCGATCGGCCATATCGACGATCCGTCCAGCTGGTTCGCGCTGCACATCCTGGGCAATCTGTGGGTGTTCAAGCTCGAGCTGTTCGCCGGCTTCTGCCTGGAGCTGGTCGACCTGCCCGAGGAGCCGCGCGTGTTCGGGCTGCGCGTGTCGTTCAGCGGCGGATCGCGGCTGTGCGCAATCGGCGGGCTTGATTTCTACCTGACGCTGGAGCTGATCGCCGGCGTCTGGCGCAACGAGTCGCAGGTCTCGGGCTTCACGCTCTGGCTGGAGGGCGGGATCGACATCGACGTGCTGTGGGTGTTCCAGTTCGGCGCCAGCGTGAAGGTGGAATGGGATTATCTCGGCCCCGATCCCGCCTTCCGCCGGATCGGCTGCGAGGTGCACATCCACACGCCGTGGTGGATGCCGGACAAGACCTTCACCTGGAACAAGACGCTGAACCAGCCCGCGCTGGATCGGATGGCCACGATCTCCGCGCCGCTGGCTGAGGCGAACGCGCATCCGCTTGCCGCCGGCACGGCGGGTATCGCGGGCGCGGTGTCGGCGCTGCCGGGTGATCCGGGCGACGGCAAGGCGACGTTCGCCATCGCGCAACTGACGGGCGCCACCCCGCCGCCCTGGTCGCCGGACACGCTCGCCGGCGCGGTGCCGGTCGCGATCGACAGCATCGTCGCGCTCGCGTTCAAGGCGTCGGTGGACGACAAGTTGCGCTTCGGCCAGTCGACCCCGCCCGCCGCCGGCACGCAGGCCAGCAACGACGTATCGACGACCTACGAACTGGTCGAGCTGGCGATCCGCCGCACCCCGCGCTTCGGCCCCCAGGCAGGCGTGTGGACCGACCTGATCACAGGCGCGGACAGCCGCACTGATAATCTGCCGAACGTGCCGCCGCAGCAGCTGGCGGCATTGTTCAAGGCGCCGTTCGGGATCCGCTGGGACGGCGATTTCCAGCGCGAGCAGCGGCTCGATCCGCGCCACCTGCTGCTGAACGCGGAGACGCCGTATCTCCATCTGCTCGCCAATCTGGAGGCGGACGAGAACCTGGTGCGCAACATGCCCGGCTGGCCGTGCTGCCACCTCTCGCGCAAGTCGGTCCCGGTGCACACGCTCGACTTCCGCGCGCTGAAGGCGGGCGACCGCGCGCCGCGCACGCAGCCCTTCTCGGACAGCACGAGCATGCTGCACTGGCTCTCGCCCGTCACGCCGCGCGTGCTGGCGTCGCAGAACCCGCTGCTCGGCCAGATCGCGCGGCTCGCGACCGCGCCGCTCGCCGAAGGCGCGTTCGCGCGGATCGCGTTCGATTTGCCGGCGGCGAACGCGTCGCTCTATCTCAACTGGCCGGCGCTGCACGTTCCGCGCACGATCGTGATTTCCTGCTTCCGCGGCCTCAAGCTGGTGCACGAACAGAGCTTCGCGCTGAGCGCGGCGCACGCCAACCCGCTCACCGTCAGCGATCCGGACGGCTTCACCCACATCCTGCTGCGCATCGCCGGCGCGCCGATCCTGCCGACCCCGCCCGCCACCGTCGCCAGCGGGATCGAGCTCGTATCGCTCGGCTATCAGAGCGTGGCCGAGCTGCGCGAGGGGCTGCTGGGCGAGTTTCGCTGCGGCGCGGTCGATCCGGCGGCGGGCGGCAACGGATCGCGCTTCGCCTGGCTGCCGAACCACGATTACGAGGTCGCGATCCGCACCCGCGTGACGGTGGCGGACGATCGCTCGGGCACGCTGGCGCAGGAAGTGCCGCAGGTCACGCTGTTCCGCACCAAGGGGCTGCCGGGCTCCAACCAGCCGCTGCGCATCGGCGAGGAGCTGGAGCCCTATGTCGAATCGCTCTACCCCGCGCCCGGCACGCCGCTCTATCGCACCGAGCCGGCGATGCTCGCGTTCAACGAGAGGTTCGACATCCTGCAGGGGCTCGACCGGCCGGTGCTGCCGAGCGATCCGGCCGAGCGCCGGCAGCGGCTCGACTGGATCCTGGCGGCCGAGCTCGTCGCGGGGAGCGGCGAGCCGGTCCGGCTGACGGTGCCGTCGGCGGACTGGATCGTCGCGCACCGCGGCAGCGGCCTGCCGCCGCCGCCGCCCCGGCGGCGCGGGCCGTTCGTGCTGGGGCGCGATCCCGCCGATCCGATCCTGCGCGCGCTGCAGCGCGAGGCGCATACGCTCGATCCGCTCCGCCTGAGGCTGGAGGCGGTGCTGGCGACGCCCGGCAGCTGCCACGCAGCCCCGCCCGCCCCGCGCAAGATGCGCGTGCTGGCGCACGATCCGGCCGATCCGGCGGCCGATGCGGGCGCGCTGAAACGCTGGCCGGCGGCGACGCAGGTGCGGATGAACCTGCGCATCGCCGGCAGTCCGCTCGTCGCTCGGCCGGGCTTCGACGAGGGCGACGAGACCGCCTTCACCCCTACCGGCGCGGC
>CAXUMU010000175.1:0-266 GCA_964252145.1 uncultured Sphingomonadaceae bacterium
GATCTCCTCCTGGTAGGATCGCATCGCCGGCGTTACGCGGTCGAACAGCGTCGGGCCGACGAAGAAGCCCTGCTCGTGCCCCTGGAGGGTGAAGCCGCGCCCGTCGATCACCAGCTCGGCGCCTTCGTCGACGCCTAGCTGGATGTAGCTTTCGATCTTCGCCTTGTGCGCCGCGGTGACGACCGGGCCGTAATGCGCGTCGGGATCGGTCGAGACGCCGACGCGCAACCCGCCGATCGCCTCGACCAGCTTGGCGCGCAGCCGCT
>CAXUMU010000175.1:276-6870 GCA_964252145.1 uncultured Sphingomonadaceae bacterium
ATATCGGACGAGCCGACGAAGCTCACCGCCCGGATCTCGGGATGGTCGAGGATCGCGTCGACCATCTCCTTGTCGCCGTGGACGACCTGCAGGATGCCGTCCGGCAGACCCGCCTCCCGCATCAGCTCGGCCAGGCGCACCGGCACCGAGGGGTCGCGCTCGGAAGGCTTCAGGACGAAGGCGTTGCCGCAGGCGATCGCGACCCCGAACATCCACATCGGAATCATCGCCGGGAAGTTGAACGGCGTGATCCCCGCCACCACGCCCAGCGGCTGGCGCATCGAATAGACGTCGATCCCCGGCCCCGCTCCCTGGGTATATTCGCCCTTCAGCACGTGCGGGATGCCGCAGGCGAACTCGATCACCTCCAGTCCGCGCTGGATGTCGCCCTTGCTGTCCGCGATCACCTTGCCGTGCTCGGACGAGAGCAGCAGCGCCAGCTCGTCCATGTTCCGCTCGACCAGCGCCTTGAAGTTGAACATTACCCGCGCGCGCCGCTGCGGATTGGTCGCCGCCCAGCCCGGCTGCGCCGCCAGCGCCGCCGCCATCGCCCGATCCAGATCGGCGGCGTTGCCCAGCGGCACGCGCGTCTGCACCGCGCCCGAGTTGGGATCGAAGATGTCGTGAAAACGCGCGGGCGGATCGCCGGCCGAACCGGCGATAAGGTGCGACAGGTCGGGCCGGGCGGTCGTCATGCGAATCTCCTGCTTTCGCCCGCTCTGGGTCATCGCGGTGGCGCCGGCAATAGATGGACTTGCAGGCACCGCCTGCATAAATGCAGCCGACATGCGTTGGGACGACCTTCATTTCTTCCTGGCCGTCGCCCGCAGCGGCCAATATGCCCGCGCCGCACGCACGCTCGACGTCGATCCGACCACGGTCGGGCGCAGGCTGCGCCGGCTCGAGCGTTCGCTGGGGATCGTCCTCTTCGAAACGACGCGCGACGGGCAGTCGCTTACCGGCGCCGGCACCGAGTTGCTCGAGCGGGTCGAGGCCATGGCCGAGATCGCCGGCGCCATCGCGCCCGGCGGCTCGCCCGGAGATGCGGTATCCGGCATCGTCCGGCTGAGCGTCGCCGAAGGGTTCGGCACATGGTTCGTCGCCCGCCACCTTGCGGGCTTCGCGGCGCGGCACCCGTCGATCGGCATCGATCTGGTCGCGAGCAGCGGGTTTCTCAGCCCCTCGCGCGGCGAGACCGACGTCGCCATCCTGCTTGCCCGGCCGCGCGCGGGACCGCTCGTCACGCGCAAGCTGACCGACTACCGGCTACGCCTGTATGCCGCGACCGATTATCTCGTGCGCCACGATCCGATCGAAAATGCGGCGCAGCTTAGAAGCCACCTCCTGATCGGCTACATCCCGGATTTCATCTACGCCCCCGAACTGCGCTATCTGAACGAGATCGCGCCCGGACTGGAGCCGCATCTCCGCTCGTCGAGCATCAACGCGCAATATTGCCTGACCGCGTCGGGTGCGGGGATCGCCGTCCTGCCGTGTTTCATGGGCGATGCCGATCCGACGCTGCGGCCGATCCTGCCCGAAGTTTCGATCACCCGTTCCTTCTGGCTGGTCACGCATCAGCACGCCCGGAGCCTCACCCGCATCCGACTGTTCGTGGATTGGCTCGTCGCCACGACCGAACAACACCGGGGCGGGCTGATGGGCAGTAGGGACTGAGCTCGACCGCACCCCGCCCGTCTCGGGGATCATGCCCGGCACGGCCGGTCCGGGCCGGGAGAGCTGGATGTCTGCGGGCAGGAGCTTTAGACGGTGCCGCGTTCGACCCGGTCGGACCCCGCTGCGCCTGAGCCGTCAAGGATAGAATAGATGAGCTTCACCGCCCCCGTCGCCGAACAGCGCTTCGTGCTCGACCATGTCGCCGGTCTGGGCGAACTGTCTGGCCACGAGCGTTTCATGGCCGCGACTCCGGACGTCGTCGATGCGGTCCTGGAGGGGATTGCGAGCTTCGCCGAAGGCGAGTGGGCGCCGCTTGCGCGCATCGGCGATACGGTGGGCGCGACGTGGACGCCGCAGGGCGTGGTGATGCCGGACGGCTATGCCGAGGCCTACCGCGCCTATGTCGATGGCGGCTGGGGCACGATCGGCGTGCCCGAGGCGTTCGGCGGACAGGGATTGCCGTTCGTCGTCCAGGCGGCGGTGCTGGAGACGCTGGGCGCGGCCAACATGGCGCTGGCGCTCTGCCCGATCCTGACCGTCGGCGCGATCGAAGCGCTGGCGCATCACGGCACGCCCGAACAGCAGGCGACCTACCTCCCCAGGCTGGCGACGGGCGAGTGGACCGGCACGATGAACCTCACCGAGCCGCAGGCTGGATCCGATGTCGGCGCGCTGCGCTCGACCGCGACGCCGCTGGGCGAAGGGTTGTGGTCGATCAAGGGCACCAAGATCTTCATCTCGTTCGGCGACCATGACCTCGCCGACAATATCGTTCACCTCGTCCTCGCCCGCACCCCCGACGCGCCGGCGGGCACCCGCGGCATCTCGCTGTTTCTCGTACCGAAGGTGCGGTCGGACGGGACGCCCAACGACGTGCGGGTGGCCTCGATCGAGCATAAGATGGGGCTGCATGCCTCGCCCACCTGCGTGCTCTCGTTCGGCGATCAGGACGGTTGCATCGGCACGCTGATCGGTCCCGAGGGCGGCGGGATGCGCGCGATGTTCACGATGATGAACAGCGCGCGGCTCAACGTGGGGCTGCAGGGCGTGCAGGTCGCCGAAGCGGCGACGCAGAAGGCGGCCGCCTTCGCCCGCGAGCGCGTGCAGGGCGCGCGCGCGGGCGAGGCGGTCGCGATCGTCGAACATCCCGACGTCCGCCGCATGCTGATGCGAATGAAGGCGCAGACGCAGGCCGCTCGCGCGCTCGTATATTATGCCGCGGGTCAGGTCGACCGCGCGGCGCTGGGCGATGCGGCGGCGCGCGGCCGGCTGGATCTGGTCACCCCGCTGGCAAAGGCGCATGCGACCGATCTCGGCAACGAAGTGGCCTCGCTCGGCGTGCAGATCCACGGCGGCATGGGATATGTCGAGGAAACGGGCGCGGCACAGCTCTTTCGCGATGCACGCATCACCCCGATCTACGAGGGGACCAATGGCATCCAGGCCGCCGACCTCGTCATGCGAAAGCTGGCATCGGACAATGGCGGTGCCTTCGCCAGCCTGATCGCCGACCTGCGGACCGCGACGCATGCGGGCCTGGCGGCGCTCGTCGACGCCTGCGACCGGGTCGGCCGCAGGCTCCAGACGGCCGACGCGGACGATCGGCTGGCGGCGTCCTCGCCGTTCCTGACCATGCTCGCGGTAGCGACCTGCGGCTGGCTCCTGCACCGCGCCGCGGCGGCGGCGGGGGACGACGCCTTCGGCCGGGTCAAGCGGGCGCTGGCCGGCTTCTATCTCGACCAGATCGTACCCGAGGCGCTCGGATTGGAAGCGGCGGCGAGCAGCCCCGCCGCGCCGCTATACGCGCTTTCCGCCGATCAATTCTGAGCATCGGATGCCTCATGCCGCGGCGACCGTTCGATCGTGATGGGCCGGCGGCGCCTCAACTTTCCGCCAACGGGTCCGGCGCGCGTTCGCGCAGCTTTCGTTTGTCGATCTTGCCGGTGGCGCCGAGCGGCATCTCGTCCAGGATCAGCACCGTATCGGGCATCCACCATCTGGCGATCCGGCCGGACAGGAAGCCGCGCAGATCGTCGCCGGTGAGCGCCCCGCCTGGCCGCGGCGTCACCATCAGCACGGGCCGCTCGCCCCAGCGCGGATCGGCCACGCCGATCACCGCCGCGAGCGCCACCTGCGGGTGCATCAGCGCGGCATTCTCGATGTCGAGCGAGCTGATCCATTCACCGCCCGACTTGATGATGTCTTTCACCCGGTCGGTGATCTGCAGGAACCCCTGCGCGTCGATGGTCGCGATGTCGCCGGTGTCGAACCAGCCGTCGGCGTCGACCGCCGGACGGTCGTCGCCCAGGTAGCCGGAGGCCACCGCCGGCCCGCGCACCTGCAGCAGGCCCATCGTCCGGCCGTCGTGCGGCTGCGTACCGCCATCCTCGCCTAGCAGCCGCATCTCGACGCCGCAGGGCGGGCGGCCCTGCTTCATCCGGTACGGCAGCTGCTCCGCGAACGGCAGCGCCGCCACCGCCGCGGTGGGCGCGCCGACGGTGCCGATCGGCGACATCTCGGTCATGCCCCAGGCATGGATCGCGGCGACGCCGATCTCGCGGAACCGGTGCAGCAGCCGCTCCGGCATCGCGGCGCCGCCGACGATCACGCGCTCCAGCGAGGGCATGTCGCCGCCATGCGCGTCGAGATGATCGAACAGCGACAGCCACACCGTCGGCACCGCGGCGGCGAAGGTGACGCCTTCGCCTACGATCAGCGCGTGGAGCGAGGCGCCGTCCAGCCGCGCGCCCGGCAGCACCAGCTTGGCGCCCACCGCCGGCGCCGAGAAGCTCAGCGCCCAGGCATTGGCATGGTATAGCGGCACGATCGGCAGGATCACGTCGCGCGCGCCGAGATCGAACAGGTCGGGTTGGATCGAGGTGAGCGTGTGCAGGAAATTGGAACGATGCGAGTAGAGCACGCCCTTCGGCGGCCCGGTCGTCCCCGACGTATAGCATAGTCCGGCGGCGCTCCGCTCGTCGAACCCGCCCCAGCGCGCCTCGCCCGCGCAGCCGGCAACGAACGTGTCCAGCGTGGCGGCGGGATGGCCGGGGGGCGGCGGGGTCAGGAACACTATGCGCTCGACCGCGGGACAGCGCGGCAGCAGCCGATCGATCACCGGGGCGAACGCGCCGTCGGCCAGGATCAGCCGGTCGCCGGCATGGTTGACGATGTGGACGAGATGGTCGTCGAACAGGCGTGGGTTGAGCGTGTGGCAGACCGCACCGATGCCCGCGATGCCGTACCACGCGGCCAGGTGCGCCGCGCTGTTCATCGCGAACGTGGCGACGCGGTCGCCCGGGCGGATGCCGTGCGCCAGCAGCGCATCGGACAGGCGCTTCGCCAGTAGGTGAAGCGCGGCATAGTCGGTCCGCTCGGTCGTGCCGTCGCCGAGCGCCGAGACGACCTCGCGCGCGCCGTGCCAGAGGCGCGCATGCTCGAGAAACCGGTCGACCGTCAGCGGCCAATCCTGCATCAGGCCGAGGAGCGGAGCTTTACCGGCGTCGTCCATCCACCCCTCCCGCTCCGGCGGCTTTCACACCCGCTCGAAAATCGCCGCGATGCCCTGCCCGCCGCCGATGCACATCGTGGCCAGTCCGTAGCGTCCGCCGGTGCGGCGCAGTTCGTGGACCAGCTTGGTCGTGATGATCGCGCCGGTCGCGCCGACCGGATGGCCGAGCGAGATGCCGCTGCCGTTGGGATTGGTCTTCGCCGGATCGAAGCCGAGCGATCGGCTCACCGCGCACGCCTGCGCGGCGAACGCCTCGTTCGATTCGATCACGTCGAGATCCGCCACCGTCAGCCCGGCGCGCTCCAGCGCGTTGCGCGTCGCCGGCACCGGGCCGATGCCCATGTGCGCCGGGTCCACGCCGGCATGGCCGTAGGCGACCAGCCGCGCGAGCGGGGTCAGGCCCAGCCGCTCGACCGCTTCGCCGCTGGCGAGCAGCACCGCCGCAGCGCCGTCGTTGATGCCCGATGCGTTGCCGGCGGTGACGGTGCCGCCCTCCTTGCGGAAGATCGGGCGGAGCTTGGCGAAGTCCTCGGCGGCCGCGTCGGTGCGGACATATTCGTCACGCGCGAAGCTCACCGGCTTGCCGCGGACCTTGGTCTCGACCGCGACGATCTGCTCGTCGAAATAGCCGGCGGCGATGGCGGCGGCGGCGCGGCGCTGGCTTTGGAGCGCGGTCTCGTCCTGCATCGCGCGCGTGATCTGGTGCTCGTCCGCCACGTTCTCGGCCGTCACCCCCATCAGGATGCCGCCGAACGGATCGGTCAGCGCCCCGTTCAGCGTGTCGATCAACGTCGCGTCGCCCATCTTCTGGCCCCAGCGCACCACCGGCGCGAAATAGGGCGCGCGGCTCATCACCTCGGCGCCGCCGCCGACCGCGACGTCGCAGTCGCCCAGGCGGATCGACTGCGCCGCCGACACGATCGCCTGCAGCCCCGATCCGCACAGCCGGTTGACGGTGAGCGCCGGCACGGCGTGCGGCAGCCCGGCCTCGATCGCCGCGACGCGGGCAAGGTAGGCGTCCTTCGGCTCGGTCTGGACCACCTGGCCGAACACCACATGGCCGACGTCATCCGGTGCCACCCCGGCACGCGCCACCGCCTCGCGCGTGACGAGCGCGCCGAGCGTGGTGGGCGTCACGTCCTTCAGCGCGCCGCCGAAACTGCCGATGGCGGTACGCACCGCCGAAACCACGAACACATCCGTCACCGCGCACTCCTCAGAATTGATCGGCCGGCATCGCCGCCGCGACGCCGCTGCCGGCGACGACCGGCGCCAGCCACGCCTCCATAGCGGGCAATTCGCGTTCGAAGAAGAAGTCGCACGCGCGCAGCTTGCCGGCATAGAAGGCCGCATCGCCGCCGCGGTCCTTGCCGCAGTGCTTGCACAGGGGGGTCGATACGGAGACG
>CAXUMU010000176.1:0-6850 GCA_964252145.1 uncultured Sphingomonadaceae bacterium
TGGCCTTATCCAACTGATCGAGCTGCGGCTGGCTCAATTGCACGTCCAACGCTCTAAGATTGTCCGAGAGCTGGTCAACGCTGCTTGGGCCGAATGAGAGAAAAGTATGTCGATCCGGTCGGTGCCGAGTCGGCGCAGACTGCCCTCCACCTCCGCCTGGAGCGCCTTGCGATGGCTGCCTGCGTTGGCGACGGCCGGCTCGCGTACGGGGGTACGCCCGAATTTGGAAGAGATCACCACCGCGTTCCGAGCCGCACCGGAAAGCGTAGCGCCAACCATCTCCTCCGCCTTTCCGCCAAGGTAGGCACTCGACGTGTCGATCAGGTTGCCGCCTGCGTCGACGAAGGCTGCGATCGTCGCCTTGGCGACGCTGCTATCGACCTCTCCGCCGGATGTGGCACCAAGGCGACCTGTACCCAAGGCGACTTCAGAAACGCGCAGTCCAGTTCGTTCGCCCAACAACCGATAGCGCATTTTAGTGCCCGTAGCTGCTGCGGTAGCTTTGACCTTGTCATATTCCGCAAACGAACTAAAGGACTTCCTTAGCCATTAGAAGCTTACTTTTGCGTAAGTGACCTACGACAGCTTTTAAGTCATTACACGAGCGAATTGTCGCGGTAATTACAATCTTCACGACATGCTAGACGACGATCGGCCCGTTAGCACTCGCTCGAGAAAGGTCCGATGCGGTGGCGTCGGCGTGATGCAAGCGGATCGACGTTTCGGAAGCCATAATGAATCTCGCCCTCGGCAGCCTTAGCTCCGAGGGGTCGTTCAACCCGCAGCATTCTCAATCGGCTTCGCAGAATTCACCACTCGCGGTCACGCTTCGTCTGACGGGTTAACCGACGATCACCATTTCGTCGTCAGCCGCACCCTGAAGGTACGCGGCGCTTCGAGGAAGCCCGAAGCCGGACCGGGCTGACCCCCGACGGCGAGGGCTCCGAACACCGCCTCGTCGGTCAGGTTGTTGACGAACCCCTGCACGGTCCAGCGTTCGCCCGCTGCGAGATAAGAAAGAGTGAGGTCCACCTTCGCGTACGCAGCCTGCCGGGTATAGGGCGCGTGAAAGTAAGTACCCCAATGGCTGGATGGTAGCGCACGTCGCCTCGGCCGCGCACCGTTCCGCTGCCCAGCGTCAATTCTTTCTGGATGCCGCCGTTCACCGTCGCGGCCGGTGCGTCGATCATCTGGTTGCCCCGGTAGTCGAACGCGGTTCCATCCGGGGCGACGCCCGAGAAGCGTCTGTAGTGCGCGCTCATGAGGTTCACGCCGACGTCCATTTGGACCTGCTGCGGCAGCAATGCGCGGAGCAGTATCTCCACCCCGAAGATGCGGGAGTCTTGAGCCGGGATCGCCGTGGTCAGTCCAGTGATGCCGTTGAAGTCCACAGCGTGGAAGTCCTTGTACTTGTAATAGTAGCCTTCGGCATTGATTTCCAGGTGATTGTCCAATAACCTTGACTTGATCCCGGCGGAATAGCCGAGCAGGTCTGACGGTTGGATGTAGTTCCTCTGGGTCGGCGTCTCCGGGAACCGACCCTATCCGAACGGCACATAACCGGTCTGGATGTTGGCGTAGGCGAGGATGCGGTCCGCAACGTCATAGTCGAAACCGATCTTCCAGTCTCCTCGGTTCTTGCTTCGAACAAAGCTGAAGCTCGGATAGGCGAATCCGACCAAGGCCTGCTCGATAGGCACAGAAATATGGTCGTGCGAGAAGCGACCTCCGACCGTAAGCCGGAGCCGATCCGATGCGGAATAGATCGCCTGGCCATAAATCGAGTAATTGCTGTTGATCTGCTTCGGGATGTTGGCCAGCGCGACCTCGATGAGCGGGAAGGGCGGTGCGCCGGTCAGCGGCAGCTATGATCTTCTCGGTGGCCGAGCAGATCGCCTATCTATCATCGGTGCTCACGCTCGCGCCGGGGGACATGGTCTTCACCGGCACGCCGGCGGGAGCGGGCGCGGAGACCGGCGAGTTCCTCGCGCCCGGCGACAGGGTAAGCGTGACGGTCGAGCCGATCGGCACGCTCGAGACCATTATCCGGTGACCGAGGGGCTCAAGCTCGAACGGCTTAGCCATGTCGTGCTGGCGACGACCGATCTCGCCGCGGACCGGGACTTCTTCACCGACGTGCTCGGGATCTGGGTGGTGGGCGAGCGGGACGGCGCCGTCTACCTCCGCTCGGACATGCGGAGCTATTCGATAGTCCTCGAGCCGCAGGCCGGCGCCGACGCGGTCGGCTTCGAAGTCAGGGACGCCGCCATGCTGGACGAGGCGGAGGTTCGGCTCACCAAGCTCGGCTTCATCACGGTCCGCGGCGGCGCGGATGATGTCCGGCGGCGCAACGTCAAGGCGATGGTCACCGCGCACGATGCGACCGGTAACCGCGTCGAGCTCGTCTGGCGGCCGTTCACCGCTGGGTGGCGGTTCCACGGCACGCGCGACCATGGCCTGCAAGGTCTCCAGAGCGTCGCCCTTCGATCCAGGCATATCGACGCCGACGAACGGCTGTGGATCGAGGGGTTGGGCGCGGAGATCTCTGACTGGATCGGAGACGCGGTCTACCTCCGCACCGACGACCGGCACCACCGCGTCGCGCTTCACCCGTCGACGGGGCTCGGGGTGCTGCACGTCGCGCTGGAGGTCGCTGGTATCGACGATGTGATGCGCGCGGCCAATTTCCTGCGGGATCGCCAGGTCTCCATCCAGCGCGGCCCCGGGCGCGAGCCGACCTCCGGCCGTATCTTCCTGTCCTTTGCGAGCCCCACCGGTCGCCTGGTGACGCTCGCGACCGAGATGGAGCAGATCCCAGCCTCGCGGGTGCCGCGCCAGCTTCCCGCTTCGCCGTCGTCCCACTGTCAATGGGGTAGCGAGAGCAGGGTGCCCGAACTCGGCTCGTACCCCGGAGAACCCTGATGATCGACCTGTCGCGCATCTCCTATTGTCGGGTCGGCACACCCGACCTCGATCTGGCAGCGACCTTTGGCACGCGGATGCTCGGCCTGGAGGTGGAGGAACGGACTCGAACGCGCCTGTACCTGAAATCCGATGATCGCCACCACACGCTCTGCTATCATCTGGGCGATGCGGCCGAGCAGGCGGTTGCCTTCGAGGTCGAGCGCGGGCAGCTGGAGCGCGCGGGCGCTCACCTCGATGCGATCGAACATCCGTTTCGCTCCGCTCCCGCAGATGAGCGTGAGGACCGGAGGGTGCGCGACGCGATTTTCTTCGCCGATCCGGCGGGCAACCCGATCGAGCTCGTCGAGCGTCCACTTGCGTCGTCGCGCCGCTACCATGGCGCACGCGACGCCGGGATTACCGGTTTCAGCCATGTCGGGCTGTTCACCGACGATCCGGTGCGCGACGAGCTGTTCTGGACGCGGGTGATGAATGCGCGGGTCAGCGACCGGATCGGCGACGCGCCGCTGCTGCGCATCGACGCGATGCACCACACCATCGCATTGCTGCCGCGGGCCGTGCCGGGCATCCATCACATCAGCCACCAGGTGGCCTCGACCGATGACGTCCAGCGCTCGTTCAACCTGCTGCGCGGCAACACGGTGCCGATCGCGTTCGGGCCAGGACGGCATCCTGCCTCCTCCGCGCAGTTTCTCTACTTCTCCGGGCCGGACGGGCTCACCTTCGAATATTCCGCGGGCGTGATGGAGATCGCCGACGAGCCGATCTACCGCGAGCGCCAGCTCGCTTTTCCATCGATGGCATCTGCCAATGGGGCGCCGTACCAGCGGCGACGGTCGCGACGGTATGAACGTTACAGCTTCCCCGGAGGTACACTTGGAGGTCCGACTCGCTGCCCGCGCAATGGCGCGGGCGGCGTTGGTAACGGCTTTGGGCATTGCAGCCGACGGCTCGACGACGCTCATTTCCTGGTGAACCCGGCTAAGCCGCCCGGGCTGGCGCTACCCGGCGAGAACGGCACGATCGTGGCGCTCGACGGGCCGCTGCCGGACGGCGTGCTCGGCGAGGTTCGCATTCATCGCGAGATCTACCGGCGGCGGCCCGACGTGGGAGGCATCTGCCGCTTCGCTTCGCCCAAGCTCCTATCGCTTTCAGCGCTGGGGCGTTCGCCGCGCGTCCTCTATGGCTTTGGCGCCTACTTCGCGCCTGCTGCACCCTTCTGGGACGACGTGCAGCTGCTGCGTGACGACGCTATGGCGGCCGCGCTCGCCAAAGGCCTGGGCGATGAGCGCGCGATCGTGATGCGGGGCAACGGCGCGGTGGTGGCAGCCGATACGCTGCCGCAGGCTCTGGCGCTTGCCGTGTTCCTCGAAGACGCCGCGCGCGTCGACGTCGACCTCCTCGCCGCGTCCGCCGATCAGCGTATCTATTCCGACGGCGAGGCGCGCCAGCGCGCCACTTTCCAGGGCCGCGTCGTCGAGCGGTTGTGGGACTATCTGACGGCAGGCGATCCGGAAGCGGTGAACGGATCCCCCGCATGAAGGTGATCATCAGCTGCGCGATCACCGGCGCGATCCACACACCCACCATGTCGGACGCACTGCCCATCACTCCCGCGCAGATCGAAGAAGAGTCGGTCGCGGCGGCGGAAGCCGGGGCCGCCATCCTGCACCTTCACGCGCGCAACCCCGAGACCGGGCGACCAACTGGTGTCCCCGACGTGTTCGCGCGCTTTCTTCCCGGCATCGCCCGGCGTAGCGACGCCGTACTCAACATCACGACAGGCGGCAGTCCGTCGATGCCGGTCAAGGAGAGATTGGCGGCCGCAACGCAGTTCGCACCCGAGATATGCTCGCTGAACATGGGCAGCATGAACTTCGGCCTCTATCCATTGGCGGACCGCTATTCCCAGTGGAAGCACGACTGGGAAGAACGTATCTTCACGCGTCGGACGACGTCATCTTCCGGAACAGCTTTCGCGACATCGGCTATATTCTGGAGCGGATGGGCGATCTCGGCACCAAATTCGAGCACGAGTGCTACGACGTTGGGCATCTCTACACGGTCGCCCACTTCGTTGATCGCAAGTTGATTCGCCCGCCCTTCCTGATCCAGATGATCTTTGGCGTGCTGGGCGGGATCGGACCGCATCTGGAAAACCTCATGTTCATGCACGAGACCGCCGAACGGCTGTTCGGACGCGATAGCTATGAATGGTCGGTACTGGCCGCCGGCCGGCATCAGATGCCGTTCGCCACCCAGGCGGTGCTACTCGGCGGGCACGTGCGCGTCGGACTTGAGGACAGTCTATACATCGAGCGCGGCAGGCTGGCGCGGTCGAATGCCGAACAGGTCGACAAAGTCAGGCGCATCATCAGCGAACTCGGTCGCGAACCCGCGACCCCGTCGGAAGCGCGGGCGCTGCTAGGGTTGAGGGGCGGGATGAAGTCACGGGCCTGAACTCATTCCGAGACGTGAACAACCCGACTTATGGTTGGTCGCGGCCACTTCACGCCGGCGCGACGGGATGGCGGTCGATAGGCTGCAGGGGCAGGATGGAGTAGGGATGCCCGACGCTCAGCGTTGGGGGTACACGGAAGGGCGTCGATGTCGAGGTTTGACCTGAACCTGTTGGTGCCGCTCGACGCACTCCTGCGGGAGCGTAGCGTCACGGCTGCCGCTGAGCACATCGGCGTCAGCCAACCCACGATGAGCGGCATGCTCAGCCGACTGCGCGAGCAGCTGCAGGATCCGCTCTTTGTCCGGATCGGCAGGTCGTTCGAGCTCACCCCGCGCGTGACCGAGCTTGCCAGCGACGTGCGGCAGCTGCTGCTTGCCGCCGAAGCGCTCGTCACGCCCAATTCAGAAGGGCCGCTGAACGTCGCCGAACGTCACTTTAAGATCATGGCGTCGGAGTTCAGCATCCTGACGATCCTACCCGAGGTTTTTCGCCAAGCTGCAAAGGAGGCCGCGCATCTTACGTTCGAGGTCGTGCCGATATATAACCCCTCGGACCAGGTCTTCTCGGGCAATGTCGATCTATGCCTGACCGGCAACATCATGTCGGACATCGATGGCTGGGCTGCGACGATGCTCCGAACCACATTGCTGCTCTCCGACAGCTTCATTGGGATCGTCGCAAAGGATCATCCGATCGGCGACGAAATGACGCTCGACGAGTTTTTGGCTTACCCTCATGTCGTCACTCAATTCCCTGGCATTCCGCTCACTGTCGAGGACCGAGGAATGCTGGACACTTCATCAATGAAGCCGCCGAGAATACGCATACCGAGTTTTATCGGTATAGGTGCGATTATACCAAAAACTGACTATATCGGCGTCTTCCCTGAACGTCTGCTCTATTTTATGCCCGAAGGTTGGGGATTACGGACCGTGAAGCTGCCCCCTCAATTCGCGGAAATCATCACCCGCCTTCTATGGCACAGCCGGCATGAGCGCGACACTGTGCACAGGTGGCTACGCGAAATGGTAATTCGGGCTGCAAAATTGCTCGACGAATAGAGCCGCTGAGGCCTGAGAGTTTCAGGATAGCACATGGATCTGGCCCGGCGGGGGGCGTCGATGACAGTTCGTGGCGACGGACAAGCCCAGCCTTGCCAACCTTCGCTTGTCAATTAGCTGATCTAAGCCTGACCGGGAAGAAGCGCGCGAAACCGCAGGCCGTCTACGAGAAGCGCCACTCGACGCCGCGCGTGCCCGGCATCGCCGTCATTCGCCGGAACGCACAGGCTCGCGACCGCTCTGAGCTGCTCGTAGGACTCGACGTCGGCAGGGATCTGGCCCGCGCCGCGGCGCGTTCGAGCAGCCGCCTCAGGGCGGGCTCCAGGCGGGCGTCGAAGTGGGCCGGCAGCGCCTCGAAAGCTGAGGCACCTGAGTGGAGTGCGGACGCCAGGCCGCGCTTGGT
>CAXUMU010000177.1:0-6849 GCA_964252145.1 uncultured Sphingomonadaceae bacterium
GATCGGCGGCAGCATCGCGGTGGACAGCCGCCCCGGCCAGGGCACCCGGATCAGCCTGACGGTGCCCGCGCCGCCGCCGGCTGGCCGCCCGCCGACCCGGACCGAAGCCGCCCCAACAGCGAGGCTAAGCGCATGAGAACCTGCCTGGTGGTCGACGATTCGCGCGTGATCCGCCGGGCGGCGCGGGCGATGCTGGAGGGACTGGACTTCACCGTGGAGGAGGCGGAGGACGGCAGCGTCGCGCTCGCCAGCGTGCGCGCGCGCATGCCCGACGTGGTGCTGCTGGATCTCAACATGCCGGTGATGACCGGCCTCGAATTCCTCCACGCGCTGGGTCGCGCCGATCTGCCGCAGCGCCCGAAGGTGGTGTTCTGCACCACCGAGAGCGACCAGGCGCTCGTCCGCTCGGCGATCGATGCCGGCGCCGACGAATATGTGCTCAAGCCCTATAGCCGCGACACGCTGCGCGACACGCTCGCGCTCGTCGGCGTGGCCTGAGCGGGCGCGCCCGGCGGCCTACCACCACCAGCGGTTGCGGCGGACCCGCGGCAGTTCGTAGGCGACCATCTCGATCCGCCGCCGCTCGGCGGGCGAGAGCATCGGGTTCTCCAGCCAGCGCGCCACCTCCGCCTCGGCGCCGTCGCCGTGATTGTGGCGCACCTCCTGCGCCCAGGCGAGCGCGCGCGCATCGCGGTCCGGATTGCGCGGTTTCCGTCGGAAGCCAAGCCAAGCCATATCGTCCGCGATCTCCCGGCTCTCGCCATATTCGCAAACGAACCGCGGTTGGATGTAGTCCCCGCCGAAATGGCTGCGTCCGCCGGTGGGTCGCCGCGGGGCGGGGCGTCAGTTCACCAGGATCCGCCCGGTCAGATCGGCGGCGGCGTCCGCCAGCACGGTGCTGCGGAAATCGAACTCGGTGTTCGGCATGTTCGGCGCGGTGAAGCGGATCGCGGCGGTCTGGCCGGCGCGCACGCTGATCGCCTTGTCGGCAAGCTGCCACGCATCGCGCGGCACGACGCGGGCATATCGGAAGAAATCGGGCGCGGAGAAATTATGCTTGCGGCGCGATCCGTTGTGGATGCGCAGCACATATTGCGCGCCGTGGCGCAGCACGATCCGGCGGGGCGCGAAGCCGCGGTTGGTGACGGTGACGCGGACGGCCTCGGCCTTCGACCAGTCGGGCGCAGCCTGCGCGGCGGCGGGGAAGGCGAGGGCGAGCGCGGCGAGGAGGGGAAATTTCATGGCTATGCTCCGGGGATGGGTTCGAGAGCGAACGCTCGTGGGGCTGGCGCGATCCCGTGGCGCGCAGCCTGCCCCACCAGCGTCATGCCAGCGAAAGCTGGCATCTCGTCGAAACGGAATGCTCCACTACCGGAGATCCCAGCTTTAGCTGGGATGACGCGTGGGGGTTGGTCGGGGCGCAGGGCATGCGCGGTGCGGGATGCGCGCCGGACGAACGCCCCGCCCGCCCGCCTTACGCCAGCCGATGCGTCGGCGCGATCTCGGCGGTGAGCAGCTTCGAGATCGGGCAGTTCGCCTTGGCATCGGCGGCGAGCGCTGCGAGCTTGTCCGTTTGCAGAGCACGTACCTTAGCGTTTGACCCGCTTTTGTTCTCCCGGCAGAAGGACGGGGTGGCAGAAGAGGAAATTATCTCGAAAAGTGAGTCGGAGGTGGCCGATGTCGCGGCTGTGCCCGGCGATGCGGGCGATCCCGCCGAGATGGTTGCGCGCTATGTGCCCGCGGACGTGCTTGCCCGCTATGAGGTGTACAGCTACCGCAACGCCGCACTGATCCTGAGCCAGGCGCATCCCGCCGAGTTCGGCGAGCTGATGGATGCGCTGCGCGGATTCCGCATCACGACCCAGATCATCGCGAAGGCCGGCGGCAACGAATCCGAGATCCCAAAGCTCGTCTCAGGGCTGCTGCGCCCGCTTGGCTGGCAGGAGACGACGATCCAGGCCGATCTGCTGGTCAAGCTGTTCTGGCGCGAGGCGCAGACGAATGCGCGGGGACGCACGCAGCGGGTCCAGATGACGCGAGAGATCGCCAAGGCCAAGTTTCTCGACGGCCATAAGGTCGATTATGTAAAGGGCCGCGTCGCGTTCGATCTGGAATGGAACAGCAAGGACCAGACTTTCGATCGCGACCTCTATGCGATGAGCGCGTTCAGCCAGTGCGGCGTGATTGACGTCGGCGTCCTGCTGACGCGGAGCGAAGCGCTGAATCCTCTGTTCCGCTCGCTGGGGTTGATGGCGAAATATGGTGCGTCGACCACATGGATGGGTAAGCTGCTCTATCGGCTGAATGCCGGGCGGAACGGCAGCTGTCCGGTGCTGGCGATTGGCATTCGGCCGGAATGCGTCGAAGATTAGGAGAAGCAGCCGTGACGATCGACGCCGCACTCGATTTCGCAAAGGCCACGCGCGGCCGCAAGTTCGCAACGATCCTCGCCGATCCACCTTGGCGTTTCCAGAACCGCACCGGCAAGATGGCGCCCGAACATCGCCGCCTGTCGCGCTATGGCACAATGGAATTGGACGAAATCTGCGCGCTGCCGGTAGAGGGCGTCGCTGCCGATCCGGCGCACCTTTATTTATGGGTGCCGAACGCGCTGCTGCCCGAGGGCTTGAGGGTGATGCAGGCATGGGGGTTCGACTACAAGTCGAACCTCGTCTGGCACAAGATACGCAAGGACGGCGGATCGGATGGGCGCGGGGTCGGCTTCTACTTTCGCAACGTGACCGAACTGTGCCTGTTCGGCGTGCGGGGAAAGAATGCGCGGACGCTGGCACCGGGGCGGCGGCAGGTGAATTTGCTTGGGACGCGGAAGCGGGAGCATAGCCGGAAGCCGGATGAGGCGTACGATGTGATCGAGGCGTGTTCGCCGGGGCCGCGGCTGGAGCTGTTCGCGCGGGGTGAGCGGAAGGGGTGGACGGGATGGGGCAACCAATCCGATGACTATGAGATCGAATGGAAAACTTACGCGCATAATTCGCGCCAGGAGGCGAAAGAGGATGTCTCATGGCCGATCTAATCAAGGTTAAAGTAAAATATCGTTTGGCAAAGTATCACACTCATACGGAATCCAGCGATGTGTCTCTGGAGGACACGCCAACGCTCGAGTCAAGCATTAGACAGGTTCTTGAGGGCGAACTTGGAAAGGATGTTAATAGTCGTGAGCTCAAGATACAGGAAGACGAGCGTCATAGCCTATTGCTTCATTTTCATCAGCTTAATCAGGGTGCCCTTGCTTTCGAGCTCCTGCACCTCGATGATCGTACAGAGGTTCCTACGTGGAAGCGGCCTGCCGGCCAAGTGCCTCTTTCATCGTTCGGCGGCACAAAGCTCGGGCCAGACGATGTGAGTCTTCAAGAGCCCGCCTACCTTCTCGTAAGCGGCAACCATATCGCTATGATCGAGCGCATGGGCTTGCGATTGGGCCACGTTGAGAACTATCTCAATGAAATACTTGATAAAGGTAAGGTGCTTAAGCTTGGCGAGCACTATTGGAAGCTTGTGCCTAAGGTTGACGCTGTGGGAGTGAAAGCACTTAAAGGCGGTGTAGAAAAGATTGTCGTGATTCCAAGAGCCGCGTTAGCCGGCGAGGGGCAGAGTGCGTTAACGACTACGCCAAAGCAGCGCTTTTACACGCGAAAGATTGATGAATATATTAGCTATGGTGAGAAGATATTTGAGCTACTCAAGGTATTTGGTGCTCAAGAGGCTGATATAGAAAAACTTCGGGAAAAGATGAGTAGCGATCTCGTGCTCAAAGCGCGGGTCGAATTAAGTATATCCAAGGCTGAGCGAGCGTCTGAGGCGAAGGTGTCAGCTGATGATATTCAGACAGCCTTTGCTCAAATGACCGACACGAGCGATATTAACATCTTTGATAAGGACGGAAGCACTAACGGTAAGTTAACGCAATTAGCTCATGTTGTGGAAGTTGCGCATCAGAATGGAATACTAGAATTGACTGCAGCCGTTAGCGCATTATCTGCTGCAATGGCGTCTTGGGCAGCGAAGGGGGCCATTGAACTAACGTGAAAAAGCATGTTGCCACGGCCTTGAGAATGGTGGCGGGTGGCCTGATCGCTATTGGATTGCCACGTGATGGCATCATAGAGGGCTCTACGCGCATTATCCCTTTCTTTGCGCTCCTGATGGCTGGGGTTTTTCCAGCGATGATGCAGACGGTAAATATCTTAAAAGGCGATGATCTTTCACCTAAAGCAGTAAGAGAATACGGAGATGCACTTCAAGAACAGTTGAGATTCTGGGCAGCTCTTTTTGCTTCAGCTCTTACTGCCATAGGCTTTCTAGTGTTAGCGGTTATTATGAGTAAAGCTAAACCGTTGATCCAGCTTCCTTTTCAATATCTTTTGGACAGGAACTTTGTTGTAGACTTTCTCAGGTTTCTTTTTGGGGCAACCGCGGCATCGCTAATTACGAGGTTTTTGATAGCCTATGGTGGGTTAAAATCGCTGTTACGCCTCAATCTCCAGCTTGCTGAACTGAAGAGCCGTAAGGCCAATACCGAAAAAATTAAAAGCCTATCAACACCGGAGGAAAATGACGGACCAAGGGCTAGGCTTCCCTAACTATTCCGCCGCCACCCGCTCCGCCTTTCCCGCCGCCTTCGCCTTCAGCAGCGGCCGCAGATACGCGCCCGTATAGCTCCGCTTCTCCTTCGCCACCTGCTCGGGCGTGCCGACGGCGACGATCTCGCCGCCCTTGACGCCGCCTTCCGGCCCCAGGTCGAGCACCCAGTCGGCGGTCTTGATGACGTCGAGATTGTGTTCGATCACCACCACGGTGTTACCCTGCTCGACCAGCGCGTGGAGGACTTCGAGGAGTTTGCGGACGTCCTCGAAATGGAGGCCGGTGGTCGGCTCGTCGAGGATATACAGCGTGTTGCCGGTGGCTCTGCGGCTCAGCTCCTTGGCGAGCTTGACGCGCTGGGCTTCGCCGCCGCTGAGCGTCGTCGCCTGCTGGCCTACCTTGACGTAGCCCAGCCCCACCTCGGCCAGCATCGCCATCTTGTCGCGGATCGGCGGCACCGCCTTGAAGAACGCGACCGCGTCCTCCACCGTCATGTCCAGCACGTCGGCGATGCTTTGCCCTCGGAACTGCACCTCCAGCGTCTCGCGGTTGTAGCGTGCGCCGTGGCACACGTCGCAGGTGACGTAGACGTCGGGCAGGAAGTGCATCTCGATCTTCAGCACGCCGTCGCCCTGGCACGCCTCGCACCGCCCCCCCTTCACGTTGAAGCTGAACCGGCCAGGCTTGTAGCCGCGCGCCTGGCTCTCCGGCAGCCCCGCGAACCAGTCGCGGATCTGGGTGAAGGCGCCGGTGTAGGTCGCCGGGTTGGAGCGCGGGGTGCGGCCGATCGGCGACTGATCGATGTCGATCACCTTGTCGAGATGCTGGAGGCCCTCGATCGTCTCGTGGTGGCCGGCGAGCATGCGCGCGCCGTTCAGCGTGCGCGCGGCGGTGGCGTAGAGCGTGTCGATGGTGAACGTCGCCTTGCCCGATCCCGAGACGCCGGTGATGCAGGTGTAGGTGCCGAGCGGGAGGGTGGCGGTCACGTCCTTCAGGTTGTTCGCGCGCGCGCCGCGGACGGTCAGCTTGCGGCCGTTGCCCTTGCGCCGGGCGGCGGGCAGGGGCACCGCGCGGCGGCCGGTGAGGTAGGCGCCGGTCAGGCTGTCCGGGTGCGCCTCGATGTCGGCGAGGCTACCCTCGGCCACCACCGCGCCGCCGTGCACGCCCGCGCCCGGCCCCATGTCGATGATATGGTCGGCGGTGCGGATCGCATCCTCGTCATGCTCGACGACGATGACGGTGTTGCCCAGATCGCGCAGGCGGCGGAGCGTGACGAGCAGGCGCTCATTGTCCTTCTGGTGCAGGCCGATCGAGGGCTCGTCGAGCACGTAGAGCACGCCCGACAGGCCCGAGCCGATCTGGGAGGCCAGGCGGATGCGCTGGCTCTCGCCGCCGGAGAGCGTGCCGGAGGTGCGATCGAGGTTGAGATAGTCCAGCCCGACATTGTCGAGGAAGCCCAGCCGCTCGACGATCTCCTTCAGGATCGGGGTGGCGATCTGGCGCTGCTGGTCGTTCAAGGCATCGGGCATCGCGCGGAAGAAAGCGAGCGCGGGGCCGACCGAGCGGCGGGTGGAGAGGCTGATATCCTCGCCCGCGATCTTGACCGCCAGCGCCTCCGGCTTCAGCCGCGCGCCGCCGCACACCTCGCACGGGGCGGAAGACTGGTACTTGGCCAATTCCTCCTTCATCCACGCGCTCTCGGTAGACGACATGCGGCGGTCCAGGTTGCCGATCACGCCTTCGAACGGCTTGGAGACCTCGTAGCTCTTGCGCCCGTCGATGAACTTCAGGACGACCGGCTTGCCCTTGGTGCCGTGGAGGATCGCCTGCACATGCTCGGGCACCAGATCGCGCCAGGGCGTGTCGAGCGAGAAGCCGAAATGGCGACCCAGGCTAGCCAGCACCTGCATATAATAAGGCGACGGCGGCTGCGACTTGGCCCAGGGCACCACCGCGCCCTTGGCGATCGACAGGTGCTCGTTCGGCACCACCAGCTGCGGATCGAAATACAGCTTTTCCCCCAGCCCGTCGCACGCCGGGCACGCCCCCTGCGGCGCGTTGAACGAGAATAGCCGCGGCTCGATCTCGGCAATGGTGAAGCCCGACACCGGGCAGGCGAACTTCTCGCTGAACACGATGCGGTTGGCGGGGACGCCCGCGCCCTTCATCTTCTGAAGCCCCTCTCCCTTGGGAGAGGGGTTGGGGTGGGGCCCACGCCGGGAACCCGGCAATGCCTGACCGCCTCTC
>CAXUMU010000178.1:0-6795 GCA_964252145.1 uncultured Sphingomonadaceae bacterium
CTGCAGGAAGCGGCGGCCGATCGCATCCCGCACCGCAGCGAAGGGGGCGGGGTCGGCATGGGCGAAGTTCAGCAGCAGCCGCGCATTCTCGATCCCGCCGCAGCACAGGAGGAAATGGCGCGCGGCGACCTCGATCGTCGCGCCGGAGCGGGCACGCAGGCGCGCGCTCGCGATCGCGCCGGCGTCGGGCGTCGCGGCCAGCCCGACCAGGTCCGCCTCCAGCAGCACGCGAATCGTGCGCGAGCGTACCCATGCTGGATAAACCAGCTCGCCGAAGTGCCGGAATGTACCGCGCGAGGTGGCGAACAAGCGCCACAGATAGGGTTCGACGAGTTCGGGACGGCCGGGCAGCCGGCACAGATTTCCGAACCATTTCGGCTCAGTCTTCCACCCCTCGCCGAACCCGCAAAGCCGTGCTGCAGGTGCGAGGAACGGCGCGAGCGCATCCGGCCCGATCGGCCAACCGCTGCCGGGCACCCAGTCGCGTCGCTCGAAATCGATCTCGTCCAGCGTGGCGCAGCGCCCCGTCCAGGCGACGGTGGTGCCGCCGAAGGTGCGGTAGCGACCCTCCTCCGGCCGCATCGGCGCGCCGATCGCGGTGGCATCGAACAGCGCCTGCGCGGCAGGCTCGATCTCGAACCCGCCGCCTTCCACCAGCAGCACGTCGTGGCCGCGCGCGTGGAGCGCCTGCGCCGCCGCGATCCCCGCCGCGCCCGCGCCGATCACCGCGATCTCGCACGTCAGCCGGTGCTCGGTCAGCTCGGGCGGGGTGAGGAACATGCGCGGCGGCGGGCCAGGCTCAGCGTGCCGCCGCCGCTCCGCCGAACTCGTCGGGCCGGAACAGCAGGCGCAGCGGCGGCGCCGGAGCCGGCCGCCGCCGGCGCAGCCTGCCGTCCACGATCTCCAGCGTGGCGCGCGCCAGCGTGACCGGATCGGTGAGCAGCTCCCCGGTGGCGCGGGCCAGGCCCACCGCATGCTTGCGGTCGACGAACGCGCGGGTGGCGGCCTTCTGGCGGACGCCGGCGAGATGGCGCGCGAGCAGCCGCCGCTCCGCCGCCGGCGCGCCCTGCCGATCCAACTCCTCCGCCAGCGCCGCTCCGGCGCGGCCGAGCGCGTCCAGGTCACCGGTGCGGTGCCGCCCGCTGAGCGACCCCTCGCGCACGACCGCGACATAGCCGCAGCGCGCCGACAGATCGAACCGCGCGCCGCGGGCCAGCGCGGTCGCGTACAGGATGAAGTCCTCGCCCAGCCGCAGCGTCTCGTCGTAGCGCAGGTTCAGCCGCTCCAGGCTCGCGCGGCGCATCACCGGCTTGAGGAAGCCCAGCTCCGCGCGCGGCCGGCTACGGCGCGGGATGTTGCGATCGACGAACTCGGCCAGCGTCAGCCGGCGCCGGCCGGGCGGCAGCGCGGCCAGCGGCGGCACGTCGCCGCCATCGGGCACGAAAGCGATGTTGTCGGCCAGCAGGTCCCAATCGTCCGCGCCGCCCAGCTACGCGAACCGGCCGGCAACCAGATAGTCGTCCGCGTCCAGGATCGCGACGAACGGCGCTCGGCTTGCGGCGATCGCCGCGTTGCGCGCGGCGGCGGGGCCGCGATTGGCATCGAACCGGATCAGCCGCAGCCGCCCGCTCCCATCGTCCGCGCGCGCCGCCGCCGCCGCCGTCGCGTCGCGCGACGCGTCGTCGACGACGATCACCTCCGACACTTCGCGCTCGGCCAGCGCGGAGCGGACGGCGCGCGCGATCGTGGCGGCCGCATCGAACGCGGGAATGACGACGCAGATGTCGCTAGGCATGGCATCCCCGATCGCATGGGTGCCACGCGTCTAATCGGCGGACGGCGGCGGCGCCCGATCCGGTTCGTCCGCTATGGATGCAGCCCCCGCCCCGCGCCGCGCCGCGCCCCCTATCCTGTTCTCCCTGAGCGGAGCGGACAGGCGGATGACGGACGGCGCGACCATTCTCGACAGGCGCGACGCGGTGGCCGGGCCGCCGGCGAGGCAGCATTTCCTGACGCTCGACGGGCTGCGCGGCGTGGCGGCGATCGCGGTGCTGCTGTATCATCGGCGCGGCTGGATCGGGCCGGAGGCGCTGGGGCACGGCTACCTCGCGGTCGATTTCTTCTTCGTCCTCAGCGGCTTCGTGATCGGCTACGCCTATGAGCAGCGGCTCCGCAGCGGCCGGCTGGGCTTCGGCCATTTCGTGCGGCTGCGGATCATCCGGCTGGTGCCGCTGCTCGCGCTGGGTGCGCTGCTGGGCACGGGGGCGCTGATCCTCAATGCGATCGAGCATCGCTGGCTCGGCGGGGTGGCCAAGGCGATCCTCGCTTTTCCTCTCGCGGCCCTCGCGCTGCCGGCGCCGCCGCAGCTGGTGCGCGCACCGTTCAGCACGAACCCGCCGTCCTGGTCGCTGTTCTTCGAGATCTGCGCCAACCTGGCCTATGCCGCCGTCGTCCGCTGGCTGTCGGATCGCGTGCTCGCCGCCGTGCTGATCCTGTCCGCGCTGGCGCTCGTCGCGGTCGCCTGTGCCTATGGCGGGGTTGCGGTCGGCTGGCAGGGGGCGACGTTGGCGGTGGGCTTCGTCCGCATCGCCTGTCCCTTCGCCGCGGGTGTGCTGCTGTTCCGCCTGCGGACGCGCGGGCTGCTGCCGCGGATGGGGTGTCCGGCGTGGCTGCTCGCGATCGTGCTGGCCGCGATCTTCGCGGTGCCGCTGCTCGCACCGGCGTGGAACACCGCGTTCGATCTCGCCGCCAGCCTGCTGGTGCTGCCGGCCATCGTCGCGGCGGGGAGCCTGCACGAGCCGAGCGGGCGCTGGCTGCCGCTCGTCGCCCTCAGCGCCGAACTCTCCTACCCGGTCTACATCCTCCATTATCCGCTGCTGGAGCTGCTGGGCGAACTCGGCGATGCGCTTTCGTTGAGCCGGGGCATGCAGCTGGTGCTGACCGTCGCGATCATCCTGCCGCTGTCGCTCCTCGCCGCCCGACGGTTCGACGAACCACTCCGCGCCAGCCTGCGCAGCCGCTTTCAGGGCAGGCGTGCCCGGATGCGGAAGGCAGGGTGAGTCCCGCGTACCGATTGGTCCAACCAAGACGGACAGATTGGGACAGAGGTGAGTAACCCATATGGCTCGCGCATTAGCATAGTGTTCAAACGTAGGTACCGTCTTGGTTTTAGAGTAATCTATGATCTAACCCTGAGTTATTTGTTCGACTATATTGGACCTTGAAGTCAGTCTGTTTCGGATCATTAAACATCTTCCGTCGCTTGTGCCTAACTATACGTCCCTTCATACGCATGTTGCGCCGCACAAGGTGCTCGTAGTTGCTTCAGGGGGCGTACGTGCAGGGCATGAACGGCGACAGCTGCCTTCATTCGATTCGCTCTTCGCACATGCTGCAGCAGGACCCGATGCGCCCCGGCACGAGCGTTGCGCGTATTGCCGATCTGGTCGCGGCGACCTGTGCGATCCTCTTTCTCGCCCCGCTGTTCCTGTTGATCGCGGTGCTCGTGCTCGCGACGAGTCGCGGCGGGATCCTGTTCCTGCAGGAGCGGATCGGCCTCGGCGGGCGGGCGTTCACCTGCTACAAATTCCGCTCGATGGTGGTGGATGCCGAGCAGCGGCTGCACGAAATGCTCGTCAACGATCCCGAGGCGCTGCGCGAATGGCTGCGCGATCACAAGCTGCGCCGCGATCCGCGGATCACGCCGATCGGCAACTTCCTGCGCCGCAGCAGCCTGGACGAGCTGCCCCAGCTGTTCAACGTGCTGTTCGGCGACATGAGCCTGGTCGGCCCGCGCCCCATCGTGCTGGGCGAGACCGCGCGCTACGGCCGCTATCTCGGCTCCTATGCCAGCGTGAAGCCGGGGATCACCGGACTGTGGCAGATCAGCGGGCGCAACAATATCAGCTACCGCCGCCGCGTCGCGATGGACGTCGCCTATGCGCGGTCCAAGTCGCTCGCGCTGGACCTGCGCATCCTGCTGGCGACCGTGCCGGCGGTGATCGGCGCGCGCGGATCCTACTGATCGGGCGGCGTTTGCCGTCGCGGCGGCGCTCGGCTAGGCTGCTCCCCCGAGAGGATCCAGCCGCATGAGCCCCAAGAAACGCCGCGCGATCGAGTGGGAATGCACCCGCCTGATCAACCTGTACGCCAACCTCAACGACGCCGGCCGCTGGCACGACGTCGCCGCGCTCTATGCCGAGGACGGGCTGATGACGCGCCCGTCCGCGCCCGACCAGCCGATCGTCGGCCGCGATGCGATCCTCGCTTCGTTCCTCGCCCGTCCGCCCCGCGTGTCGCGCCACATCTGCGCGAACATCGTCGTGACGGTCGAGAGCGCGGATACCGCCGCCGCGCACAGCATGATCCTGCTCTTCTCGGGCGCCGCCGCGACCGACGGCGGCCTGCCGATGCTGGACAAGAAGCCCGCGCTCGTCGGCGAATATGACGACCGCTTCGTGCGGACCGGCGATGGCTGGCGCTTCGCCGAGCGGCGCGGCGCGCTTTCGTTTCGCTGAGGGCGGGGACGTCCGGCCGGCCGCGCGATAACCGGCAGCGAGCGTCCGGCGAGGCGCGGCCAAGGGAAGGACCGGCATGACGGACGTACGCGCGCGGGTGCAGCGATCGGCGGGCTACCAGATCCTGCTGGTGGCGCTGCTGAGCCTCAACTTCGGCATCGTCTTCTTCGATCGCAACTCGCTCAACTTCCTGATGCCGTTCGTCCAGCCCGACCTGCACCTGAACAACGTGCAGATCGGCATGCTGGCGGGCGCGCTGTCGCTCACCTGGGCGGTGGCGGCGTTCGGGATCGGCAAGCTCTCCGATTCGCTCGGCAACCGCAAGCTGCTGCTGGTGCTCTCGACGCTCGCTTTCTCGCTCTGCTCCTTCCTCACCGGCATCGCCGCCTCGTTCGCGCTGCTGCTGGGCGCGCGGCTGCTGATGGGCGTGGCGGAGGGCGGGATCATGCCGATCAGCCATGCGATGGTCGCCTCCGAAGTCAGTCCGGGGCGGCGCGGCCTGGCGCAGGGCATCGCGCAGAATTTCGGATCGAACCTGCTGGGATCGTTCGCGGCGCCCGTGCTGCTGGTCGCGTTCGCCGCGGCGTTCGGCTGGCGCCACGCTTTCTTCCTTGCCGGCATTCCGGGGATCATCAGCGCGATGCTGATCTGGTTCCTGATCCAGGAGCCCGAGAAGGCCGAGGTGCAGAGCCACAATGCCGGCGGCCCGGCCGGGCTGAAGGACGCGCTGCAGGAGCGTAACATCATCGTCTGCCTGGTGATGGGCGTGCTGCTCGTCGCGTATCTGGTGATCTGCTGGGCGTTCATGCCGCTGTACCTGACGCAGGTGCGCGGCATCGCGCCGGCCACGATGAGCTGGCTGATGGGCACGCTGGGCATCTCGGCGACGCTGGGCAGCTTCACCATCGCCGGGCTGTCGGATCGGATCGGGCGGCGGCCGGTGATGATCGCAATGCCGCTGATCGGCGTGATCCTGCCGCTGGGCGCGATGTTCTTCGCCGGGCCGGCGTGGATGCTCGCGATCTTCTTCTTCATCGGCTGGGGTGTGAACGGCATCTTCCCGCTGTTCATGGCGACGGTGCCGTCGGAGAGCGTGGACCTGCGCCTCGCCGGCACCGTGTTGGGGCTGTGCATGGGCACGTGCGAGATATTGGGCGGGGTGCTGGGGCCGCCGATCGCGGGCGCGCTGGCCGACCGGTTCAGCCTGGCCGCGCCGCTGTGGATGATGGCCGGGCTGACTTTGGTCTCCGCCGTCATCGCGCTGGGCCTGCGCGAGACCGCGCCGCGGCACCGGCGCACGGCGGAGCTTCGGCCCAGCACGATCTAAGAGGGTATCATGGCGCAGAACCGTCTCGACATCCCGCCTCCCCCCGCGTCCCGCCAGCCGCCGCGCTACCTGCGCAACACCTGGTACGTCGCCGGCTGGGTGGACGATCTGGGCGCCGAGCCGCTGCAGCGCACCTTCCTCGACGAGCCGCTTGCGCTGTTCCGCGACGGCGATGGCGTGGCGCACGCGATCGGCGGGCGCTGCCCGCACCGCTTCGCCGCGCTCGGCTACGGCCGGGTGGTGGGCGATCAGTTGGAATGCCCCTATCACGGGCTGCGCTTCGACGGCACCGGCGCCTGCGTGTTCAACCCGCACGAGAAGGGCGTCGTCCCGCGCGTGGCGGTGCCGGTGTATCCGCTGGTCGAGCGGCACCGGCTGCTGTGGATCTGGATGGGCGATGCGGCGCGCGCCGATGCCGCCTTGATCCCCGATTTCGCCTGGCTCGCCGATCCGCGGTGGGAGGCGGTGCGCGGCACCGCGCATGCGGAAGGGCATTATGAGCTCTACAGCGACAACATCCTCGACCTGTCGCACTCCAACTATGTCCATCCCGCGCTCGGCGCGAACAGCTGGACGATCGGCAAGCGCCGCTTCCGCCAGGAGGGCGAGGCCGTCTGGTCCGAATACGTCCACCCGAACGATTACCTCTCGGAGGGCATCTCCGCGATCCTGGGCACGCACGGCAAGCGGATGGACCTGTTCTGCGATATCCGCTGGCAGGCCCCGGCGGTGCTGTTCCTCGACTACCGCGCCGGCGAGCCGGGAACGCCGAAGGCCGACACCACCGCCCTCCCCTCGCTCCACGCCTTCACGCCCGAGACCGAGGGCACGACGCATTATTACTGGGCGGTCGCGCGCAACTTCGCGCTGGGAGACGAGGGCTTCAACGCCGGCATGCGCACCGCGCTGGAGCATGCGTTCGAGCATGAGGACATGCCCGTCATCCGCGAC
>CAXUMU010000179.1:0-6790 GCA_964252145.1 uncultured Sphingomonadaceae bacterium
GCTACGATGCCGCGACGCAGCGGCTGACGCTGGCGCCCGCCGCGCTGGATCCGGCGAAGCATGCCGCCGAATTGTGGGTGATCCCGGCCGGCGGCACGCCGCGCTCGCTGGGGGTGATGCCGGCCGACGGCGCCAGCTGGCGCGGCGCGCCGAATGCGGCGGCGCACGACATCGCGCCCGGCGCGACGCTGGCGATCACGCTGGAGCCCGCCGGCGGATCGCCCTCCGGCAAGCCGACCGGGCCGATAATCGTCAGCGGGATCGTCAAGTCCACCTGACATCTTGCATCCGGGCCTAACCTGCGTTCGTACTTGCGGTCGCGCCTCTTCGAAGGCCGCGACGAGACAAGGATGAGAGCGATGACCAAGCTGAATTTTCGTACCGCGATCGCGGTGATTGCACTGGCCGGCGTTTCTCCGGCGCTGACTTCGGCCGCTTTCGCCAACCCGATGGTGGGCGGCGCCGCGATGTATCCGACCAAGACGATCGTCGACAATGCGGTCAACTCGAAGGATCACACCACGCTCGTCGCCGCGGTAAAGGCCGCCGGCCTGGTCGATACGCTGTCCGGCTCCGGCCCGTTCACCGTGTTCGCGCCCACCAACGCGGCGTTCGACAAGCTTCCCGCCGGCACCGTCGATACGCTGGTGAAGCCCGAGAACAAGGACACGCTCACCAAGATCCTCACCTACCATGTCGTCGCCGGCAAGATGACCTCGAAGGACATCGCCAAGGCGATCAAGGCGGGCAAGGGCACCGCCACCCTCACCACCGTGCAGGGCGAGCCGCTGACCGCGATGATGAAAGGCGGCAAGCTCATGCTGACCGACGCCAAGGGCGGCATGTCGACGGTGACGATCAAGGACGTGATGCAGTCGAACGGCGTGATCCACGTCGTCGATACCGTCCTGATGCCGTAGGACGCTGTGCGGGGCGGGTCCGAACGCCCGCCCCGCGCCTTTCCGACGGCACGCCGCAACGCCTGGCCCGGCTTTGCCGACACCCCTGTCCGTTTGTGTCGAGCGCGGTCGCAACACGGGCGTCCCGTCGAAAAGTGTCTCGACCGCGCTCGACACAAACGGGTCGCGGATGCGGTGGAGATACGTCGGTCCAATCGCCGGCCGACGACCGACCGGAGGCGCACCCGTGGAGTATCGCAAGCTCGGGCATACCGGCCTCGACATCTCGCCCATCTGCCTGGGCTGCATGACCTTCGGCATCCCCGAACGCGGGCCGCATCTGTGGACGCTGGACGACGAGAAGAGCCGTCCGATCCTCACCCACGCGATCGAAGCGGGGATCAACTTCTTCGATACCGCGAACGTCTATTCCGACGGCACCTCGGAAGAGATCGTCGGCCGCGCGCTGAAGGAGCTCGCCCGCCGCGACGAGGTGGTGATCGCGACCAAGGTCCACGGGCGGATGCGCGAGGGGCCGAACGGGGCGGGGCTGTCGCGCAAGGCGATCATGGCCGAGATCGACGCGAGCCTCCGCCGGCTGGGCACCGACTATGTCGATCTCTACCAGATCCACCGGTTCGATCCCGACACCCCGATCGAGGAGACGCTGGAGGCGCTGCACGACGTGGTGAAGGCGGGCAAGGCGTGCTACATCGGCGCCTCGTCGATGTACGCCTGGCAGCTCGCGACGATGCTGCACGTGGCCGAGGCGAACGGCTGGAGCCGCTTCGTGGCGATGCAGGATTATCTCAACCTGCTCTACCGCGAGGAGGAGCGCGAGATGCTCCCCTTATGCGCCGCCGAGGGGATCGGCGTGATCCCGTGGAGCCCGCTTGCCCGCGGCCGGCTGACGCGCGACTGGGACGCGACGACCGAACGCTCCGAGACCGACGCGTTCGGCAAGACGCTGTACCACGACACCGCCGACGCCGATGCCCGCGTGGTCGAGCGCGTCGCCGAGGTCGCGCGCGGGCGCGGCGTTCCCCGGGCGCAGAGCGCGTTGGCATGGGTGCTGGCCAAGCCGGAGGTCTCGGCGCCGATCGTGGGCGCGTCCGGGCCCGGCCACATCGCCGACGCCGTCGCAGCGCTCGACATCATGCTGTCCGATGACGAGATCGCGCGGCTGGAGGAGCCCTACGTGCCGCACGCGATCGTCGGCTTCCACTAGGCAGCCACGCCGGCCGGGCGGCGCGTTGGAACATATCATCCTCCGCTACGGCGTCGCCGCGATCTTTCTGGGGTCGGGCATCGAGGGGGAGCCGTTCGCGCTCGCCGGCGGCGTGCTGGCGCATCGCCAGTGGCTGTCGATCTATGCGGCCGTGGCCGCGGCGATCGGCGGATCCTGTTTGGTCGACCAGTTCTGGTTCCACCTCAGCCGGCACTTCCGCCGCAACCGCATCGTGCGCCGCCTGGCCGAGCGGCCGGCGTTCGCGCGCTCGCTGGAGCTGATCGAGCGCCATCCGGTCTGGTTCGTGCTGCTGTTCCGCTTCGCCTACGGGCTGCGCGCGGTCGCGCCGGTGGCGATCGGCGCGTCGCGGCTGCGGGCCCGCACCTTCATCCCGCTGAACGCGATCGCGGCGATCCTGTGGGGCGGGCTGTTCACGGGCCTCGGCTATCTCGCCGGCCCGGCGTTCGAGGCGGCGGAGGCGCGCTGGGGCTCCACCATCGCGGCCGCCGCGATCGCGATCTCGGTGCTGGCGCTCGCGTTCGCGTTGCGCCGCCGCAAGCGCTGACACTGCCGAAGGAAAAGCCCGGCCGGTCCCGCATGGACCGACCGGGCTTTGGTAGCGCTGGCTAAAGCCGGATCAGCAGCCGCGGCGATTGCGCGTGTTCTGCTTGTCCAAGTGGCGGCCGAGCAGCGCGCCGCCGACGCCGCCGGCGACCGTGCCGAGCGTTCCGCCGCCGATCGCATTGCCGATCAGCGCACCGCCCGCACCGCCCGCGACCGTGCCGACCGCGCCGTTGCCGCCGCCGCAGCGATGGCGGTAGCGCGAATTACCGTAATAATGGCCGTTCTTGTAATAGCCGTCATTGTAATGCTTCCGCGCGACGGCCGCCTCCGGCAATACGGTGGTGCCGGTGACCATCACCGCCAGGGCGGCCAACATGACCTTGCTCTTCCGCATCGTCGTTCTCCTTTTTGTGACGCACCCGTAACGCATGAGCAACGGACTGGTTGCGACGCGTGCGATCAGACGATCTGCGGAAATCTTGAACGGTTGCGACGTTCCCTTACTTCTTGATGGCGTGGCAAGGGAAAGAGAGGCGATGATGATGGCTCCCGTCCGGATGACGATGCTCGCGGCGATCGTCGTCGGCCTCGCCGGCGCCGCGCCGGCACCCAGATATGCCGAAGGGCAGGTGTGGGCGTATCACACCCGCTCGGGCGATGCCGGCTCGCTCCTGCGCATCAGCAGATCGAGCGGACCAAGGTCGCGGCGATGCCGCAGACGGTCTATCACATCAGCGTGGTCCGCGTGCATTTCGCGGGCGTAGCGCAGGCGAGCGAGGTGCAGCACATCCCCGTGACCCAGGCGGCGCTGGATGCGAGCGTGACGCACCTCTCCTCCGCCAAGGTCCGCTTCCCCGATCCGGCCCAAGGGATCGCCGAATGGCGCGCCGCGCACGGCGGCGTCTTCACGATCCCGGTCGATCGCATCGTCGGATCGATGGAACGGGCCCTGCAGTCCCAGCAGCGGCAACCGCCGGCGCAGGATGGCGACGACGAATATCAGTCGTCGATCACCTGACGGATACTATCTGCCGCGCTTCCGTTTTCCCGCCAGCCGCACTAGATGCGGCGCATCATGACCAGCCCCCGCACGCTCTACGAGAAGATCTGGGACGCGCACGTCGTCGAGCGCCGCGACGACGGCACCTGCCTGATCTATATCGACCGCCACCTCGTCCACGAGGTTACCTCGCCGCAGGCGTTCGAAGGGCTTCGCGTCGCCGGCCGCAAGGTCCGCCGGCCGGACCTGACGCTGGCCGTGCCGGACCATAACCTGCCGACCACGCCGCGCGTCGGCCCGGACGGCAGGCGCCTGCCGATCGCGGACGTGGAGTCCGCGCAGCAGCTCGCCGCGCTGGAGGCCAATGCGCCCGCCTTCGGCATCCGCTACATCGACGCGGTCGCGCCCGAGCAGGGCATCGTCCATGTCGTCGGGCCGGAGCAGGGCTTCTCGCTGCCCGGCACCACGATCGTCTGCGGCGACAGCCACACCGCCGCGCACGGCGGGATGGGCGCGCTCGCCTTCGGCATCGGCACGTCGGAGGTGGAGCATGTGCTCGCCACGCAGACGCTGCTGCTGAAGCAGTCGAAGTCGATGGAGATCCGCATCGACGGGACGCTCGGCTACGGCGTCAGCCCCAAGGACGTGATCCTCGCGATCGTCGGCAAGGTCGGCGCGGCCGGCGGGACGGGCTATGTCGTCGAATATACCGGCTCGGTGATCCGCGCCATGTCGATCGAGGGGCGGCTGACCGTCTCGAACATGGCGATCGAGCATGGCGCGCGATCCGGCCTGATCGCGCCCGACGAGACGACCTACGCCTATCTGAAGGGCCGGCCGATGGCGCCGAAGGGCGCGGAGTGGGAGCAGGCGCTCGCCTGGTGGCGCACGCTCCCCACGGATGCGCAGGCGCGCTACGACCAGGTCGTGACGCTGGACGCGACCGACATCGCCCCCAGCCTCACCTGGGGCACCAGCCCCGAGGACGTCGTGGCGATCACCGGATCGGTGCCCGATCCGATGAGCTTCGCCGATCCCGCCAAGCAGGCCGCCGCCGCCAAGAGCCTGGATTATATGGGCCTGACCCCCGGCACGCGGATGCAGGACGTGTCCGTCGAGCACATCTTCATCGGCAGCTGCACCAACAGCCGGATCGAGGATCTGCGCGCCGCGGCCGCGGTGGCGAAGGGGCGCCACGTCGCGCCGGGCATCCGTCAGGCGCTGATCGTGCCGGGCTCGGGGCTGGTGAAGCGCCAGGCCGAGGCCGAGGGGCTGGACCGCATCTTCCTGGAGGCCGGCTTCGAATGGCGCGAGCCGGGCTGCTCGATGTGCCTGGCGATGAACCCCGACAAGCTGTCGCCGGAAGAGCGCTGCGCCTCGACCTCGAACCGCAATTTCGAGGGCCGGCAAGGCTTCAAGGGCCGCACCCATCTGGTGTCGCCCGCGATGGCGGCGGCGGCGGCGATCGCCGGCCACTTCGTCGACATCCGGGACTGGCATTAACAATCGGATCAGGGCGGTATATCCCGTTGACATATCCCGACGCGATGGGCAGATTGCAGCGATGCCCGTGAAATCGACGCTCTTCAAATCCAATCGTTCGCAGGCGGTCCGCCTGCCGAAGGAACTGGCGTTCCCGGACACGGTAAAGAAGGTGGTCGTCCGGAAGGTGGGTCAGTCGATCGTCCTGACTCCTGCCGACGCGCTGTGGGATGATTTCTTCGATCGGCCGCCGAACCCTGATTTTCCGGAGCGCGACCAGCCACCGGTGCAGGAGCGTGATTTCTCCTGATGCTTCGGTTCATGCTTGACACGAACCTTTGCATTCACGTGATGCGACACCCGGGCAGCCCGGCAGGTGATCGATTCAAGGCCAACAGCGGAACGCTGTGCTTCTCCACGATCACCTTGCACGAGTTACTGCACGGCGCCGAGCGTTCCAGTCGGCCCGAGTATCAGCGTGACCTGACGATGAGCCTCGTCTCGCGACTGGATGTTCTCGATTTCGACGATGCAGCCGCCCATCATTCCGGCGAAATCCACGCAAGGCTGGCGAAGGCTGGCCGGATCATCGGCGCCTATGACATGCTGATTGCCGGGCATGCTCGCAGCCGCGGGTTGTCGATCGTCACGAACAACCTCGGCGAATTCACCCGCGTCGAGGGTCTGCGCTGCGAAGATTGGCTTGCCTGAGGCACGTAGGAGTTTTGCAATGAACCCCGTCACCACCGTCCACGGCCGCGCCTATCCCTTGGGACGCAAGAACGTCGATACCGACGTCATCATCCCGGCGCCGTATCTGAAGACGATCAGCCGCGCCGGGCTGGGCAGGGGCGCGTTCGAGACGATCCGGGCTGAGCCGGGCAACGTGTTCGACGATCCCGCCTTCGCCGGCGCGCCGATCCTCCTGGCGGGCGACAATTTCGGCTGCGGCTCCAGCCGCGAGCATGCAGCCTGGGCGCTGGCCGATATGGGCGTGACGGCGGTGATCGCGCCCTGCTATTCGGACATCTTCTCCGGCAATGCGTTCAAGAACGGGATCGTCGCGGTCGTGCTGCCCGAGCCGGCGGTGGAGCGGCTGCTGGAGGTGGCGCGCGAAGGCCAGCCGATCACGATCGACCTGGAATCGATGACCGTCACCACCCCGTTCCAGGACCGTTTCGTCTTCGCGATGGACCCGTTCCGGCGCGACTGCCTGATGCAGGGGCTGGACGAGGTGGGCCTGACGCTGGCGCGCGATGCCGCGATCGGCGCCTATGAGACGCGGCTCGCGGCGGAACGGCCGTGGCTTGCCACGCGGGCGGCATGAAGCGCGCCGTTGCGCGGCCGGCACCATCTCCCTATCTCTGCTCCGGCAATTCTAGCCGGGAGCCCGCATGACCACCTTCGACGATCGCGAACGTGCTTTCGAGACCAACTTCGCCCGCGAAGAGGATATGGCGTTCCGCATCACCGCGCGCCGCAACCGCCTGATCGGCGTGTGGGCGGCGGGGCTGATGGGGCTGACCCCGGCCGAGACCGACGCCTATGCCAAGGCGGTGGTCCAGGCCGACTTCGAGGAAGCCGGCGACGAGGACGTGATCCGCAAGCTGCTGGGCG
>CAXUMU010000180.1:0-2051 GCA_964252145.1 uncultured Sphingomonadaceae bacterium
GTTTCGGCGCAACATTGGCGGTGACCGAGATGCAGCCGACGCCGCCCATCGCCATGAACCCCAGCGCCATATCGTCATTGCCCGAAAGCTGGCAGAAATCCGCCCCGCACGAGAGCCGCTGAGCGGAGACGCGCTCCACCTTCCCGCTCGCATCCTTCACCCCGACGATGCCGGGCAGCTTCGCCAGCGTCGCCATCGTCTCGACGCTGATGTCGGTCACGGTGCGCGCGGGCACGTTGTAGATCAGGATCGGCAGGTCGCAGCCTTCGGCGAGCGCGGTGAAATGCGCGATGATCCCGTCTTGGTTCGGCCGGTTGTAATAAGGCAGCACCACCAGAGCCGCCGCCGCGCCGGCCGCCTTGGCCCGCTCCATGTGGCCGCGCGCGACCGAGGTGTCGTTCGATCCGCAGCCGGCGATCACCGGCACGCGGCCGGCGGCCTGCTCCACGCACACCGCGACCACCCGGTCATGCTCGGCGATCGACATCGTCGCGGACTCGCCGGTCGTGCCGCAGGGGACCAGCGCGCTGCTGCCCTGATCGATCTGCCAGTCGACCAGCCGGCGGAAGGTGGCCTCGTCGAACGCGCCGTCGCGGAACGGCGTCACCATCGCCGGGATCGATCCGCTGAACATCGCTTGAGCAACTCCCCTTCACCTGCGGTCCATCACAAGGCATAGTGCCGCGATGCGTAACCGGGTCCGTCCAGCGCCTGATAGGGACGGCGGCCACGCCATGTCCAGCATGGCGAGGCGGCTCGCCGCCGGCGGGCTGCTGCTCGCCTCGGTCGCGGCCGCCGCGGCGACGCTGACGACCGACCCGACGGTGTGGCAGGGGCAGCCCACAGCCACGGCGACGACCGCCCCGCCCGCCTATGATCCGATCGGCGGCGCGGTGGCGCGGTGGGACCGGCTGCGCCAGAGCGACGCCTATTCGTTCGGCGACTATGCCAGTTTCCTGATGGCCTATCCCGGCTGGCCGGGCGAGCTGGCGATGCGCAAGGCGGCCGAGAAGCGGATCGATCCGGCCAGCGTGCCGGCGGACGAGATCGCCGGCTTCTTCGATCGCTTCGCCCCGCTCACCCCGACCGCGCAGCTGCGCTACGCCGAGGCGCTCGCCTCGCTCGGCCGCGCCGATTATGCGCAGGCGGCCGCGCGCGCGGCGTGGCTGGGCGGCGCGCTGTCGCCCGACGACGAGGCGCGGCTGACCGCCCGCTTCACCTTCACGCCAGGGGAGCAGGACAAAAGGATGGAGCGGCTGCTGTGGAACCGCTCCACCGTCGCGGCGCAGCGCCAGCTCGCGCTGGTCTCGCCGGCCCGGCGGCCGATGTACGAGGCGCGGCTGGCGCTGCAGCAGCGCAGCCCCGATGCGTCCGATAAGGCCTATGCGCTGGGCGCGGCGGCGAACGGCGATGCGGGCTTCATCGCCGACCGCGCGCGCTGGTTGCGCGATTCGAGCCAGCTCGCCGCCGCGCGCGGCTACCTCGCCAATCCGCGGACGCTGGAGAGCCCGCCGTTTGATGCCGAGAAGTGGCTGGAGCTCCTCCTCCAGAACGCGCGCGGCGCGGCCGCCGACGGGCAGTGGAGCACCGCCTGGGCGATAGCGGCCCACGTTGACGACGCCTTCCCCGCTGGCACGCAGGTGCGCGACCGCCCCTTGGGCGAGCGCGACGACTATACCAGCTTGGTGTGGCTGGCCGGCACGACCGCGCTGCAGAGGCTGGCCCGCCCGGCCGATGCGGTCGGCATGTTCGAGCGCTACGCCCGCGCGGCCAAGACGCCGCAGACGCAGAGCAAGGGCTATTACTGGGCCGGCCGTGCCGCGCTCGCGTCGGGCGACGCGGCGGGGGCGCAGCGCTATTTTCAACTGTCGGCAGCAAGTCCCGATCAATTCTACGGACAGCTGGCGGGCGAGCGGCTGGGCCAGCCGGCACTGCCGCCGCAGGAGCCGGCCTATGTCGCCATCGCGCCCGAGGTGCGCAGCGCGTTCGACCAGAGCTCGGTCGTGCGCGCCGCGCGCTATCTCGGCCAGACCGGCCAGTGGCAGGACCAG